>JANXOP010000431.1 GCA_025357755.1 Kofleriaceae bacterium | reverse complement strand
CGCCTGCAGCGTCGCGTCGGCGTCGGGACGCGCGAACAGGCGCGCGCCGGTCAGCATCTCCCAGAACAGGACGCCGGAGCAGGTCCGCCGCGATGCGCTGACCCCGCAGACCGACCTGTTCACGGTCGGCGTCCTGTTCTGGGAGATGCTGACCGGCGCGCGCCTGTTCGCGCGTCCCGACGCCGACGCGACGCTGCAGGCGGTGTTGCAAGGCGACATCCCCGTGCCCTCGACGAAGCGCGCCGAGGTGCCGGCCAAGCTCGACGAGCTCGCGATGCGCGCACTCGAGCGCGACCAGGCGGCGCGCTGGCCGAACGCGGGCGAGATGCTCGCTGCGCTCAACAAGTATCTCTACTCGCTCGACGAGA
The DNA here is from genome assembly GCA_025357755.1 of Kofleriaceae bacterium. Lineage (GTDB taxonomy): Bacteria > Myxococcota_A > Polyangia > Haliangiales > Haliangiaceae > JABFXX01. The sequence goes on along the minus strand of JANXOP010000431.1, from coordinate 19,178 downwards.
CCCCGGGGCCCCGCGACGTGGCCGCGCTCGTCGCGCGCTACTGCCCACCCGAGACGCGGCGGATGCCGACAAACATGGAGGCCGACGGTAGCGGCCCGGTCGCAGCGCCCGGCGGGCCGAGTACGGCGGTGATTCCGCGCGGCACGGTCGCGCAGGGCAAGAAGCACGTACGCCATCAGACGTTCGCGACGCACGTCGAGCTGCGCGGCATGCTCGGCGAAGAGACCGAAGACTCGGCACCCACCACCAAGGTCACGGCGCGGCCCACCGTCGTCGAGGACCCGCCCCTGTTACCGCCGACCACGAAGCGCCCTGTTCGCGCGACGACCGAGCGCCCGGAGCGCCCGGAGCCAGCAGCGCTCGATGATGATCGCCCGATTCCGCAACCCGAGCGTGCGGGGCTGCGCCTCGATCAGCCGCCGAAGCGCGGGACGCTGATCGTGATCGGCCTCGGTGGCATCGCGCTCGCCGTGGCGGTCGTCGTCATGGTGCGGCAGCGCGGTGACCACGTGCTGCACATGGGCGTCGAGGACGCGGGCGTGTTCCGCGATGCACCTGCGCTCGTCATCGCCGACGACTCCGCGGTGCACGATGCGAGCGAGCCCGATGCCGCGATCGCGAGCTCGATCCCGATCGACGCCGGTGTGGTGCGGACCGCGCGCGATGCCGGGCTGGTGGTCGCGCGTCTCGATGCAGGCCGCGTGATCGCCACGCCGGATACCGCACTCGCAGGCACCGCCACGCTCACGCTCGGCGCGAACCCGTGGGCGAAGGTCTTCATCGACGGCCAAGAGCAGAAGAAGCACGCGCCGAATACGTTCGAGGTCAGCGCGGGACATCACGAGGTTCGCCTCGTGTTCGATGGTGAATCACCGGCGGTCGAGAAGGCCTACTCGATCGACGTCAAGCCCGGCGAGACGCCGAGCTTCCAGGCCGACTTCTCGCACTGACCGGGGCGCTAGAATCGCCCGGGGTCGACCGTGAGTACCGGCGGTGGCCGGGACGAGCTCGCGATCGCGATGATCGCGATCGTCGTGACGATCGCCGCCGCGCCGACGCCGGCCCACAAGATCGGGCTGCGACACACCTTGCAGCCGTGCGCGACGGCCGCACCGGTCAACCGCGCATCGCCGAACAACGTCGGTGGAGAGCGGAGCTCCGCCGCGCGCAGCGCCTGCCACATCGCGCGCGCCGCGGCGGCGACCCCGGAGCGATCGGCATAACCGAGCTCGACGACCGCCGAACAACGCGCGGGTGCCCCGGCGCAGCGCTGGGCGAACAGCGTGGGGCCACCCCGCCGATCGGTCGCCACCACGAGCACCACGTCATCGAGATCCGCGAGCGCGAGCACTTGATCGGCGACCACCTGCTCGGCACGATCGGTCATCCCGAGCTCCACACCGAGCGCGAGCTCGGCCGCGGATGCGTCGTGCTCGAGAGGCAGTGCGAGCTCGGTCGTGTGCTCGTCGATGGCGAACGCCTGTGCGTGGGCCTGGAACTGTGGCGCACGCGCGATGACCACATGCTGCCCGAGCGCCAGCTCCAGCGCGACCGGCGTGTGACCGACCGCGACCCCATCGATCGTGACGAGCGCATTCGGCGGCTCGCTCGTGACGCGCACGGTATGGGTCGCACTCGGCTGTGCGCGCACGGCATCGATCGCGGCGACGACCTCCGGCGAGAACTCGAGCTGGGTGATCGGGCGTTCCGGATCGAGCGCGAGCGCCAAGGCGATCGCGCCGTGTGCCTCGCCGCTCCGCCCGAGTTGCGCGAGCACGACGCCGAGTCGCAACGATGCATCCGCATACAGCTCCGTCATCCCAGGTAGCGCGAGCGAGCTCTCGGCCGTGATCCGCGCGGCGACCAAGCGCTGCGCTGCAAACTCGAGCTGGACGCTGTGATACGCGCGCCAGCCTTCCTCGATCTGCTCGCGCACGCGACGGAACTGGACCAGTTGCTCGAGCGGCACCGCACCCGCGGCGGCGGCCTCGCGAGCAACCGCGAGCGCGTCATCGACGATAGCCACCGAAGCGCCCTCGCGCACGGCCTTCGCGATCGCGGCTGTCACCGCCGGCCGCTGCTCGCGAGGTGCGACCACGACGATCCCGCTGCCACCCGCGAATGCAGGAGTAGCGGCCTGCGACGCGATCGTCAGCGCGAGCACCAGCGCCCTCATCGACCCGAGTATACTCGCGCCATGTCTTTCGAATGGCTGGCGAAGGCGCCGAACAAGCATGGCAAGCCGCACCTCCACACCGTGACCGCCGAGCTCGCCGATCGCGCGGGGACGCTGTTTCGCCTCGGCTTCACGCAGACCCAGGCGACGGAGCGCCTCGCTGCGCGGATCGCGTGGGAGTACGACCCTCCCACCACGCATGGTCCGCATCGTCGCCCCGAGGCGCTGTCCGACGCCGCGATCGCCAAGATCGTCTCCGAGACGTTCGCGCGCCGTCCGGGCTGATGCGCGTCGCCCTCGCGCTCGTGCTGTTCGTGGCGTGCTCGCAACCGAGCGCGTCGTCGAGCCGTGCGGTGCGACCTGCCGAACGGCTCGACATGTTCGCGCTCGCGGGCACCTGGAAGTGGAACTACCAGACCGAGGAGCGCGGCACCGGGCGGACCGAGGATGAACAGTGGCGGCTGCTCTACGATCCGAGAGCGCCCGCGCGACTCACCGGGCGCTACGTCCGGACCGTGACCGTGCACTCGCTCGATCATGCGCCGTTCCAGTGCAACCAGATGCCCTCGTATCGCCAGCGATCGATGTACGACGTCGTCGTCGATCTCGTCGGTGAGGAGATCGAGGTCAAGGAGACCGGGTACGTCACGGAGCCGTCGCCGTGCGATCACGGGTTTCGTCATCTCGGCGACTACCGCGCGCCTCTCGCGGCACGCTCCCTCTCGCTGCACTGGGGTCAGGGAGCGGAGTCTGGCGTGCAAACGCTCGCGCATGTGGATCAGGCGCGCGGTACGTTACCGACGGCGCCGTGGCCGACCAGCTTCGCGCCGACCGGTACGTGGCGGTGGAAGGCGAGCTCGGTCGACGCCGCGGGCAACGTCCACGACGAGACCGAATGGTGGGAGATCACGAGACGTACCGACACGCGGCTCGACGCGACGTATCGTCGTAGGGTCACCGTGCGCAGCACCGACGGGACGCCGATCGCGTGCGCCGGTACACCGAGCTGGACCTTCGACGACGCGTACGTCCTGGACGGCCAAAAAGAAGAAGACCATTGGCACTTCCACGAGCTCGCGGTCGAGCCTGGTGATCATCCGTGCCTGCGCCCGACCCCGAAACGCGTCCTCGACGAAGCGACCGCCGAACAGATCGGCGACTTCTTCATCCTCGAGTGGCGCGGCAAGCGCCGCGAGATCCTCTACCGACCTGAGTAGACCTTGGAGAGGTAGTCCTCGATCATGCGATCGCTCGAGAACCGCCACTGTGACATCGCGATACTCGCGCGCATGATCGAGATCCACCGCGCGCGATCGGCATAGGCCGGCAGCACGTCGCGATCGAGGGTTTGATAGAGCAGCTCGCGATCGCGCAGATCGATCTTCGCAGCGGCGGTGTCGTCGAAGGCGTTGTCGCTCGGATCGGCATCACCGATCTTCCAACCGGTGACACCGTGCTCGCAGCCTTCCGGCCACCAACCGTCGAGGATCGACAGGTTCGGCACGCCGTTCATCGCGGCCTTCATGCCGCTGGTGCCCGAGGCCTCGAGCGGACGGCGCGGGTTGTTGAGCCAGATGTCACAACCGCGCGTCAGCATCGCGCCGAGCGTCATGTCGTAGTTCTGCACGAACACCACGTGCTTGGGGTGCGCCTTGGCGGCGGCGACGAGCTTGGTCACGAGCTCCTTGCCCGCGGTGTCGCGTGGGTGCGCCTTGCCCGAGTACACGAGCTGGATGCCGCGATCGAACAGCGACTTCAGCGCCTTGTCGTCGCCCAGGATCAGATCCGCACGCTTGTACGAAGCCGCGCGCCGCGCGAAGCCGATCACGAGCTTGTCGAGCGAGAGCTCGATGCCCGTGCGCTTGTGGAGCTCGACCGCGAGCTCTTGCTTCATCTTCTGATGCGCGGCCCACAGCGCGAGATCTTGTTGTTCCTTGGTCTTCTCGCTGACGAGCGCCGCGCGGATGCGAGCATCCTGCCAGGTCGGCACGTGGACTCCGTTGGTGATCGAGATGATCGGTGCGGCGCCCGCGACGTCCTTCCACATCGTACGCGCGGTCTCTCCGTGGAGCTCGGCGACGCCATTCGCGATCCGCGCGAGACGGAGCCCGGCGACCGTCATCGAGAACGGCGCGCCACCGATCTCGGTGAGCTCGGCAGGCGTGAAGCCACAATCGGCATCGAGCTTCTTCATCAGTGCGTGCTCGTGCACTTCGTTGCCGGCGGCGACCGGGGTGTGCGTGGTGAACACGACGTGGTCGCGCAGCTTGGTCATCTTCTCGGCGAGGGTCTTGCCGCCGTACGCGCCCTGGCGCAGGAGCTCGAGCCCCGCGAACACCGCGTGACCTTCGTTGAAGTGATAGACGTCGACCGGCACGCCGAGGGCCTGGAGCAACCGGACGCCGCCGACCCCGAGCATGATCTCCTGGGCCAGGCGATCGTCCTCACCGCCGCCATAGAGGCGCTTCGTGATCCAGCGGTCGGCCTCGTTCTCGGCCTCGAGCAGGTAGAGGGTCGAGGTGATGTAGCGCGAGACCTTCCAGGCGATCAGGCTGACCTTCTTGCCCTTGATCGTGACCTCGAGCTTGGTGCCTTTCGGCAGCTCGACGCGCTGCAGCGCATCTCGCGAGGTCTTCGGATAGTGATCCTCGATGGCGTCCGTCGCTCCGATGAGCTGCTTGGTGTAGCCCTCGTCCCAGAACAGGCCGATACCGGTCACGGGCGCATGTAGGTCGCCGACCGATTTCATGTGGTCACCTGCCAGGATGCCCAGGCCACCGGAGTAGATCGCGAAACCAGGGTCGAGGCCGTACTCCATGCAGAAGTAGGCAACGCGCGGCTGGGAGGGCAAAGGACTCGACATCGGTCGGGACCCTACAAGATTTTTTGGACCGTTATCGCGGCTCCGAGTACACAATGGAGGGGTGAAGGTGAAGCGGACCGCAGTGTCTGCAGAGGACCAGGCCATGTTCCTGGACGCGGTGCGTGGGTCGCAGCCGCTCGACTCGCGCGATCGGATCGCCGTGCCACCACCCCCGCCTTCGGTGGTCCGCGTCGAAGTGTTACCGCCCGAGACGAAGCTCACGATCGAAGGCAACGTACACCGCTACACGGCGCGGGCACCCGGTGTCTCGCTCGCACAAGTGGCCGAGCTCCGCACAGGAAAGCTCCACCTCGAAGCAACGCTCGATCTCCACGGCGTTACCGTCGGAGACGGCGTCTCCAAGCTGCGCGAATTTTTACTTGAATCGAGGCGGCTCGGCCGCCGTCGAGTACGTGTGATCCACGGTCGTGGGCTGCATTCCGAGGTCGGTGCTCCGCTGCGCGAAGCGGTGGTCGCGGATCTGCTCGGCCCGGCGAGCGGTCTCGTGCGAGCGATGGCGAGTGCGTGCCCGAGTGATGGTGGTGAAGGCGCAACGATCGTCATCGTGCGAGGTCCGAAATGAAGCGCCTCCTGGCTACGTTGCTTTTGGCAACGTCGAGTGTTTCAGCCGCGCCCGCGATCGCGACCCGGGCACCGACCGTCGCGCCGAAGCCACGCCACGACGGCGCGCACGCGCGGGTCGAGATCGCGGCGAAGGCTGGCGTGATGCGCGTCGGGCGCGAAGTGGTCGGCCGGCGCGAAGAGCCACTGACCGCCGAAGAAGACACCGCGAAGCAGATCGAGAAGCTGCTGCGCGGCCCCCTGCGCTACACCAACACCGGCTTCTATGTCGCCGATGCGAAGTCGGGCGATCCGCTGTTCGCGGTCAACGCCGATGACCCGCTCAACTGCGCCTCGAACGTGAAGATGATCTCGACGGCGACCGCGCTCGACCTCATGGGGCCCGGCTTTCGCTACTCGACGCGTTTGCTCGGGCCGGAGCCCGATGCGACCGGCACGATCCACGGCGACGTGTACCTGCTCGGCACGTGGGACCCGACGCTGGTCGCCGCGGATCTCGACGAGCTCGGCGCGCAACTCGCCGCACGCGGCATCAAGGCGCTCGATGGCAACGTGATCACAGGCGCCGATCCGATGCGTGATGGCTTGTTTCGCGCGGTGGTCCCGATCGACATCAAGGCCGCTGCGCCCGGCGAGGCGCCGATTGCCACCGCGCCTTCAGGGTTCGATCTCGTCACGTTCAAGATCACCGCGAAGACCGGCAAGGCGATCCAGCGCCCGCACCTCACGTACACCGCCGCGACCACGACCGACAGCGCCGGCCACCTGCGCGTCGAGCTCACGATCGCGGGGACGCTCGGCAAGGGCGGAGCGACCACGTACGCGCTCGTCATGAAGGAGCACACCGCCGATGCGGCACATGCGGTGCGCGCGGCGCTGCGCGCACATCAGATCGCGGTCACCGGCGACATCGCGACCGCCGAGCTCGGCGACTTCGTCGGCGAGGCTGTCGCCAAGGGCGTCCTGCCCTCCGAGCTCGCGCGCCACGAGTCGGCGACGCTCGCGGAGATCGTGACGAAGGTCAATAAGTGGAGCATCAACTGGCTCGCGGACCGGGTGATCATGACAACGACCGCGCTCGCTCGCCGCGAAGTGCCCGCGATGGACCACGCGGTCGACGCGATGTACGCATGGCTCGCGCGCCACCCGCACGTCGACAAGGCCGATGCTCTGCTCGACACCGGGTCCGGGCTCTCCTATCACACCCGCGTCACCGCTCGTGAGCTCGTCTCGGTCGTACGCAGCGCCGCTGGCTTCGCGCCCGATTCGGATGCGCAGCTCGCTCGAGCGTGGCTCGGCTCGCTCTCGATCGCGGGTACCGACGGAACGCTCTCGCGCCGGTTTCGCACCCCAGAGATTCGTGGTCGCATCCACGCCAAGACCGGCACGCTCGCGACCGTGATCGCGATCTCGGGCGTCCTCGATTTCGATCCGACTCGCCCGCTGGTGTTCTCGATCGTCACGAACGGTGATCGGCCGCTGCAAAAGGGCTACGTCCGCAAGGCGCACGAACAGCTCGTCGGTCTGCTCGTCAAGTACCTCGCGAAGACCGCGAAGACCGCGGTGCCGCAGCTTCCGCCCGAACCGCCGGTCAAGACCGCGCCATTGCCGGATGACTTCGAAGAGGAGCCCGAAGCTCCGCTCGACGAAGCCGCGCTCCCGCACTAGCGCATCTCGCTCGAGACCGATCGGCCGTCTTCGAACACACCGAACCCGTGCGCGATCTGATAGCCACCAAGCAGCGCGATCGCGATCCCTGCGGCGATCGCCTGCATCCGGATCAAGCTCGAGCGTCCGAGCCACAGCGCCATCAGACCGATCGGAATCGCGACGACACCGCAGATCACGGCGATCCAGTCGCGGTACACGAAGCTCGTCACCACACCGTTCACCGATGTCGAGCTGATCGTTGCTGCGTGCACTAGGAACGGCACCGCGCCGGCGACTGCGCCCGCGATGGCGAAGCCCATCCACTTCGGCTGGGCCGCCGCCGCCTGGGCTCCAGCAACGTCCATCTTCGCGGCGCATGCCAAGCACACCACCTTCGCTTCCGGCGTGTACGTAATCTCGGAGGCCGCGACACTGGCTCCACACCCGGTACATGTTTCCATCATGTTCAGGGTAGACGGGCGACGGGCTCCGTCCGCACGAATTATCGTACAGTTGGCGCATGGCGGACGCACTGCGCGCAGCGCTGGAGAAGCGAAGTCTGGTGGCGATCCAGGCGGCGCTCGGAAGTGGCAGCGACATCGACGCTACCGACGACGAAGGTCACACGGCACTGGCACTGATGTGCAAATCGAACAGCGGAGAGATGTCCAAGACCGAGGTCAAGATCGCGCTGTGGTTGATCGCGAACAACGCCGACGTGATGAGGCCTAACGACGACACCGAGACACCGCTGCACCTCGCGGCGCAGAGCGGCAGCCTCGAGGTCGTCAACGCGCTCGTCGCCAAAGGCGCGAAGGTCAGCCTCACCAAGCGCGGCTCCTCGCCGTTGCACTACTGCGTCTCGACCGGTGACAAGAACACCAAGCTCTGGGACCGCCTCATCGCGCTCGGCTGTGGTCTCGAGGATCGCACTACCTCCGGTGACACGCCGCTGCTCGAGGCGGTCTCCAGCGACAACCTCGCGGCGGTGAAGTACCTGCTCGCCAAGGGTGCGAATCCGAAGGTCGCGACGAACAAGGGCCAGACCGCGGTCGAGATGGCGCGCAGCATGGGGTCTCCGAAGATCGCCAAGCTGCTCGCGTAGCTAGACCCGCGCTAGCAACTCGGCTTTCTTCGCCACGTACTCAGCATCGTCGATCGCGCCGCAGATCTTGAGATGAGCGAGTCGCTTGAGCGCCTGGAACGAATCGTTCGAGTCGCTGGGCCTCGCGTACTGTTGCCGACGACGTGGCGCCTTCCGCACTCCACGCGGCAAGACGAGCACGACGATCAGCGCAGGCAAGTGGAAAAAGAGGCCGATCACGAACCAGTCGAGCGCGCCGCGGTTCCGGCCAGCCGCGAACGCGCTGACGGTCATGGCCATGAGGAACGCGTAGAGCAGGCAAATTGCGATGATGTCTTGGTGTTGCATACGCGCTCTATCGGCGCGCGCCGTGACCAGTTGCGCGCAATCTTAGATGCGAGCGAGCAGCTCCGACTTCTTCGCGGCGAATTCAGCCTCGTTCAAGAGACCGTGCGCCTTGAGCTCGGCGAGCTGGGCGAGGCCGTCGAAGGCCTCGCTCCGACGTTTGATCTCGCGCTTGGGCCGATATTGATTCGTGCCCGGCTCCTGCACGTAGTCCTCGTCGTTCTCGATCGCAGGGAGCACGAGGATCAGGATGAAGCCGACGATCGAGATCAGGAACCCGATCGCGAACCAGCCGACGGTGCTGCGGTTTCGGGCCGATGCGATGCCGGCGCAGACAAAGCCAAAGAGGAGGGGGACGGTGAAATAGAGGGGGTTCATGAAGGTCCTATCGGCACCACCGCGGTGCGGTTGCGCCAAATCGCGCTAGCGGCGGACGGCCGCGAACTGCATCCGCTCCGACGCCTGAGGCTCGGGGTCGCTCTGCATCATCGATCCCCTGGGCAGCTTGCAGACGAGCACGACTGCGAACAGCGGGAGCCAGAGCCCGATCCCGAACCACAGCCCCATCCGGCGGCCACGATCGTCCGCGAGGGCGCCGCTGAGCGACGCCGAACCGATCGCGATGAACAGATAGAGTACGAACGCTTGGTCGTGAGTCATGCGCTCGCTATCGGCGCACGTGAGCCATGGTTGCGTCAGGTACGCGCCTTCTTCGCCTGGACTCAACCGCGGTCAGCGCGCGAAGTCGCGGTTGCGCCGAAAACACCAAACGCCCCAGGTGGGGCGTTTGGTGATGGGCGCTATCTCAGATGCTCGCCAGGAGCTCTGCTTTCTTGGCCGCGAATTCGGATTCGTCGAGCGCGCCGCGATCCTTGAGGTCCGTGAGCCGCGCGAGCGCATCGAGCGCCTGGTTACTCTTGGTCTGCGCGGCCGCGAACTGCTGCTGCTGGATCTGCCACGGACCTGGCTCCAGCTCGGGGACGTAGTTGTCCAGTGAGATCACCGGAGGCAGCACCAACAAGAGGATCAAGCTGAGGAGCGGGAAGCAGAAGCCGACGAAGAACCAACCGACACCGCTGCGCCTCCGTCCCGAGGCGATGGCGGCCGCGATCAGGCCGAAGCTGAACAGGACTAAGAGGACGATCATGAGTGCCTCGCGTGTGAATGGGTCATGCGGGCGCTATCGGCCCTTGCGCGCTGCGGTTGCCGAAAAAACGAAACGCCCCGAAGGGCGTCTGGTCTGTTGCAGGGTCGTGGGCAATGCAGGGATTGAACCTGCGACTTATTCCGTGTGAAGGAATCACTCTCCCGCTGAGTTAATTGCCCGGGGGCGCTTGTTTAGCAACGTAGGCGGCCAGCTGTCAATCTCGTGATACGACCGCGAGATGCACAAGAGCATCGTGCGCACCTCGCAGGCTCCTGCGGCGATCGGGCCCTACTCCCAGGCCGTGACCGTGCAAGTGGGCGACAAGCGGATGGTCTTCACCTCTGGACAGATCGCCCTGGACCCGGTGTCTGGGGTGATCGTCGAGGGTGACGTGGAGGCGCAGACCCGCCAGGTGATCGCCAACCTCGTGGCGGTCCTGGCGGCGGCGGGTGCCGGGTTCGAGCACGTCGTCAAGACCACGATCTTTTTGCAAAGCATGGATGACTTCGCGAAGGTGAACGGAATCTATGCCGAGGCGTTTCCGGTTGATCCGCCCGCACGCTCGACCGTGCAGGCCGCGCGTTTACCGCGTGATGCGAAGGTCGAAATCGAAGCCGTGGCCGTTGTCTAAAGGAAGAAACGTTATGAAATCACTGACCGCACTCGTGTTGATCCTCGCTGCCGCCGGTTGCAGCAAAGCAAAGCCGAAAGAAGGCATCGATCCGGGCGTGCCCGAGCAGGGCTCGGCAGTTGCCGGTTCGGCCGCGGGCTCTGCGGGCTCGGGCGCTGCGAGTGGCTCGGCAACAGGTTCGGCGACTCCGGCCCCGATCCCGCCGTACACGCCAGCCGCGGATGTGACGCAGCCGATCAAGGACGCGATCGCCGCGACGGATCGCAGCGACGACGATCGCCGCATCGATGCCGGTCGCAAGCCGGGCGAAGTGCTGACGTTCTTCAAGGTCGCGCCGGGCGAGAAGATCGGCGAGATCTTTGCGGGTGGTGGCTACACGACCGAGCTGCTGGCGCGCGTCGTCGGCGCCAAGGGCAAGGTCTGGGCGCAGAACAGCAAAGAGATCAACGAGATGTTCGCGAAGAAGCCGTTTGGCGAGCGCGCCGCGAAGCCCGTGATGGCGAACGTCGTCGCCGTCGAAGCGCCGCTCGATGCACCGTTCCCGGCGGACGCGAAGGATCTCGATCTCGTCGTGACGGTCTTGAACTATCACGACGCGAACAACATCGAGGGTCTCGACCGCGCGAAGATGAACAAGGCAGTCTTCGCGTCGCTCAAGAAGGGCGGCTACTACGGCATCGTCGATTCGAGCGCGGCCGAGGGCCACGGCGTCGCCGATACGAAGACGCTGCATCGCATCGATCAGAAGATCGTCGATAGCGAAGTAAAGGCCGCGGGCTTCAAGCTCGCCGGCGAGTCGAACGTGCTCCGCAATCCCGACGACAAGCGCGACTGGAGCAGCTCGCCGAAGGCAGCGGGCGAGAAGCGCGGCACGAGCGATCGGTTCGTGCTGCTGTTCCAAAAGCCGTAGTTAGCGGCACCGTCGGGGCGGGCGCAGCTCAAGTATCGATGGTCTCGGCGAACAGGCCGAGCATGTCCCCCCACGAGCGCCTGTACGTCGGCTCGTGATACTGGACCGCCGGGTTGTTCATCGCGCCAGCGTTCGGATTCGCGAAGCCGTGAACGGCGCCACCGTAGAGATGGAGGCGCCAGTCGATCCTCGCACCGCGCATCTCCTCTTCGAACGCGAGGCGCTCCGACGGCGGCACGAGTGGATCGTCGGCGCCGATGCACGCGAGGATCTTTGCCTTGATGTTCGCGGCATCAGCCGGATTGCGCGTGCTCAAGCCGGCGTGGAATGCGACGACCGCCTGGAGCGCCGCACCGCCGCGCGCGAGCTCGAGCGCGAACGTACCGCCGAAGCAATAACCGGTCGCTGCGAGCTTCGAGGCATCGACCTCGGGACGCGCGGCGAGCACGGCGAGCCCTGCCCGGCCGAGCTCGCGCACGTGCTCTTGATCGCCACGGAGTGCGCCGAGCTTGGCCATCATCGACTGCATGTCTCCGAGCACCTGACCACCGCCGATGTAGTCGACGCAGAACGCGACGTAGCCGAGCGATGCGAGCTGGTGCGCGCGAACTTTGACCTGCTCGCCGAGGCCGTTGCCCTCGTGGCAGATCAACACGCCGGGGCGTTTACCGGGCTTGTCCGGTAGCGCGAGGTAGCCGAGATACGTGACGCCAGCGACGTCGTACGAAATCGATTCGGTCTTCACCTCGCGAAACATACGCGAATCACTCGCGGCGTTTGCGTGCGATGTCGCTGAAGTCTTCATCGGTCGACGACGTGGTCTCGCTCGACTGCCAGTCGACGAGCTGCGAATCATCGACCGCGATCTCGCGAGCGCGGACCTCGTCGCCGACCTGCGTCTCGACGTCTTCGACTTCCGTACCCGTGCGACGCGGACGGCCCGGCGCCGGCGGCACGGGTGCCTGCGGCCGGCGCTGTTGCTGCGCGCTCTGCTGGGTCTGGCCGAGCCGACCGATGCCGGTGTTGCTCGTGCGGAAGCGCTGCGAGGTTGGCGTGCGTGCGCGCGACGGCGCGGACGGACGATCATCTTGCTCGAGCTCCGAGATCAGATCGTTGAGCGGAGACGGGATGCCCGGCACGCCACCTGGCTGCGTGCCGGCAGGGACCGGCGCTTCCATCGCATCGGGCGGCGGCGCGAGCATCGAGGACGAGACCGAGACCGCAGGCGCCACCGCGATGCTCGGCTCCGAGATCCGCGAGCGCGTCAGGATCGGGGGCGGAGCGCTGTACGACTGGCCGAGCGAGCGCGCCGCGATCTCCGCGATGCACTGCCACAGGATGCTCGCGGGTACGTGCTCGCACAGGTTCGGGATGCCGAGGGTCTCGACGACCAGTTGCGCGTCGACCCGCGACGCGCCGAGGCATGCGGTGAATAGCCGCGCCCACAGGGGCTTCGGCATGTAGGTCGCCAGGATCTCGGGTGTGACGTGCTTCAACACGTCGTCTGGCGTGCCGATGCCGAGCTCGAGGGCCTGCCCGAGTGCATCGGAGAGGAACGCCTTTGCGTTCACGACACCACCACGTTGGTAACCCCCGCACGCGCCGCCGCGGCCGCGATGCAGGCCCACAGCACTTCGTGCGGGATGTGGGTGGCGAGCATCTCGGGCGTCACGGTTTCGAGCACGCGCTCGGGAGTCATCGCACCTGCCGCCAGCGACGCCGCGAGGACCTTCGAGAGCAGCTCGGGAGGCAGATGGCTCGCGAGCACGTCCGGGGTGGCATGCGCGAGGACATCAGACGGGTTGAAAATCTGGTTCTCCAGACCCGACTTGACGACGTTCGCGAACCACGCTTTCCGGGGATCTTGGGACATTCCGAAACGGTACACCATTTCACGAGGCCGCCACTTGCAATGCCACTAGGTGTCTTGCACGGTCGAAACACGATGCCGGATCCTCGCTCCAAGCTCGCGTCCGGTACCGTGCTGTACCGGATCGTCGACGGAGCGACCGGCCCCGAAGTCGAAGTGTTGCTCGTGCATCCTTCGGGCAACTACAACCGGCGCGCTCCATGGGGCATCCCGAAGGGCGCACCGAATCCCGACGAACCACTCGAGGCCGCGGCGCGCCGCGAGACGTGGGAAGAGACGGGGCTCACGATCATCAGCCCGCTCGTCGACCTCGGCCACGTCGACTACACCCGCTCGAAGAAACGGGTGCACGGCTACGCGGGACGGGCGCCGGATGGTGCGAATCCGACGTGCGCCTCGTGGGAAGTCGACAAAGTCGAGTTCATCGAGATCACGCGTGCGCGCAGGATCATCCATCCCGATCAGGCCGCGTTGCTCGATCGACTCGAGCAGCATCTCGGTCCTACACACGCCGCAAAAGAACACAGCGTCAGCTGACGGTTAGCCCCACACCGGCTGTCTAGAAACCTGACAACCCGACATTTCCGCTCGACAAACTGTCGCGGTGTGGCATTCGTGCAGACCCCTCGAATCAGCGTAGCCGACACGGGTAGACGGACCTGCGATCCTTAAACGGTTGAAATCACCGTCGGGAGACTCCCGAGTGATCGTGTCCTACCTACCTGACCGGATGGGGCGTTGCTCGGCACCGCGGCGGTGCGCAACGTGCAGTTGGTGAGTAGTGAAACGCCAAGGCGGTCGACTCGTACTCTTAACAGAGGAATCGAATCGCGTTTTGCAACGGTTCCAATGTTCGCGGCGTCTTATCAGAAACCAGGAGCACGCATCATGACCACGACTCAAACAGCTCGCCGGCAGCGTACCGCGCACCGGACCACGGCTCTTGGGCGGGCGCAGAGCACCAAGCCTAGCTCGCTCGTGTCGCCTTCGCCGGCAAACGACGAGAGGCCGGTGCCGACGCCCTCGCGTGCCGTCAAACCGATGCGTGCAGGCGATAGTGATGACCACCTGGCGACCTACTTCCGTCATCTGGCGGAGCACGAGCTGCTCACGCCGGAGGACGAGCGCGAGCTCTCGCAGGGCATCGAAGATACCGAGATCCTCACGTGGGAACGCCTGTTCTCGCGACCGGAGGCGTGCGCGGCGATGCTCGCGCTCGTCGAACCGAACTTCGAAGAGCCGATCAAGTTTCCCAAGCTGCAGAAGGCCGCGGAAGATCTGCTCGCCTCGAAAAAGGCGCGCAAAGATCCGAAGCTCGCCAAGAAGCTTCAAGCGCAAGCCAAAGAGCACGCGGGCAAGTTCCGTTCGCTCGATCTCGATCGCGTTCACATCGATGCGGTGGTGCGCGAGATTTATCGAGCTCGCGAAGGTGCCGTCGCGGGCGAGCACACGTGGTGGAGCGACAGCGCCGGCAAGGAAGCCGATGCGTGGGCGGATGACGTGCGTCAGGCCCACCGCGATGCGGGCGCCCTGCGCGACGAGTTCGTGCGCGCGAACCTGCGTCTCGTGGTGACGATGGCGCGCCGCTACGATCGAGGCGGCATGCCGCTGGCGGACTTGATCCAGGAGGGCAACCTCGGGCTCATGCACGCGGTGTCGCGCTTCGACTATCGCCGCGGCCTCCGGTTCTCCACATACGCGTGCTGGTGGATCCGTCATGCGATCGGGCGCGCGCTCGCCGACAAGGCACGTGCCGTGCGCATCCCGGTGCACATGCTCGAGGCCCAGCAGCAACTCGAGAAGGTCCGGCAAGGGCTCGTCGGCGAGCTCGGTCGCCCGCCCACGCCGCAGGAGCTCGCCAAAGCGGCGAAGGTCCCGCTCGCGAAGCTCAACCAGATGCATCGCTACATCATGGGGCAGCCGATGTCGCTCGACCGGCCCGTCCACGATGACGACGATCGCAGCTTCGGCGACACGATGGCCGATCCGGACACCGAGGAGCACAACCCGGCGGACGAGATGACGACGGCGACGCTGACCACGCAGATCAAACGGTTGCTGCATCACCTCTCGCCGATCGAAGCCGACGTGCTCACCAAGCGCTTCGGCCTCGGAGACGACGAGGAGCGCACCTTCCGTGAGATCGGCGACCAGTACCACCTGTCACGCGAGCGCATTCGCCAGATCCAGAACTCGGCACTGGACAAGCTGAAGCGCGCGCTGGAGCGCGAGCATCGCGGCCACGTCGAGATGTGAGGTAGCCTGGGGAGCATGAAGCTCCTCGGGATGGTGGTTGCGTGCGGGTTCGCCGTATCAGCAAGGGCTGATACCGCGGACCCGTTTTCGTATCCGCACGCGCATCCCTCGTACGACCCCTTCGCGTACGCGCACGGCATGCCGCTCGTGCCCGAGCGGCCGTACTCCGGGCTCGGTGCGGCGACGGTGTCGCCCGAGGACATTCAGAAGTACGCGCCAGCGGCGCTCGATCCGGTGGTGTCGCGACACATCCAGGCGCTGCTCGACGTCCGCGGCGCCGACGCAGGGGTGATCACCGCGAAAGGCGATCGGATGTTCTTCTCGTGGAAGATCACCGGCACCTCCCAGGTCTGGCGGCAGGACGGGCCGATGAAGTACCCGGTCCAGCTCACCGCGGGGGAAGACGCGACGACGGTTGCGGGGCTCGCGCCCGATGACAGCTTCGTGGTCGTGAGCCGCGATGTCGGTGGTGCGGAGAATCCCGGGCTCTACGTGCTGTCTCCCGAGGGTGGCCCGCTCACGTTGATCCAGCACACGCCGAACGTTCAGACCGCGCTCGCCTTCATCAGCGACGATTCGAAATCGATCTACTACCGGGCGAACGATCGCGATGCGGCCTCCTACGCGATCTATCGCTACGACGTGAAGACCCGCACGAAGGAGCTGGTGTTCGGCGATCCCGGGCTGTGGTCGGTGATCGATCAACGCGACGGGGTTTGGTTGCTCGCGAAGGAGCTCGGCAACACGCAGATCGAGATCAGCTCGTACGACCTCGCGAAGAAGACGCTCGTGCCCCTGCTCGGCCAAGGCGAGAGCGAGGAGTACCAGGTCGCGTTTGGGCCGAAGGCCGGGCAGTTGATCGTGCGCACGAACAAGCTCGGCGAGCACCACCGGCTCTACGTGTACGAGCACGGTACGTTGAAGCCGCTCTCCGCGGACGAGCCGCACGATGTCGAGTTCTTTGCGATCGACCACGCACGCAAGCGGATCTACTTCGCGGTCAACGACGCCGGGCAACGGTGGCTACAGGTGATCGATGCGAGCAATGGCACGCCGATCGCGATCCCGAAGTTGCCGACCGCAGAGCTCACCACGCTGCAGTCGCTCTCGACGAGCGGGCGATTCGCGCAGATCGGGCTGAATAGTTCTTCGGCGGTACCGACGTCGCTGGTGTTCGATTGGCAGACTCGCCGCACCACCGAATGGCGGTTGCCGGCGGCGCCGGAGATCGATCCGGCCTCGTTCGCGAAGGCCGTACTCGAGACGTTTCCCGCCCGCGACGGCACGCCGATTCCGATGTACGTGCGACGGCCTGCGGCGTGCGCGAGTGCGGCCACGCCCTGCCCCGTGATCGTGCAGTTCCACGGCGGTCCGGAAGGCCAGGCACGACCGGAGTTCTCGGCGGCAGCGCAGGCGTTCGTCGATGCGGGCTTCATCCTCGTGTGGCCGAACGTGCGTGGCTCGACGGGCTACGGCAAGACGTGGCTGCATGCCGACGACGGTGCCAAACGCCTCGCGGTGATCACCGATATCGAGGACTGCGCGCGCTTCATCCGGACGACGTGGGCGGTCAAAGGCGTCGCGCCTAAAATCGGCGTGAATGGTGGCAGCTACGGCGGCTACTCCACGCTGATCGCGATGACGATGTTCGCGGGTGCCTACGATGCCGGCGCCGAATCGGTCGGCATGTCGAACCTCGTCACGTTCCTCGAGAACACCGCGCCGTATCGCCGGATCTTGCGCACCTCGGAGTACGGCGATCCGGTGAAGGATCGCGACGCGCTCGCCAAGCTCTCGCCGATCCACTACGTCGATCGCATCAAGGCGCCGCTGCTCGTCTTCCAGGGTGTCAACGATCCGCGCGTGCCGGTTGGCGAGGCGCTGCAGATCCACGATGCGATGACCGAGCGCCACGTCCGGGGCGGATTGATCCTGTTCCCCGACGAGGGGCACGGCGCGCAGAAGCGAGCGAATATCGTCCTTACGCTCGGCCACACGATCGAGTTCTTCACCGCGTATCTAAAGTAGCGCCTGCACGCACCCCGCAGCGCGCTACACTCCGTGGGTGGCGGAGACGTTCGACGAGGTGCGAGAGCTCGCGTTGCCAGCGCTTCGCGAGCTGCTCGATCGGGGTCGCCCCGAGGAGCGGGTGTGGGCGATCTGGGAGCTCGCCTTGCGTGCGGGGAACGCCAACGATCTGCCGCGTCACGAGCCGGATCCGGGGGTGAGAAGGACGCTCGCCGTCGTCCTCGCCGGGCACGGCGAACACGACTTGCTCGTCGATCTCGCTCGACGCGACCCCGCGCCCGAAGTTCGCGCCTCGGCGATGCACCTCGTCGCGCGGCTCGCGATCGATCACAAGGTGCCGGTGGAGCTCGTCCTCGAGCGCGCGGCCTCCGAAGGTTCCGAGGTCCGGATCGCGATCCTCGGCGTGATCTTCGCCGGCACGCCGGTGTGGTTGCTCGATCTCGCGATCACCCTGCTCGACGATCAACATGGCGAGGTCCGCCACGAGGCCTTCGAGGCACTGATCCGCGCGAACGCGCCTTCCCACGCGCTCGCGTGGCTCGAAGAATTGCCGGAGGCCGAGGCGCGGCTCGTGTTGATGCGGTGGGCCGCCCCCGCACCGGGCGTCGACGCCCCCGACCGTATTCGCGGGTGTGCGCAGACCCTCGCAAATTCATCACGCCGCGTGCGGCGCTTGCTCGTCGAATCGGTGCGGGTCGCGACCTGGCATGACCTCGCGCCGGCGATCCGGGACGAGCCCTCGTTGATCACAGCGTTCGTGCGCCAGGGGCACCACGCGCTCGATCAGGTACCGACCGCCGTACTCATGGCGGCACAGCTGCGCGAGCACCAGGACACGTGGATGCCCGTGTTGCGCTCGCGGCTCGCCTCCCTGCAGTCGCCCGATGCGGATCTCGGCGCCTTGATGCCGGAGTACCTCGAGCGCTGCACGAAGCGCCTCGCGGCGTTGGATGTCCAGCTGATCGAGCTCCGCAAAGCAAGTGACCTCGAGGAGTCCGAGCTCGAGCAGATCGAAGCACATCGCGACGAGCTCGCCGAGTTGTGCGAGCAAGCGACGCGATTCTTAGTCCACTAACCGTCCGACCAAGAACCGCACGAGCGCGCGGATCTTCGGCGCGAATGTGGCGAGCTCGACGTATTCATTCGAGGTGTGAAAGCCCGCACCGCGCGGCCCGAGGCCATCGATCGCAGGCACGCCGAGCGGCGCGATCGTGTTCGCATCGGAGCCGCCACCGATCAGCGGCGCCTCTGCCTGACCGAGGCCTTCGGCGGCAGCACACGCGGCGTACTCGTCACGCAAGGCACTCGACGCGGTGGTCCGCTCGAGCGGCAACCGATTCGCGCCACCCTCGACCTCGAGCGTGACGCCCGGAACCCGGACCGCAGCCGCCGCTTCGCGCAGGCTCGCAACCAATGCACTCGCATCGGCGACCGTCTCGTAGCGCAGATCCAGCATGCACTCTGCGAGCTCGGGCACCGTGTTCTTCGAGGTGCCGCCGGTGAACAGGCCCACGTTCACGGTCACGCCACGCGCGTAGTCGGTGAGCTGCGCGGCCGCGGACACGAACTGCGAGAGCGCCACGATCGCGTTCGCTCCATCATTGTGATTGTTGCAGGCATTCGCCGCCTTACGGCG
>JANXOP010000426.1 GCA_025357755.1 Kofleriaceae bacterium | reverse complement strand
GTCGCGAGCTTCGGCTTTCTCGTCGAGGATCACTCGCGCGGCTCGGTCGCGTCTGTCCTGGGTCAGCCGATGATCCGCTACTCGCTCAACGATCACGACGTCGCGCACATCAAGCGCGGAGTCGACATCTTGGCCCAGGTGTTCTTCGCGGCCGGTGCACATCGCATCCACACCCCGATCGCGGGCTTCGACGTGCTCGAGTCCGCGGACGATCTCGCGAAGCTGCGGCGCGCCGGGATCCGCGCCCGAGACCTCGACGTGTCCGCGTACCACCCGCTGGGGACCGCGCGCATGGGCGTCGATCCGAGCCGCTCGGTCGTCGATCAGGATCACCAGTGCCACGACACGCGGGGCCTCTACGTCGTGGATGGCGCCTCGGTGCCGTCGTCGCTCGGCGTCAACCCGCAGGTCACGATCATGGCGATGGCGACCCGAGCGGCCGAGAAGATCGTTGCCTCACTTGGTTAATCCGAGGGCGCTCTCGGATTTCTGAGGGCCTCACGCGTGGTTTCGCGCGGTTGTGTGGGCACGGGGCGTGCTGTGTGAGCCTTCATGCGCCTTGCTCGTGGACTCGCCCTCGCCGCCCTTCTTTCCTGCCCCTCCGCGTTCGCGGGCTCCATCACGGTCGGTGTTGGTGCCGGTGTGACCCAGGATGGTGCGAACGCGACCCAGAATCCGCTGACCACCGAGTCGGTGTTCGCGCGGGTCGGCCTGACCCAACGGTTCGCGGCCGAGCTCGATATCCAGAAGACCAACGCGGCCGACACCACGGACATGAAGGTGGTGACCGGCCTCCTCGTGCTCGACCTCGGCTCCAACCAGCTCGGCCTCGTGCCGCAGCTGTTCGCGGGTGCGGGCATCGATCGCTCGACGAACGGCTACTCCGGCGAGACCGATGGTCATCACTTCGAAGCGGGCGCGGGTCTCGAGTATCGCGCCGCGGGTGGGCTCACGATCGGCGCCCGATTTCACATCGGTCAGCGCACGATCGATTCGACGCCGAACGTTTACTACGCGACGAGTGGGACGTCGGCGGTGCCGTGCTGCGGTGGCGATCTCTGGGCTCCGTCGTCGCAGAACGAAGGCGAGGTCCGCTCGCTCGACGCGTACGCCGGAATTCGCTTCTAAGAGACGGTCGCCCTAGAGCGTGAGCTTCTCGCGCCAGCTCGCCGCTTGGCCTGTGGCGAAGTGAACGTCGGCGAGCGCATCGTGAACGCACGCTGCGGTATCCGAGGGCAGATCGGTATCGATGATGTTGAGCACGTTGACGGCGCCTGCTCCATCGACCGTGATCTCGATCTGGACGAACGTATCGGTCAGACCCGACTTCGCGAGCCGGCGCGTGCACTGCTGCAGCCGCGCGTGATCGATGCCCGCGGCGAGCTGCTTCTTGCGCGCCGCGACCGCGTTCGTCGAGGATGCGGGCGGCTCCTCGAGCGGGGCGTCGAAGTGCGCCGTGTGCGAGCCGGGACCAGGTGCCGCGACATCGACCCAACCGGCGCGACGGAACCGCCCCGTCGAATCGGTGGCTTCGACCGTGTGGCGACCAGGCATCACGCGCATCACGAAGGGAGCGACGCCGAGCTCGATGCCATCTACGCGTATGTCGCGCATGTCGCGCGGTGCTGCACCGACTGGTGCGGTGAGCTCGAGTGGCGCCGAGTGGAGCGCGAGGTCGGGATTCCAACCGGGCGTCGACCACGGCGTCGCCGTCGCGAGCGCGGTGAGCTCTTCAGCGGTGAGCGGTACGGCTCTCGGCTGTTCGGTCGCGTGCGCCGGGACGAACGCCTTGCGCGCGGTCGCGACTTCGAGCTCGCCCGCGACGGCGGCTTCGCGCACCGCGACGAGCCCGTGCTGGCACGAAACGAGCGTGCCTGCCGCATCGTGCTTCACGGTGAAGCGCGTGCCGCGAACTTCGATCGTGCGATCGCCCGCCGTGATCAGGAAGCGCTGATCATGCGCGCGCGGCGCGACCTCGAGGTCGACCGCACCCTCGACGACGAGCTCGATCGTCTCGGCATCGAACGCGCGAAACTCCAGCGTCGAGCGCGGGCCGAGCCCGAACGCCGAGGCTTCGCCGAACTGGACGTCGACGCGACCCTCGCCGGTGGCGAGCACGGTGCCCACGCCGAGCGGCTTCGCGAACAGCGTGCTCGGATCCGCGGCGCGCACGCCATCGATCATCACGTCACCCGCGAGACGGCTGACGAGAGCGGTGAGCGGTGCGGCGTGACGAGCCGCAACCTTGGCCGCCGGAGCGTGCGCCACCACCAACGGAGCCGCGGTCGGTGTCGACGCATGCATGTACCCGTAGACCCCGATCGATCCAGCGGCGGCGGCAGCGGTCGCGAGGACCGGCCACCACGAGCGCGGCTTGATCGGTGCGTGCTCGCCGCTCTCGCGCTTCGCCTTGGACACCGACCAATGGATGCGCGCACGTACGCCATCCCAGCCGAGCTCGGGCGCCGCTCGCTCGCGCAGCACGGGGAACGTATCCGACGCGCGCTGGATCCGGACGCGCGCCTTGTCGCACCGCGTGCACGTCGTCGCGTGGCGCTCCATCGCGGCGCTCTCCGTCGAGGACACATCCCCGCGCAGCAGGTCCGCCCAGCGATGAGGTTCGACGTGCTTACTCATTGCTAGCCTCCGAGACTCCCGGGGTCGGGCTCTCGCCAGCGATGATCTTGTAGAACTCGCGACGCGCGTAGAACAGCCGCGTGCGTACGGTGACGGGGTTCGAATCGACGAGGTACGCGATCTCCTTGAGATCGAGCCCTTCGATCTCGTGGAGGTAGAGCACGATGCGCTTCTTGGGCGCGAGCAGCTCGAGTACTTCGTAGACCCGCGCTTGATCGCGGCGGCGCTCGAGCGTGCGCTCGGGCGTCTCCGGACGCTCGACGAGGCTGGGATCCGCGGCGGCAGAATCGAGATCCGCGACGCCAATCGCGGTCGGCCGACGCTTGCGCGTCCGGATCCGGCCGAGCGCGACGTTGACGCAGATCCGATAGAGCCACGTCGAGAGCCGCGCATCCCCACGAAAACGCTCGAGCCCACGGAACGCGATCACGAACACTTCCTGGACCAGGTCCTCGAGGTCGGATCGATCACCGAGCACGCGATACAGGTTGCCGGCGACCGGGCGACGGAAGCGGTGATAGAGCTCGTCTTGCGCCGCGCGTTCGTCCGCACGGCACCGCCGGATCAAGTCCGCTTCATCGACCGGATCGAGTGCGGTCGTCGAGCCGGTTTCGCGCTTCACACGGGCAAGCATAGCGTGGGTCCACTGACTTAGTGCCCGCTGACACAAAGCCGTTCACGGTCGACCAGGACTATCTACGTGTGGGCAAGACCTCGAATTCGAGGTCCTTGCCGACGACGCAGTGCAACGCGTCTTCCTCGCCGTGCTTCTTCCAACTACACCCCGCCTCGTCCTTGACGGTGGCGGGCTGGCCCTTCGTCGGCAGGACCAGCGTGACGTGGTCGGCATCGTCGATCCGCCAGGTCCCCTTGAACGGCAGATCGTCGACCCGGCCGTTGCAGCTGATCTTGACCCCGAGCTTGACGCTGCGGTCGCGCTGGAGCACCAAGCGGATCCCGGGGGTATCGCAGCTCGTGCCGGCCTGCTCCCACTGACCGCCGAACCCCATCAGCCGCTCGTACGACGTCCCGACCGGCCGATCGAGTCCGACCGCGGCGCGGAACTTCGGATCGGCACGCACGCTGGCAAACGCGGGATCGCGTCGCGCCTCGACGAGCCACTCGATCGCATCGCCGCGCGTGCTCTTCGCGAGCTGTTCGAGCGTGGCGACCGCCTCCCCGAGTTGCTTCGCGGCGGCCTGGATCGAGGCGATCCGATAGCGAGCCTCGCTGTGCGATGGGTCGACCGCGAGCACCGCCTGCCACGCGCCGAGCACCTTGACCTTCGACGCCTTCTTCGCGGCGTCGACGGCCTTGGTCACCGCCGGATCCTCGGGCGGCGCGGTCGTCGCACTCGTCGCAGGCGGCAGGGTCGTGGGCGGCGGCGGTTTTTGCATCGCGTTCGGATCGCGGCCGGTGGTCTTCACGATCACGAATGCGATCACGCTCGTGACCTCCTTGCCGAGCTGACGCGTGGTGTACGTGACCGCGACGCGATCCTCGTACGTGCTCGCGAGCACGTCGACGATCTTGCCGATCGGATCCGGCGCCGTCCACACCACGGCCGGCGAGCCATTCTTCGTCACGGTCAGCGTCCGCGCCGAGGCGGTCGCGGCGTACGTCGCCTTCGCGCCGCTCTGGCTCACGCCGGCCTTGATCGTGAGCTTCGCGAGGTCATCGGCGGCGGCCTTCTCGCATTTCGGCGCCCCGCTCGCCGCGCCGTTCGCGACCTCGAGCGGCACGCACACGCGATCCTGGTTGACCAGGTAGGGGACGTCGATGCTCGAGAACCCGCCGAACGTATCGGCGCTCGCCACCTTGGAGGATCCCGCCACCAGGCCGACCCCAACGAGCCCAACGAGCCCGACGATCCACGCGCTTTGCATCGCCATTTCGACGTCATAGCGCGATTTCCATTCAGTCGCAGGGGGATCCGAAATACGCTACGTTGCGAGGATGCGGTCGGTCCTGACGCGTGCAACGGCGGCGGCCACGGCGGCGGCGACGGCCGCGATCGATCGCGGTGTCGCGCGCCTCATGCAGATCCAGATGGCGCCGCGTGGCACGCCCGCCGACACCCGCGATCTGCGGGTCGAGCTGATCGATCAGGCTCGGGTCTATAACGACGGCACGCTCGGCACTCCGAGCCGGTTCTTTCCGGTGCCGGAGCTGCCCGACGTGGCGCTCACGCCGATCGGCGAAGGGCCATTCGGCACGCACGTCGTCGACCTCACCTACTCCACCGACTACCAGCCATTCCATCCGGCCGCGCGCGACGCGTATCTTTCCCATCGCGAGAACCAGACTGCGTGCGTACGGTGGTGGACGAGCGGGCGCGGCCGTCCGACGATCGTCCTCATCCACGGTCTCGCCGGTGGCAATCACTGGGTCACCGCGCGCACGTTCGTCGCAGACTACTGGCTCAAGCACGGCTTCGATGTCTGCTCGTTCCAGCTGCCCTATCACGGTGCGCGGATCTCGGCCGAGCACGGTAAGGTCCGCTCGAGCACGCTGTTCCTGTCCCCGAACCCGCTGCGCATGAACGAAGCGTTCGGGCACGCGATCCATGATCTGCGCGCGCTCGCGATGTTCCTGCGCTCGCGCGGCTCCGAACACGTCGGCGTGATGGGCATGAGCCTCGGCGGCTACACCGCCGCGTTGTGGGCGAGTACCGCGGGCGTGGGCGATGTCGGCGGCGTCGATTTCGCGGTGGCAATGATCCCGGCGGTGTCGTTTGGACACCTGATGTGGAGCTCGAACGACGATTCGCCGCAGCGTCGCCGAGCGATCAAAGATGGCGTCACGCAAGATTTGTTGATCGACGCGTTCGCGGTTCACTCGCCACTCACGCGCGAGCCGCGGATCCCGCGCGACCACCGGTTCGTGATCGCGGGCCGCGGCGATCGGATCACCGGTCCCGAACAGGCCGAGATCCTCGCGAAGCACTGGGATCGTGACGTGATGTGGTTCGATGGTGGTCACCTCGCGCAGATCGGCCGCGGCGATGCACTACGCTCCGTCCGCCGCTCGCTCGACGCGATGGGCATGGCGAACAAGAAACGCGCATGACGACAGGTCCCGCTAAACCACTGGCCGAAGAGATCGAAGCCGGCCCCTTGCTCATCGATGGCGCGATGGGCTCGCTGTTGTACGAGCGTGGCGTGCTCCACACGCGCAGCTACGACGAGCTCAACACGTCGCAACCCGAGCTCGTGCGCAAGGTCCACGAGGACTACGTCGCGGCCGGTGCGAACGTGATCGAGACCAACACGTTCGGAGCGAATCGGATCTCGCTCGCGCGCCACGGCCTCGCCGATCAGATCCAGGCGATCAATCGCGCGGGCATCGCCCTCGCACGCGCGGCGGCGGGCGATCGTGCGTACGTCGCCGGTGCGGTCGGCCCGACCGGCGTCAACTTTGGTATCGCGACGCGCACCGAGCGCAAGCTCGCGCGGTTCGCGCTCGCGGAGCAGATCGACACGCTCGTCCTCGCCGGCGTCGACGCGATCATGCTCGAGACGTTCACGTCGATCCTCGAGATGGAGGTCGCGATCGACGTCGCGCGCGAGCGCGGGCCGAAGGTGCCCGTGATCGCGATGATGATGTTCGACGCGCACGGCAAGAGCGACGGCGGTCTCGGTCCGCACGAGATCGCCGACCGGCTGATCGCGGCGGGCGCCGAGGTGATCGGCGGCAACTGCGGCATCGGCCCGGCCGAGCTCTACAACGTGGTCGTCAACATGATCGGCCGCGGGCGGCCCGTGAT
>JANXOP010000338.1 GCA_025357755.1 Kofleriaceae bacterium | reverse complement strand
GACCGCGATCGGGGCGACCGGGTGGCGACGCGAGCACGCGGCGTCATCGGCGGCGCATTGACCCATGAGGGTTGCTTGATGAAGAGCGCCTGCGGTGCCGCAGGCGGAGAGGCTAAGGAGGAACCAGACACGCATGCCCCTCGAACGCGAGCCAGCCCCGCGGCTTACAGAGTAGGCTAGAGCCCCGTGCGGCTCGCTCCACTCTTGCTGATGTTTGCCAGCTTCGGCTGTGACAAGGGCCATGCGCCCGCGCCCTCGCCGACCACCGCGCCTCCGCCCGTACCGGCTGCCGCGTGTACGCTCGCACCGATCGCGTTGAAGCTACCGATGCCGAAGCGCGCGGTCGCGATCGGTGACCTGCACGGCGATCTCGATGCGGCGCGCGCGGCATTCCGCGCGGCGGGTGCGATCGACGAGCGCGACACCTGGATCGGCGACGACCTCACGATCATCCAGACCGGTGACGTGCTCGACCGCGGGGACGACGAATCGAAGATCGAGGAGATGCTCGAGCGGCTCGACACCGAAGCTCACGCACACGGTGGTGCGGTGATCGCGCTGCTCGGAAATCACGAGCTGATGAACGCGGCGCACGATTTTCGCTACGTCACGCCGGGCGGCGCGAAGGATTTCGGCGGTGATCGCGAGCACGCTCTAGCTCCGGGTGGTGCATGGGCGAAGCGGCTCGCGCATCGCAACGTGATCGCGATCGTCGGCGACACCGTGCTCTCGCACGCCGGCGTGACCGCCGAATGGGCGAGCCATCTCGACGAGCTCAACGAACACTCTCGGTGCTGGCTCGACGGTCAAGAAGGCACCACGCCGACCCAGGCGTTGACCGCCGAGGACAGCCCGGTGTGGACGCGCGTGTGGGGTGGCGAAAGAGTCGACTGCGCCGCGCTCGCCGACGTACTGAAGCGGCTCGGTGCGAAGCGCATGATCGTGGCGCACACGCCGCAACAGGCAGGCATCAACTCGCAGTGCGACGGCGCGCTGTGGCGGATCGATACCGGCCTCTCGAAGCACTACGGCGGGCCGATCGAGGTCCTCGAGCTCGGCGACCCACCAAAGATCCTCAAAGGGACGAGACTCTAAAGTTAGTTGTCCAACGACGCGCAGTGCGTCGCGAAGAGATGCCCGGACGCGGTGCCCGGATTGAAGCTCAGGTCCAGATCGAGCGCGAGGTGGGTCGCGGCGGCAAACGAGGTCGGCATCAGCGCGACGGTGGTCGCGGCCTTGCCGAGCGGGCCGCCGAGCAAGTCGCCCTTGTAGTCGAGGAGGTTCGCCGACGAGGTCGAGGCGGTCGTGTCGTGGGGAACCGGCACCGCGCCTAGGATCAGCGCGTAGTCCGGGGTCGGCGAGGTCATCGTCGGGCAACCCGCAGCCGCACCGGCGTACGCCTCGAGGTGCAGCGAGCCATCCTGATTCACGCCGTAGTACGCGACATCGAGCGTGCGTTGCGCCGAGATGTTCACGGTCACCGCGGTGGTCGTGCACGCGCCCGTGCACGTCGCGAAATCGGTGCTGACCGCATCGATCGCAGCGTCGACGGTCGGCTTGGCGCCGCTGCCGCCGCACGCCGCGAGGAACAGGATCAGGCGCTTCATCAGCTCTTCAGCTTGTAGCCGGTCTTGAAGATCCAGGCGATGAAGGACATGCAGATCACGAGGAACACGAGGATGGCGACGAAGCTGTAGATGACGTCGATATCGCCCTTGCCGTAGAACGCCCAGCGCATGCCGGAGATCAGGTAGACCACCGGGTTGAAGCGGGCGATGACCTGCCACTTCGAGGGTAGCATGCTGATCGAGTAGAACGCACCGCCGAGGAACGTCAGCGGCGTGACGATCATGATCGGAATGAGCTGCAGCTTCTGGAAGCTATCGGCCCACAGCCCGATGATGAAGCCGAACGTCGAGAACGTGATCGCGGTCAGCAGCAGGAACGCGACCATCCAGACCGGATGCATGATGCTGTACGGCACGAAGACGCGCGCCGTCACGAGGATCAAGACGCCGAGCATGAGCGACTTCGAGGCCGCCGCGCCGATATATCCGACGACGACCTCGGCGAGCGAGACCGGCGCCGACAGGAGCTCGTAGATCGTGCCGGACCACTTCGGCAGATAGATCCCGAAGGAGGCATTCGAGATGCTCTCGCCGAGGAGTGACAGCATCACGAGGCCGGGGATGATGAACGCGCCGTAATCGATGTGATCGACCACCTTGATCTGGCTGCCGATCGCCGAGCCGAACACGACGAAGTACAGCGACGTCGACAGCACCGGCGACAAGATGCTCTGCATCCACGTGCGGAACGCGCGCGCCATCTCGAAGCGATAGATCGCCTTGACCGCGTGGATGTTCACGAGGTGGCTCCATGCACGAGCGTGACAAAGATGTCCTCGAGCGACGATTCCTTCGAGTGAAGGTCCTTGAAGTCGATGCCGAGCTCGCCGAGCTGCTTCAACAGCGGCGCGATGCCCGTGTCTGCGGCCTGGACATCGAACGAGTAGGTCAACGTGTTCCCGTCCTTGCTGAGCTCGAGGTGGCGCTCCGCGAGCGAGTCCGGCAGCTTCTCGAGCGGGTGCTGGAGCGACAACACCAGCTGACGCTTGCCGAGCCGGCGCATCAAGGTCTGCTTCTCCTCGACGACGATCAGCTCGCCCTTGTTGATCACGCCGATCCGATCGGCCATCAGCTCGGCCTCTTCGATGTAGTGCGTGGTCAGGATGATCGTGACGCCGCTCTCGCGCAGCTCGCGGACCATCTTCCACATCTCGTGGCGTAGCTCGACGTCGACACCGGCGGTCGGCTCGTCGAGGAACAGGATCGTGGGCTCGTGCGAGAGCGCCTTCGCGATCAGCACGCGCCGCTTCATGCCGCCCGAGAGCGTCATGATCTTCGAATCCTTCTTCTCCCACAGCGAGAGCGCGCGCAGCGTCTTCTCGATGTGTGCCGGGTTCGCCTTCTTGCCGAACAGGCCGCGCGAGAAGGTCACGGTCGACCACACGGTCTCGAACGCATCGGTCGAGAGCTCCTGCGGCACGAGGCCGATCTTCGACCGCGATCCGCGGAAATCATTCACGATGTCGTGGCCGTCCGCGACGACCGAGCCCTTCGACATCGTGACGATGCCGCAGATGATGCTGATGAGCGTGGTCTTGCCCGCGCCGTTGGGGCCGAGCAGCGCGAAGATCTCGCCGCGCTCGATCTCGAGATCGACGGGCTTGAGCGCGACGACGCCGCTCTTGTACGTCTTCGAGACGCCCTTGATCGAGACGATCGACGGCATCTCAGTTCGCCGTGAGCACGGCGTGCGCGCGTGTTGCGGTCGCGAAGTCCATCACGACGACGCCGTAAAACCCGGTCGCGGTCGCGAAGTACGCATCGAGCATGAGATCGATCGTATCGCTCACGCTCGGAATGTTGGGGAGGCCGGAGCTCATCTGGTAGCCACTCGTATACGCGAGATAGAGCGTCGATGGAGTGTTCGTGGCACGGGCCTCCCCGAAGAGGGAGGTGATTTGCGTCCACTTTTCCGCGTCGTCGGTAACGACGTAGTTGTCCTCGACGCGCAGGTTCGCAGGCCCGGTGATCGTGAATGTCGCGTTGTCGGTCCACACGCCTGGCGCGGCCGGAATCCCGAGAGGTGCGAGCGTGGTGTCGAAGCGGCGCAACAAGACGATCTTGCCGCGCACGTCGCCGAGCACCGGCAGCGCCTCGGTCGTCGACCAGCGCGCTGGCATCGCCGCGATGTAACCCGCCATCACCTGATCGAACGGGAGCGTGATCTCGTAGCCCGGGAGCTCCTCTTTGATCGACACGATCAAGGTCTCGCTCGGATGCGCCGCGAGGAACGCGTACATCACCGCGACCGTGGCATCGAAGGTCTGATCCTCGTCGACGGAGCCGTGATAGAGCGTGAACGTGTCCTGGTAGTTGCGACAGCGCACGTCGAAGTAGCGCACGCCCGCCGCGAGCTGCTCCTCGAACGTCAGCGTCTGGGTCCGCGCGATGCCCGGGATGGGCTCGTGGATCGCCGCAGAATCGTGGGTCCCGGGGAGCGTGATGCTCGCGAGGCTCGTCTGATCGGCGAGCGTGGCCATCCAGCCCGAGTCGTCGTTGCCACTGCACGCGACGAGGAGGCTAGTTGCCCATATCGATATCGACCGGGTCGTCATTCTTTTTCGGCTTCTCGGCGGGCTGGGCCGCAGGCGGAGAGCCTACCGGCTTTTTGGGCGGCGTCTTCGCGGCCTTATCCGGCCGCTCTTTGACCTGCAGCGACTCGGGATAGCTCGGCGGCGCATCGGCATCCGCTCGCTCCTGCACGACGCCGCCGAACTTCGCGGGACCTGCGACCGCGAGCACGTCGACATTACTCAGCCCGCGCTGTGCGAGCCTCGCCTTGACCGCGTCGCCGAGGGCTTGTGCATCTTTCTGATTCGGCATCGACAAGGCGATCAGCCACTTCGTCACTTCGCTGTGGCCGCGCATCACGAGCGCCATCTCCTGCACGATGATCGTCCCCGACGCCGAGAGCGCGCGACCGTCGAGCGTTGGCACCTTCGTCACCTCGAGGCGATCGCCGTCGAGCTTGACCGCCTCGACGCCGCCGGTATCCGGGCAGCCATCGTCGTCCTTGACTCCGTTGACGGTCTCCGGCTCGTTCGGGCACTTGTCCTGCGCGTCGGGGATGCCGTCGTGATCGTTGTCGAGATCCGGGCAACCGTCTTCATCCTGGAAGCCGTCTTTGTCCTCGGGATAGAGCGGGCACTTATCCTTGTCGTCGGGGATGCCGTCGCCATCGTTATCGAGATCGGGGCAACCGTCGCCGTCCTCGAAGCCGTCTTGATCCTCTTCGACCGTCGGGCACTGATCGACCGCGTCGGACAGGCCGTCACCATCGGTGTCGTGCTTGTCGGCCGGGCAGCCATCTTTCGGGAAGGGCTCTTTGCCATCTTCCGGATCGTCGGGGCACTTGTCGACCAGATCCGGAATCCCATCCTTGTCGTTGTCGAGGTCGGGGCAGCCGTCGTCGTCCTCGAAGCCATCGATATCCTCGGCAGCGTTCGGACACTTGTCCTCGGCATCGGGGCGGCGATCGCCGTCATTGTCGTCGTCGGGGCAACCGTCTTCGTCCTGGAAGCCGTCCTTGTCCTCGGGAACGAGCGGGCACTTGTCGCGTGCGTTCTCGATGCCATCGCCATCGGTATCGCGAACATCGGGTGCAAAGCCGAGCGAGACGAACACGCGGGCATTCGGTGACCCGATCGCCTGGTCGAGCCCCGCACCAGCGCCGACCGTGACGGCGGCCGACCGCGTGATGCCGACGCGCAAGCCGCCGAGGGCCTCGAGCGGGCTCTCGTCGACGTGGAACGAGGTCATGCCGGTACGACCGAAGGCTTCGGCGACGAGGTTGAAGCGATCGGTGACCGCGAATGCGCCACCGGCGCCCCACGTGAGCTGCTGCCCGATCGTGCTCGCGTAGACGGTGCGCGGCTTGCGTACGATGAAGCCGCCGTTGAGGCCGAACGAGAACCGATCGTGCGACCACTGCCACGCGATGCGACCGCGCAGCGTCGGCAGGTTGTCACCGATGAACTGCGAGCCATCGCTGCCGAAGCTCGTCGGCACGGTGATGCCGACGATGCCGGCGACGTGCATCGAATCTTTTTCCCACAGCCGGTACTTGCCCTCGAGGAGCAGGTCGCCGAGGCCCGTGACTTGGACGCCGTTCGTGGAGTGCTGACCGGTGGCCGGATCGAGACCATCGCCTTGCAACGAGAAGATGAACGGGAGGTTGGCACCGACCTGCAGCTTGGTCGTGAGGCCGTACGCGCCCGAGAGCTGCATCTGGGTCAGGTTGCGCACGACCGAGTCGCGCGTCGTTCCGATCGTGGTGCCGTTATCGGTCGTGTTGTAGATGACGAGCGGATCGACGAGGTACGTGATCATCGCGTCGAGCGCGAGCTGGCCTTTGTCGGCGATCGACGCGTTGTCGACCGAGAAGAAGGTCTTGGGCCCGATCGAGTAGTTGAAGTTCTGGACGTCGATCGCGTCGTCCGCCGGTGGCATTGCCTGCGCAGCGGCATCTCGCGCCGACACGGCGACCACGCTGGCAGCCGTCAGTACCCCATAGATCCAGCGCATCCCGAGCAGTGTAACGCGGTTCGGGGCTACTTGGGCGCGACCATGTCGAACGTCCACACGACGACCGAGGCCACCGGATGATCGTCGGTGTCCTTCGCCGGGTCAAACAGGATCGCCGTGGCCTTCGCCATCGCGAGCTCGTCGAGCCCAGCCCCGAGCCTGTTGAGCAGCACGGCGGACTTGACGACGCCGTGCGCGTCGACGATCAGCTTGACGCGGATCTTGCCCTCGATCCCCAGCCGCTTCGCCTCCGCCGGGAAGTCCTTGATCTCCTCGTGGGTGTAGTCCGACCGGGGCATCGCGCGGGTCTTGATCGTCGCCACCGACATCGGGGCGGGGGCATCGCCGGTTCCGGATCCCGAGCCCTGACCCGTGCCAGTACCGGACCCACCACGCCCGACGTGTCCTCGGTTCGTGGCGCCCTGTCGGACCGCGACTCCGGTCGCACCGGGTGCGACGTCGGGCATCGAGACGACCGGGCCACCGCCCTCTGGTGAGGGCGTCGATGTAGTCGGTGGTGGTTCGGTGGTCGGTGGCGGCTCCGACGTATGCGCGGCCGGCGCATGGCTGGCGATCCGCGTCTGCGCGACGGCGACCTTGATCGGCGCGGGAGCTTCGGGTTGCGCGATCGGCGGCGGCGGCGGCTTCACGACCGGCGGAACCTCGATGTCGAACATCTCGACCCTCGGTGGTGGCGGCGGTACGGGGCGCGGCGGATTCATCACGACGAGGATGTCGCCGGCGGTCCCGATGATCAGATGGATCGCGAAGGCGCCGAGCAGCGCGAGCACGATCGGCGATTCCCACCACGCGGTCACACGCGAATCGGTAGGCAGCGGCACGCTCGCAAAGCCTAGCGCAGTTCGCCGTCGACGTAGAGCCAGTTCCCGTCGGCGTCGCGCCGGAACCGGGAACGCTCGTGCTGTGCGAACGGTTTGCCACGCGAGGTGCCGCGCGCGATGAACTCGACCAGGCCCGTGCGATCGGCTTCACCGCCAGCTTCGGTCGTCACGATCTCGAGCCCGAGCCACTTCGTCGTCTTCGTGAATTTCAGGATCTCGGCGTGCTCGACGCCGCTGCGCTTGGCGGGATCGTGCGTCGCGATCAAGTAATCGACCGCGCTGCGCACGTACGCGGTGTAGCGCGAGCGCATGAGCGCGGCGGCGGTCAGCGCGCGGCGTTCACCCGCGAGGATCGGTGTGCAGCACTCCGCATCCGCGAAGCCGCTGCCGCACACGCACTCGATCACGGCCGTTCGTTCTCGAGGGCGATCGGGATATTACCGGCCTGCTTGACCAGATCGAGCGCGTGCATCACGGGGCCGTAGGCGCCCTTGCGGTCGCCGGCGATGATCGCTTTCGGGTTGCTCGTCGAACCGGCGATCGCCTTGATCCTCGCGATCGCGGCGGTGTCGTCCGTGAACGGGTCGCCGTTGACGTAGAGCTTGCCATCGGCGGTGACGGAGACCCGAAGCGTGCTCTGGACCTCGCCGCCGGTCGTCGATTTTGGTTTCTCGACCACGACGCCGCGCGAGACGATCAACTTCGCGGTGACCATGAACACGACGAGCAGCACGAGCACGACGTCGACGAACGGCGTGATGTTGATGTCGGTGATGCCGCCACCGGCATCATCGTCGTTGTTGTAGAGGCTCGAGCCGCCCGCCATTACGCTGGCTCTCCTGATGTCGTGCCGACCCGCGGCTGCAGCTTGCTCGCGTCGCGGCCGTGGACGAGCGAGAGCACGGTGTGGGCGGCTTGATCGGCACCGCCGAGCAACACGCGGAGCTTGCGCGAGAAGTAGTTGAACGCGACGACCGCGGGGATCGCGACCATCAGGCCGAACGCCGTGGCGGCGAGCGCCTCGGCGATGAGATCGAGCGTGACGTCCTCGGCCATCGCGGTCTTCTCGCGAAGGTGCTCGAACGCATTGATCACGCCGAGCACGGTGCCGAACAAACCGACGAAGGGGACGTTGTTACCGAGCGTGCCAAGGATGATCAGGTTGCGATCGGCCGCCGTGCGCCAGCGCGCTCGTTCGCCGTGCATCGCCTCGGCGACCGCTTCGGGACCGTGATCGCGCTCGGCGAGACCAGCCATCGCGACCTGCACCGAGATCGCCGGATCGTCTTTGTACTTGGTCTCGATCCGTTCGATCTCGTCGCGCTCGAAGGCGCCCTTGAGCTCGCGCGTGAACTTCTCGGTATCGGTATCGCGGCGGCGAAACCACAGCGCGCGATCGATCATCACGCCGATCGAGACGACCGAGAGCCCGATCAACAACCACAACACCCAGCCGGCGCCGAGCTGTGCAAATGCGACGAAATGGCCCGACAGATCCATCGAGGGCGACCTTACGTCATTTCATTACTTCACGCATCACGGCGGTCGCGTACGTGCCACCGGGCAGCGTGAACGTCACCTCGATGCCATCGTCGATGCCGATCACCTGCGGTTCGCCGACGGTGATCGTCGCATCACGGCGCGTGCCCTCGGCGAGCGCGCGCACGGTCGCGAACGCGCCGCGCTCGAGCCCTGCGGCTGCGAGGATCGCGTCTTCGCGTGCGGCCGCGACCGAATGTTCCGCGGGCTGCCGCATCGTGGTGCCGAACATCGGGCCCGTGAGCACGACCTCGCCGGCGGTGAGGCGGGGGCCGTCCACCACCGGATCTTCGGTCGTGAACATGCCGCCACCGATCTTGTGCAACACCTCGCCCTCGAGCACGGTCGCATAGTAGCCGTCGGCCATGCGCGCGATCAGCCACTGATTGAACAGCTCGGATTGCAGCGACGAGACGAGCAGGCGCGCGAGCTTGCGATCGCGCGGGAAGCCTTCGCCCATCACGATCGCGCGGCCGCGCGTGGCGTTGTCGCCATCGCGACCGAAGCGCTGCTCGCCGTACCAGTTCGGCGCGCCGGGCGGCTTCGCCAAGCGCTCGAGGATCGCTCTCGCACGCTGCACCGCGTCTTCTCTGACGCCACGCACGCGCAACTGGAACCGGTTCGAGCGGACGTGCCCGGTGCGCAGCTTGTTGCCATGCTTGCCGACCTCGAGGATCGCGATGTCCTCGAGCACGAGCGCCTTGACGGCATCGACCTGGGTCGGCGGCGGTAGGGAGATCCATTGCCGCGTGACCGCGTGGCGATCCTTCATGCCCGCCACGCCGATATCGCGGTCCTTGACGTGCAGCGCTTTCGCGAACCGCTCGACCGCCATCTGCGTCGTGATGCCGCACTTCTCGAACCGCACGTACACGTGATCACCCTCTCCGGAGGGCAGATAGGCGGGCTCTTCGTCGACGAAGAAATCCTCTGGCGTCGTGCGCAAGACGCCGCCGATGCCCGGCAGGTCGACAGTCAGGTAGGGCAGGTCCACGGCGAGACCTGGTGTAGCATCCAGCCATGCGGTCGCGCTTGCTGTTGATCACAGTGCTTGGGGCAGCGTGTGGCGGAACCTATGGCGGCCAGCCGCCGGCTCACCCGACCACCAAGGTCAAGCGAGGCATCGAAGATGCCGGCCTGCCCTACAACGTGCTCGATGCGCGCACCGGCCGTCAGGTCGACACGACCGCGTTCTGGGACAAGCTCGCGAGCCAGCGGGTGGTGTGCGTCGGCGAGGAGCACAAGAACCCGCATCATCACTGGGTCGAGCTCGAGACCGTGAAGCGGCTGTCGGTGAAGTGGCCGCACTTCGCACTCGGCATGGAGATGTTCCAGCGCCCGTTCCAGGGCGTGCTCGATGACTACGCGGCGAATCGAATCGACGAAGCCGCGCTGCTGTCACGCTCGGGTTGGGAAGGCCGATGGGGCTATGACTACGGCTTCTACGGCCCCACGATCGCGGTCGCGGTCCGTGCGCATGCAGCGCTGGTCGCGTTGAACGCGTCGAAGGAGCTGACGAAGAAGGTCGTGCATCAGGGCCTCGAGTCGCTCACCCCGGAGGAGCGCGCGCAGCTCCCCGCAGAGCTCAAGCTCGACGACAAGCAACATCGTGCGTGGTTCGACGATCTGATGTCGGGGTTCGGTGATGGCGATCCGCACAACCCGCACGGCGGCGGAGCTCCACCCGAAGAGCACGCGGGTTCCGGCTCCGCTGCAGCGCCGGCAGAAGATCCGCACGCCGGCATGCCGGAGATGCCGAGCGCAGATCGCGTCTACTCGGTGCAAGTGATCTGGGACGAGACGATGGCGGACTCGGCCGTGAAGTGGCTCGCCGCGAACAAGGACGGCCGCATCGTGATCATGGCGGGCAGTGGCCACTGCCACGACTCGGCGATCGTCAATCGCATCAAGCGCCGCGGCATCAAGGAGGTCGTGTCGGTGCGCAGCGTCGTCGATGACGGCCAGGGTGGCGTCGCCGAGGAGCTCGCGAAGCCGATGAATGATTTCTTGGTCGTGCTTCAGATGCCCGACGACGTCAAGCAGCAGCTAAAAGAGCAGAACGCCAAGGACGACAAAGCCAGCAAAGGCAGCGGCGAGTAGTCAACGCGGGGCCCGCACCTAGCTCGGCCGAGCGTTGCGCACCACCAGCCGCTTCATGGCGTCAAGAGCCAGCTCGGGTGCGCCGCTTTGATCGCCGCGCAGTCGCTAGCTTTCGTCAAATCTCCAACGCCCTTGATCGCGAGGATACAGTCGCGCTGCTCGTCGGAGAGCCCCTCTTTCGTGCACTGCGCGACGCTCTGCGCTCCGAGCTGATCGATCACAGCTTGCTCGTCGGCCTTCGGCTCGGAGCCGGCCGGCGTGTTGCTCGCGAGCGTGTTCATCACGTGATGGACTGCGAGCTCGCAGTTCGAGGGCTTGCCGCTACACGCCGCGAGCAACGCGACTGCGAGCAACGTCTTCATCGTCTTCATCGTCATCATCGTCATCATGATCGACACCGTCTTTCACCAACGGGGCTTCACTACCGGGGCAGCGCGGAGCCGGCTTGCGGGCCATTCTCGTCGTTGACCATGCGGATGTAGAGCTGCGCGCTCTTGTTGTTCGGATCGAAGTCGAGCACTTGCTGCCACTCGGCGAGCGCATGCTCCTTGCGACCCAGCGAGAACAGCGTGACGCCGAGATGGATCCGCGCGGGCACGAAATCGGGCTTGAGCTTCTTGGCGTGCTCGAACTCGGTGACCGCGGCGTGGAACATCCCCATGTCGCGATAGACATTGCCAAGATGAACGCGGAGGTCCGCAAAATCGGGGCAGAGGTCGAGCGCCTTGACGTACTCGCGGACCGAGTCCTCGAACATCGCGAGCCCGGAGTACGCGGAGCCGAGGTCGGCGTGCATGTTCGCGAGCTTGCCGCGCGCGAACCGATCGAGGGCGTTCGGCTGGCCGACCGAGGCGGAGACCGCCTTGGTGTAGACCTCGCGCGCGCGCTCGTACTTGCCGCGATCGTTGTAGGTGACCGAGAGGTTGAGCGCGGCCTCGGTGTAGCGCGGGTTCAAGCGTAGCGCGTTCTCGAACGCCTCTTCGGCGTCGGAGAACCGGCCCTGCGCGTGATAGATCACGCCGAGCATGTTGTAGAGGTCTGGGAAGCTCGGCCGCGCCGAGGCGGCCTCGGCCAGGTAGGGCTCGGCACGCTCGTATTCGTTCGCGTTGTAGTGCTCGCGCCCGAGCGCGATCAGCTGCACGATCGGATCGCTGCTCATCGAGCCCAGCGTAACAGGATTAGCGCGGATTAGCTTTCGGGGGAGCGAGGCTCGCGAGCGCATCTTTGGCGTCGCCCGCGCGATTGCTCGCCGGGAACTTCGAGACCAGCTCTTGCCACGACAAGCGCGCGCGATCCGGCATGTCGACGGCGACGTACGCGCGACCGAGCAACCACAACGCTTCGATATCGTAGCCGACGCCGCGATACTTCTCGAGCAGGCGACGTAGCCGGAGCACGGTCCCCATCGGCTTGCCGCGATCCCAGTAGTAGCGCGCGACGTACCACTCGTGATCCGCGAGGCGCTTGCCGACCGCGACGAGGATCTCCTTGGCCTTGGGGCGGTAGGGTGAATCAGGGAACTTGTCGAGGAAGCTCTTGAGCTCGTTCGCGGCATCCTCCGTCGAGGATTGATCTTTCTCGTAGCTCGGCGGGAACAGCCAGAAGTCGCCCGAGAGCTGACGGAAGTACGAATCGCCGATCTTGAACGTGGCGTAGCCGTTCGACACCATCTCGTGGGTCGGGTGGAACTTGATGAACAGGCGATAGCTATCGACCGCCTCGAGGTACTGCTCGGCACCGAACTCGGCATCGGCGAGGCGGAGCTCGGCGAGTACGGCGTACTTGGAGTAGGGGAAGCGGCTCTTGATGAACGCGAAGTACTTCGAGGCCGCGACCCAGTCCTTGCCCTCGAGCTCCTTGACGCCCTTTTCGTAGTTCTTTTGCGCCGAGACCGAGTAATCGACGGCGCCCGTGCTGGCCTTGGCGCCGCACGCGGCAACGCCGAGCAGCAGAGCGAGGGCGAGGATCGGGGCCTTTGAGAACTTCAAGATCATCGAGACTTTCCGCTCATACACCCGCAATGAGGGGTAGATCAACGCCACTTCGACCCAGCGCAGCCGTACCGGGTTGCCTGATATACACACGGAATGCGCCTGGTTCTCGCCGTCCTGTTCGTCGCGTGCTCGGGCACGGCCCACCAGATCTCGATGGGGCCACCGCCTGCGAGGTCCACCGACGGTGTGCTCGCCGGTCCGCTCTGCAGTGGCACCGAGTGCAAGTGCCGAGATCTCAATGCGCCCGAGGATGGCGGCGTCGGCGTGCCGGGGGATGCCATCCACAAGCGGTTCGAGGTCCGGCTCAGCTCTCCGAACGAGCTGTGGGCCACGATCGGGACGAATCACCTCTACAAGAGCGCCGAGCGCGCCGACGCTTGCTACTACCTCGATCTCCCGCCAGGCATCGCGCCGGTCGAGCTCCGCGCCTCGAACAAGGACGGCGCCGCGGGCGCGTGGTCGATCCGCGAGCTCGGGACCAAGACCAAGAGCTTTTACGACACCTTCTTGTTCTCGTGCGGCGTCCCGGGCGTGTGCTCCTTCGACGAGCTCGATCGCAACAAGGCCGAGATCCAGGCGATGCATCGCAACCTCCACGACCTGTGCGGCTCGACCAAGATCCGCGACTTGACCTGGGACCAGAGCAAGGCGCCCGATGGCGAGCATCCGACCGACGTGCTCGTGCGGTTGAAGCTCGATCTCTACAAGTTCGCACCGTGGAAGATCCACGGCGACGAGACCTGCGGCAAGGGCAAGCCGCCGAGCGATGCAGGCAGTGACACGCCCACGGAGACGCCATGAAATCACTCTTGTTCGTGTTCGCGCTCGCGCTCGTCGCGTGCAAATCCAGCAAGCCCGCGCCGAGCGCGGGATCCGCGGCTCCGGTCACGCCACCAATCGTGACGACGGATGCGCCGGCCGCCGTCGCGGCCGACGCAGCGACGCCGATCGCGGCCTGCGAGGCGGTGACCGATTGCAAGGACGAGCCTGGCTGCATGCCCGATTGCGTCGGGCATCAATGCCGCTACGTCGGCCTCACGCAGACCGAAGGCGCTGCACCGTGCTTTGGCGAGCAGGTCGACAGTGCACGGCTCGTCACCAAGCCCACCGCGCCGACCGGCCTGATGGTGATCTGCGATGCGAATGCGGGGCTGCGCTGCGAGCTTTCGACCCACCACTGCGTCAAGGGCCGTGCGCTCGGCGACAAGTGCACCGGATCGACCGAGTGCGCGCTCGGCAACTGTGACAAGGGTGTGTGTGTACCGCGGCTCGCGGTCGGCAAGGCCTGCATCGTCGACGAGCAGTTTTGCGCCCCCGAGGCGGCGTGCATCGGTGCCGAGTGCCGCGTCAAGGGCGTGGTCGGTGGCAAGTGCGAGAGTGGCGAGGATTGCGGCGAGGGCCTCGCGTGCGAGGGTTTGGGACCAACTGCGCACTGCGTGAAAGGCTCGTTCCCTCACTGCTCGCTCGTCCCCTGACCCGCGAGACGCCTTCCGGGCGTTTCGGCTCTGGTGACGCGACCTGCAAGATGGAGCCACGTGCGGCGGCGGCTTCGTGCTACCCACTGCGCCGTGATCTACGAGTACCCAGACACCTACGACGTGATCATCGTCGGAGCTGGCCACGCGGGCTGCGAAGCTGCGCTCGCCGCGGCGCGGCTCGGCGTGCGCGTACTGGTGCTCACCGGCAACCTCGAGATGGTCGCGCAGATGTCGTGCAATCCCGCGATCGGTGGCGTCGCGAAGGGGCACATCGTCAAGGAGATCGATGCGCTCGGCGGCGAGATGGGTAGCGTCGCCGATGCGACCGGCATCCAGTTTCGCCGATTGAACGCGAGCAAGGGGCCCGCGGTGCGCTCGACGCGCGCGCAGTCCGACAAGCGCCGCTATCGCGACGAGATGCGCGGCCGCCTCGAGCGCCAGCCCGGCCTCGCGCTGCGCCAGGGCGAGGTCGCGAAGCTCCACGTCGAGGATTCGCCGACCACCGCAAGTGATCGGAAGGTGATCACCGCGGTCACGACGACGATGGGCATCACGTATCGCACCAAGAGTGTCGTGCTCTCGACCGGCACGTTCATGCGCGGCGCGATCTTCGTCGGCGAAGCGCGCGCGTCCGGAGGGCGTGCAGGTGAAGCGCCGGCGATGGGCATCTCGGCGTCGCTCGCCGAGCTCGGATTTCCGCTCGCGCGCTTGAAGACCGGCACGCCGTGCCGCATCGATCTCAAGACGATCGACATCAAGGGGCTCGAGCTCCAGCCCGGCGATGATCCGTTGCCGACCTTCTCGTGGCGTGGTCCGCCGCCGCCACTGCCGCAGATCAGCTGCTGGGTCACGTACACGAACGAGGCGACGCACGCGATCATTCGCGCAGGCCTGCCGCGCTCGCCGCTGTACAACAAAGACATCACGGGCGCGGGGCCGCGTTATTGCCCGAGCATCGAGGACAAGGTCGTCCGCTTCGCGGACAAAGACCGCCATCAGATCTATCTCGAGCCCGAGGGCATCGATTCGGCGGAGGTCTATCCGAACGGCATCTCGACCTCGCTGCCGTTCGATATCCAGCTGGCCTTTCTACGCACCATCCCGGGTCTCGAGCGCGCCGAGATGACGCGACCCGGCTACGCCGTCGAGTACGACTTCATCGATCCGCGCGAGGTGCTGCCGACCCTCGAGACGCGCCGCGTGCGCGGCCTCTACTTCGCCGGTCAGATCAACGGCACCTCGGGCTACGAGGAGGCCGCGGTGCAGGGCCAGTTTGCCGGCATCAATGCCGCGCTCGCGGTGCTCGGTCGCGATCCGATGATCCTGCGCCGCGATCAGGCCTACGGCGGCGTGCTCGTCGACGATCTCGTCACGCGCGGCACCAAGGAGCCGTATCGCATGCTGACCTCCCGCGCGGAGTTCCGGCTCTTGCTGCGCGAGGACAATGCCGTCGATCGGTTGATGCCGATCGGTCGCGAGCTCGGCTTGATCGACGATGCGCGCTGGTCGCTGTACGAAGCGTGGCGCCGCGAGCTCGCCGCCGCGACCGAGCGCGCTCTCCACGCGTCGGTCACCGGGACCGAGGCCGTCAACGCCGCGCTCGCGCGGTTCGCGAGCTCGCCGCTCGTCGGTCGCCGCGCCACGCTCGCCGACCTGCTGCGCCGACCGGAGCTCGACTGGCGCGCGGTCGAAGAGATCGCGCAGCTCGGTGGCATCGCCGCATCCCCCGCGAGCGCCGAGGTGCTCGATCGCGTCGCGATCGAGATCGTGTACGAGGGCTACCTCAAGCGCCAGGAGGCCGACGCCGCGCGCGTGGCTCGCGCCGACGCCGTGCGCGTACCCGACGAGCTCGACTTCCGGCGGATTCCCGGCCTCTCCAACGAGGTCATCGAGAAGTTCGAAGCGGTCCGGCCGCGCTCGGTCGGTCAGGCCTCGAGGATCAGCGGCGTGACGCCGGCAGCGATTGCTATCTTGTTGACGCACATCGGGCTTTTCCGGCGAGGCGCCACTGAGGTAGCTTCGCCGCCACATGAAGCGTAAGGGGCTCGCGTATCTAATCGCGCTGTGTTGCTCGGGGGTTGCGTCGGCGGGCGGGCTCACTCTTCCGGGTGCGGGCGTGGTCTCGGCGACCCGCGCCGGCGCGGCGGTCGCATCGGCAGATGATGCCGAGGCGATCGTGATGAACCCGGCGGGCATCGCAAAATCGCACGGCACGGTCATCACGATCGGCCTCGATTTCATCAACTACTTCATGTCGTTCCAGCGGGCCGGCACGTACGACCCGATCAAGGAAGAGGCGACCTCGTACGCGGGCACGCCGTACCCGAAGATGACCAACCACGCGAGCCCGCCGCTCGGCATCGGCGCGTACCAACCGGTGCCACTGATCGGCATCGTGACCGATTTCGGTGGCCGCTTGCCGACCTGGCTTCACTTCGCTGCCGGGCTCTACGCTCCGAACGCGTACCCGTTCCGCGACATGAACAACGTCAACGGCAAGCCGTTCTACGTGAAGACCGGCAACGGCTACGACTTCCCCACGTTCGGCGCCGCGCCACCTCCGAGCCGCTACGACATCATCGAGCAGGAAGCGGCGATCATCCTGCCGAGCATCGTCTTCGCCGCGAACGTCACGCCCGACTTCGATGTCGGTGTTCGCTACTCCGCGGGCTTCGCGCACCTCAAGTCGACGCTCGCCGTGTGGGGCCTCACGAACTACGAGGAGTGGGACAAGCAAGATGGCTTGTTCACGCTCGACGCGAACGACAGCTTCTTGCAGACCGGTGGCCTCGGTGCGACGTACCGGGTCGGTCCGCACATCGAATTCGGTGCGAACTACACGTTGCCGATCAACATCCACGCGAAGGGCGACGCGTACGCGATCAACGGCCCGGCGGTATCCCTCAACGGCGCCTCGGTCGTCGTCCTGCCGACGACGAAAGGCCTCGAGCGCTGCGAGGCTGGCGGTACGGCAGCGAAGCTCAAGGGCTGCGTCGATGTCGAGCTACCGATGACCGCGCAGATCGGTGCGCGCTACAAGTTTCTCGACAGCAAGGGCAAGTTCAAAGGCGACATCGAGCTCGATCTCGATTGGGAGCATGCGGGCGCGGCGTGTGACTACATCAAGGATCCGAATTGCCAGAACCCGAGTGACTACCGCGTCGTCGTCGACGCGCAGGTCACCACGCCGGCCGCACCGGACGCTGGCATTCCGCTCAAGGACAGCCTCGTCCAGCATGGCCTCCAAGATGTCTATGCGGTGCGGCTCGGTGGCAGCTACCAGTGGGACGTCGGTGACAACGTCGTCGTCGCGCGCAGTGGCATCGGCTACGACTCGGCCGCGGCGAAGCCGGGCTGGGAGCGCGCGGACCTCGATGGCGCGGCGCGCACGATGATCTCCGCGGGCGGCTCGTACAAGCTCGCACACTGGTCGCTCGATGCCGGCTTCGGCGTGATCCTCGAGGGCACGCGGACCTCGAACCGCA
Organism: Kofleriaceae bacterium; assembly: GCA_025357755.1. GTDB lineage: Bacteria > Myxococcota_A > Polyangia > Haliangiales > Haliangiaceae > JABFXX01. The sequence continues at coordinate 2,965 of JANXOP010000338.1, read as the reverse complement.
ACTGCAACCCGACCGGCCAGACGGGCTCGCTCGGGTGCAACGGCACGAGCGAGGCGCCGGTCGATGGCTACAACCAGGGTCAGCCGTCGCGAACGGGGCCGGATCCCGCGAACCCGGTGATCGGCCCGGCCTTCCAGGTCGAGAGCCCTGTCAACCAGGGCACGTTCACGTCGCACTACATCATGATCATGCTGGGTGCATCGACGTGGTTCTGATGTCACAGTCCGTACATGTCTAACGCGCTGGTGAAGTCAGGTTCGTCCGGCGGCTCGGGCGTGGTGCCGGCCGTCGGCAGCTTCTTCATTCCCGGCCTCGGTCAGCTGATCAACGGCGAGACCGACAAGGCGATCGGCGTGTTCGCGGTGGCCGCGGTTGCCGGGGTCGGCTTCCTCGTCGGGCTACCGATCGTCGGTGGCATTTTTGGATTAGTGCATCTCGTGACGCACGTCTACGCCGTCGGAGACGCCTACCTTCAAGGCAAGAAAAAGTAAGCTAAGCTCTCGGGGCCATGGCTCCGATCACGGTTGTAGAGCAGTTCGATCAATTCACGGGCACGGCGACGTACATCGCCTCGGACGATCTCAAGCACGCGGTCAATGTCGCGGTGGCGCTCGGTCGGCCACTGCTGCTCCGCGGCGAGCCCGGCACCGGCAAGACGCTGCTCGCCGAGAACCTGGCAAAGGCGCTCGAGCTCCCGCTCATTCGCTGGCACGTCAAGTCGACCACGAAGGCCAAGGACGGCCTCTACATCTACGACACCGTGAAGCGGCTCTACGACTCCCGGTTTGGCGGAGACGTCAACGACATCGCGAAGTACATCAAGCTCGGGCCGCTCGGCCAGGCGCTCGATCTACCGACCAAGAGCGTCCTGTTGATCGACGAGATCGACAAGGCCGACATCGAATTCCCGAACGATCTGCTCCACGAGATGGACGCGATGCGGTTCACGATCGACGAGACCGGTCGCGAGGTCGTCGCGAAGGAGCGCCCGGTCATCATCATCACGTCGAACAACGAAAAGGAGCTGCCCGACGCGTTCCTGCGCCGCTGCGTGTTCCACTACATCCAGTTCCCCGATCGCGAGCTGATGACCGAGATCGTGAAGGTTCACCATCCGGACATCACCGATCGCGTGCTCGAGAACGCGCTCGAGATGTTCTTCTCCCTGCGCGCGACGCCGAAGCTCCGCAAGAAGCCCTCGACCTCCGAGCTGATCGATTGGATCCTCGCGCTCAAGAAGGCGGGCGTCGATCTCTCCAAGGTCGGTCACGGCATTCCATTCCTCGGCACGCTGCTCAAGACCGAGGCGGATGTCGAGCTCGTGCAGAAACGAGCGAAGGCCTAACGGGTGCTGATCGATTTTCTCTACGAGCTCCGGGCCAAGAAGGTGCCGGTCTCGACCCACGAGTGGCTCGCACTCATGGAAGCGATGGCGCTCGGGCTGCACGAGTCCTCGCTCGACGGGTTCTATCGGCTGTGCCGCACGATCTGCGTCAAGGACATCGCGCTCTACGACGCGTACGACGAGGCCTTCCTCGCGTACTTCAAGGATGTCCACGTCAATTCACTCGAGCTCACCAAGCAGCTCCAGGAATGGATGATGGATCCCAAGCTGCTCGAGCAGCTCACCGCCGAGCAGCGCGAGATGCTGAAAGACCTCGATCTCGAAGCGCTCCGCAAGAAGTACGAGGAGCGGCTCAAGCAGCAAAAAGAACGCCACGACGGCGGCAATCGCTGGATCGGCACCGGTGGCACCTCTCCGTTCGGCACGAACGGCAAGAACCCGACCGGCATGCGCGTCGGCGCGGGCGGTGGGCGCAGCGCGATGGCCGTCGCGGGCGAGCGGCTGTTCAAGGAATATCGGCGCGACATCGTGCTCGATGTTCGCCAGATCGATGTCGCCTTGCGCAACCTGCGCCGGCTCGGTCGCGAAGGTGCGATCGAGGAGCTCGATCTCGACGAGACCATCGACAAGACCGGCAAGAACGCGGGCGAGCTCGAGATCGTGTTCCGACCGCCGCGGCGCAACCGCGTCAAGGTCATCTTGATGATGGACGTGGGTGGCTCGATGGATCCGCACTCCGAGCTGATGAGCCGGATGTTCACCGCCGCCTCGCGCAGCGGTCGGTTCGCGAAGTTCCGCAGCTACTACTTTCACAACTGCGTCTACAACTCGGTCTACGAGGATGCGGCGTTCCGCAAGCCCGTGGCAGTCGCCGACCTCCTCGCCAATTCGGATCGCGACGAGAAGCTCGTCGTGATCGGCGATGCGTTGATGCATCCGGCGGAGCTCCTCGATCCGGGCGGTTCGATGTACCTCTACTCGCAGACGCGCGCGTCGGGCATCGAGTGGTTGCGCCGCTTGGGCGCGCACTTCCGATCGTCGGCGTGGCTCAACCCGGAGCCCGATCGGTTCTGGAACGGCACCACGATCGAGGTCGTCGCGTCGGCGATTCCGATGTGGCCGCTGACGATGGACGGCTTGAACCTGGCGGTTCGCTACCTCGTTCGAGGCGGAGACAAACCCAAGATCGGCGACCCGAGTAAGTGGATCAAAGGCATGGCGGGCTACTAGGAAGCGGACGCACCACGCCGAGGGACGCAAGCGCTGGCACCAACCGCGGTCGCGCGATGCGAGCAAGCGGACGCGCCAAACGCTGCGCCGGCGAGCAAGCGTGCGCGCCAACCCAGCCTCGCACGCGGCGGGGGCGCGCCTACTCGCTGGACGCTGCTGCTTCGCTCGCGAGGGGGGCTGGCTTCGCCGGTGCGATCGCCGAGGGACGCAAGCGCTCGCACCAACCGCGGTCGCGCGATGCGAGCAAGCGGACGCGCCAAACGCTGCGCCGGCGAGCAAGCGGGCGCGCCAACCCAACCTCGCACGCGGCGGGGGCGCGCCTACTCGCTGGACGCTGCTGCTTCGCTTCGCGACGGGGGCTGGCTTCGCCGGTGCGATCGCCGAGGGACG
>JANXOP010000323.1 GCA_025357755.1 Kofleriaceae bacterium | reverse complement strand
CTGGTCGCCGGGCACGCGAAGGGCGATCGACCGAGCGATCTGAAAGATCCAGATCTAGCCATCAAGAAGATCACGCTCGAGCTGCGTGCCGGAGCCACCGCGCAGCTGCGGCAAGCGAGGCAGGCAATCTCTGCCGAGACCGGCGGCTTCGTCGACGATAGCGATCTGATCGAGGCCCTGTGCGCCGCGTACTTCGCCGGCGGCGAGGTGGATCAGGCTCGCGCGCGGCACCAGCTGATGATCACGATCTGCGAGCGTTGCAACCAGGGCTGGCAAGACGCCGCGGGCGGGATGATCGCGATCGACGCGGTCGATGTCGAGCGCGCCGAATGCGATGCGCAGCGCATTGGCTCCGATCGCGAACCCGAGCGCGCGACGCAAGACATCACGCCGATGGTGCGGCGCTTCGTGCAGCGTCGAGATCACGGAAAATGCTGTGTCCCGGGTTGCCGCGCCTCGCGTAACGTCGATCTCCATCACGTGGTGCATCGCGAACACGGCGGCGGTCACGAGGCAGAGAATTTGACGCTCACGTGTTCGGCACACCATCGCGCCCTTCATGAAGGCAAGCTACAGATCACGGGCTCGGCGCCGAACCTCACGATCAGCTATGTGAATCCACCTTCCCCTCCCCGTGACGATGCTGCGCTACCAACCGACCACGCGGCGGCTCGTGGTGTCGCTGTGGGGGCGCCCCCGCGTCGAGCGGTGGGTTCCCGCGCAGCACAAGCTCGAGCATCGTTGTCGTCGTCGTCGTCGTCGTCGTCGTCGTCGTCGTCGTCGTCGTCGTCGTCGTCGTCGTCGTCCTCGTCCTCGTCGTCCTCGTCGCTCGCGATCGCGCCAGCGATCGATCCGATGGATGCAAGCGATGCCCTCCGTGCGGCGCGGCTTCAACCGCGAGTCGCCGTGCCGACGCCCCCCGTGGGGCGCTCGAGGTTCGAGAGTGTTGTCGTCGTGACGCAGGCGAAGCAAGCGCTGACGACGCTAGGCTTCAGGAAAGCCGAGGCCGCGCGCTACGTCGACCAAGCACTCTCGAAGGTCGATAGGCCTGACCTCGAGCTGCTGATCCGGACAGCGCTCGCGTGTTCGCGGCAGGGAGTGACCTAGTGCCCTGGAACCGAGGATATCTAGAGTCAAAGCGGTCGACCGCCCAGGACATTGATCGTCCTCACATCTGATGAACGGACGGTCCTCGAACGCTACGTCAGACGACGCCGAGTCAGTCGCAACCTCTCGTTCCGAGCCAGGATCATTCTCGGATGTGAGACGTCCTCGGGCAGTGATGTTGCGGGGCGGGACTGCCGGGACGTCGCCTCCCTTACCTCGCGCGTTCTCGCTCGAGTTTCATCCGTGAAGGATTCACGGAACGCGGAGGCCCTCTACCGCAACCGAGCGCCGGGACGTGCGCGGCACGAAGTACGCTAGTTGAGCTCGTTGTCGGTCGCGCGCAGGTAGCTCGGCAGCACGGTCTTGCGCCCGGCCTCCGGGAAATCGACGATCACCTTCATGTCCTTGCCGTTGCCCGAGATAGCGACGACGCGACCGAGCCCGAGCAGCGTGTGCTGGACCGTGTCGCCGCTGCGGAACGGCTGGACCGGATCGACGTCGCCATCCACGTTGAAGACCGGATCGTCATCGTGCGTGCGCTGATCGAACTCGTCGACGGTGCCGCGCCCGAACCGCTTGTTCTTCTGGCGTCGCGCGTCCCAGTTCCCGTTGACGATCGCCGGCGCGCGCGGCGTGAGCTGGTTGCCGCGACGCGGGGCGGCGAGCACCCCCGGCGGTAGATCTTCGAGGAAGCGCGAGGGCCCCTGCATCCGGACTTCGCCCCACACCCGGCGGGTGCGCGCGTGGGTGAGCACGAGTTGCTTGCGCGCGCGGGTGATCGCGACGTACGCGAGCCGGCGCTCCTCTTCGAGCTGGACGTCTTCGCTCTGCCCTTCCCGCTCGCGGAGTGACGGGAACAAGCCATCCTCGAGGCCGGTGATGAACACCGCGGGCCACTCGAGGCCCTTCGCGACGTGGATCGTCATCAACACGACGGACTCCGCCGAGCCCGCGTTGTCGCTCGGCGCCGATAACGAGATCCGTTCGAGGAACGCGTCGATCGATTGGGCCTCGGCGCTCTCCTCGTCGAAGTCCGAAGCGATCGTGACGAGCTCGGCGAGGTTGTCGAGCCGATCGCGCGCCTCGGAGGATTCGTCGGCCTCGAGCTTCGCGCGAAAGCCGCTGCGATCGACGACCTGGATGATGGTCTCGGCGACCGAGGCTCCACCAGCGATCACGGCCTTCAAGCCTTCGATCAGCTCGACGAACGCCTGGAGTTTCTTGCGCGGCTGCGGCCCGATACCGGCGACCTCGCCGCGAGCCGCGAGCCGCGCCGCTTCGAGCATCCCGCCATTGCTCGCGCGCGCCGCAGCACGCAGCCGATCGACGGTCGTCTCGCCGAGCCCGCGGGCCGGGACGTTGATCACGCGCTCGAATGCCGAATCGGCGGACGGATTACCGATCAACCGGAGATAGCCGATCACGTCCTTCACTTCTTTGCGCTCGAAGAACGAGAGAGCACCGACGATCTTCGTGGGGATCCGCGCGGCGCGCAGGTGCTCCTCGAGGACGCGCGATTGCGCATTGGTGCGATACAGGACCGCGATCTCGTTCGGCGACATCGGGCCTTCGTCGATCATCCGGCGGATCGTCTGCGCCACGAAGTACGCCTCGCCGCGCTCGTCGCCCGCTTGATAGATCTCGATCGGATCACCACCTGCCTGATCGGTCCACAGCGCCTTGTCGTGACGATCTCGGTTGTGGCAGATGATGGCGTTCGCCGCGTCGAGGATGAGCTGGGTCGAGCGGTAGTTGTGCTCGAGCTTGATCACCGTGGCGTCCGCAAAATCGCGATCGAAATCGAGCAGGTTGCGCGGCTCGGCACCCCGCCACGCGTAGATCGATTGGTCGTCGTCGCCGACGACGGTCAGGTTGCGAGTCGCCTGCGAGAACGAGCGCACCAAATTGAACTGGACGACGTTCGTGTCCTGGAACTCGTCGACCAGGACGTGCGAGAACCGGACCGCGAGGGTGTGCTTGGTCTCGGGCTTCTCGAACAGCGCGAGGGTCTTGAGCAGCAGGTCGTTGAAGTCGACCGCGTTCTCCTTCGCGAGCTGCTTTTCGTAGAGCGGATAGATCTTCTCGACGATGTCGTCGAACGAGCCGGTCTGGACCTCGAGCGGGCTCACGCCGCGGTTCTTCGCGCGATCGAAGCGCGACAAGATCGTGCGTGCCGAGACCTGGTCGTCCAGCCCGTGCTCCTTCAACAGCCGCTCGATCAACTTCATCTGATCGCCGTCGTCGAAGATCACGAAGCTACGGGTCAGCCCGAGGACCTCGCCGTACTTGCGCAGCAGCCGCGCACAGGTCGCGTGGAATGTCCCGATCCACATCGCATCGGCGCGCGCACCGAGCAGCTGGCGGAGACGGTGGCGCATCTCCCCGGCCGCCTTGTTCGTGAAGGTGACCGCGAGGATGCTGCGTGGATCGCAGCCGGTCTCGACGAGGTGCGCGATCCGATGGACCAGGACGCGGGTCTTGCCCGTGCCCGCACCCGCCAACACCATGAGCGGCCCATCGCCGTGCGAGACGGCGGCGCGCTGTTCGGGATTGAGAAAATCGCGCTCCACTACGCCTGGGTAGCACGCGGTTGTGACACCTGCCTGTCAGGACATCCCGACCGCGAAGGCGCCGAAAGTGCGAACGGCGACGTGAGATCGTTCACGTCGCCGTTCTTGCGGACCCGCCACCGGGTCCGCGCCTCACTCGCGTTCTGGTTAGAACGTGAGGCGGGCGCCGATGCGACCGTACGCCGGGCCGTAGCGGCCGATGGTGTTGAGGAAGTTCGGGTTGCGACCGATCGGCTTGGAGCTCTCGTTGCCGCTCGAGTCGATCTCCTTGACCCAGATGAGGTCCTCGTACGTGCCACCCGAGACCGGGTTCGCGTTCTGCTGCTCACCCGCAACACCCGCCGACGAGAGCTTGAAGTACGGCGCGTAGGTGTTGTCCACCGACGCCGTGCCCTGGCGGTTATAGATGTTGTAGATGTCGAAGAAGACCTCGAGGTTCATGTTCTTGTTGAGCTTGTGCGAGTAGCCCACGTGCAAGTCGAGACCGTGGTCGAAGTCGGTCCGTCCGAGCTGACCCTGCGGTAGCAGGAACGACTCGTTCGCGCCGTACAGGTAGTGACCCGCGAGGGCGTTCTCCGGCGTACCCGAGAGTGCGCGGAAGCGGATGCCGACCGTCAGCTCGCCGGCCTTCTTGAGATCGAACGTGTAGTAGCCGTCGAGCTTGATGTAGTGAGGACGATCCTGCGGCAGCGCGCCGTTGTGGTTCTCGAGGAGCTCGACGAGGTCGTACTGCGACGAGATGTTCGGGTCGACCTGACCGTTGGTCGACGAGAACAGACCCGGGTAGTTACCCTCGGTACGCGAGTACGTGTACGAACCCTGGACGTACAGCTTCTTCGAGAAGCGGCGAGTCAGCGTGAACTGCAGCGCGTTGTAATCGCGGCGCGGCTTGTCAAAGATCCGGCTGCCCTGGAACAGCTTGAGCTGGCTGCTCAGGCGGGCCTTCTCCTTCGCATCGTCCGTCGTGGCGATCCGGTTCTCCAGCTTGGTCTCTTCTGCCGAAGAGAACTCGCCCGGGTTACCGATGACGTACGTGTTCGCACCGTCGGTCGAGAAGTCCTCGATCACGCGACCGAGGCGGCGGTTCTGGTACGACACGCCGATCTTCAAATCGTCGAGGACCTCGTACTCGAAGCCCGAGATGAACTCGTCCATGTACTGCGACTGGATCCCGGGGGCGACGAGCACGCCGCTCGCGCCGATCAGGGTCTCGCGAAGGTCGCCGACGTTGGCGGCGTTCATCGCGCAGCCGATACCGTCGGGCGCGCCGATCTGCGGGCCCTGGTTCTGAGCCGTCGTACCGCAGTTCTTTGCCGACGAGATCTGCTCGTACCGGACCTCGCCGCCGAACGAACGGTCGTTGATGTCCATCGGGACCGACTCGTAGAACCGACCCCAGTGGGCGTAGATCTTCGAGCGGCCTTCCTTCGTCCAGTCGTAGAGGAGACCGATACGAGGAGCGAAGTTACCCGTGAGGGTCATCGCGTTCGTACCGAGCGTCTCGCCGGTGAGCGGGTCGACCGTGTTCTGCAGGAAGTCAGCGTAGCGGAGCCGCTGTTCTTCGTAGCGCAGACCGACGTTGAGGGTCAGGTTCGGCTGGATCTGCCACGAATCGCGGATGTACGCGGCCCAGTTGGTCGTGTTGCCCTGGATCTGCGTGTTCGGCGAGCCGACCGCGCCACCGAGGTAGTCGCACTTGAAGGACAGCGTGCCCGAGCCCATGACACCCGTCGTGCCCGAGGGATTCGGTGTACGGCAGGTCTGTGCGAAGCGCGGGGCCGTGTTGTCGTTCGTGGTGAGCTGGACCCAGCGGTCGAGGTAGACGACGCCGCCGTTGACGTCGTTCTGGATGAACACGCCACCGTTAGTGGCATCATTGCCCGAGTAGACGCGAGCCTTGCTCGAGATGTTGTCCTCGATGTCGACGCCAGCCTTGAACTCGTGGCTGCCGGCTGCCTTCACGCGGTGCGTGATCGACAGCTTCGCGCTGCGGCGCTGCTCGACATCGTCGAACAGCGAGCCAGGACCACCGATGTAGTATGGCTGGGTGGTCGACATCGGGCAGTTCGTGATGAGCGGGTACGGATCGGCCGTGGCCGCCGTGCCGTCCTTACAACCGCCGTAGCTGTTGACCTGAGCGGTCTCGCCGAAGCCAGGGCCCCAGCGGTTGAGATCGCCATCGAACAGGACCTGCGAGGGCTGGCTGTTGCCGTAGTTCGGATCGTCCGGCGCGATGGCGCTCGTCTTGAAAGACTCGCGGTGGTAGCCGATGACCGCCTCGACCTCGGTCTTGTTGTCGTTGAACTTCGAGGTCCACTTGCCGGAGATGTCGGTCGTGAACGCGCTCGTCGTTTGACCGACCGCGGCCGGGCCGTAGAGGCCGGGCTGCGTCGAGTTCGATGGCAGTGCCTCGAACGTCAGCTGTCCCTGGTGCTCCGGGGTCGCCGCGTAGTTGATCTTCGCGAGCGCGTTGTACGCGGTCGAGTGCGCGTTGCGAATCTCGCTGTCGACGTTGTCGGTGATGTAGAAGCCGGTGCGGGGATCGACGTCCGCCGTCGCGTCGCCGTACTTGCTGTCACAGGCCGACAGGCCCGGGATCGAGCCTTGCGGGATGCCTGCCGCGGTGTTCGCGGTGGTGCGGCAATCGGTCTGGCGCTTGATCGTGCGGGTGTAATCCACCGACGCGAACTGCGGCGCGAACCCGACGAAGAACCACAGCTTGTCCTTGATGATCGGACCGCCGATTTCGAACCCGAAGTCGGCGTTGTAGGCGGTGTTGCCCGTGACGTCGATCGACGACGCGTTGATCGGCGTGGTCTTCGCGGCGGCGGTCAGCGCGCCAGGCTGCCAGTAACCGAAGATCGAGCCCTTGAACTCGTTCGAGCCGGACTTGGTGACGACGTTGACGATGCCGCCCGTCGCGCGACCGTACTCGGCATTGTAGCCGCCGGTGATGACCTCGATCTCTTCGATGAAGTCGTTGATGACCGGTGAACCGACCGTGCCGAAGGTCAGGTTCGTCGTGTTGACGCCGTCGACGTAGTACTGGTTCTCGAGCGAGGAGCTACCCGAAAACGAGGTGCCGAGCGCGTCGCCCTGCGAGCCGGCGGCCGCGCCGAGGGCGGCTTCGAACGTGCGGCCCGGGACCGGAATGTTCTTGATGTAGTTCTTGTCGATCGTGATGCCCTGAGTCGTCGACGTCGGGTCGATCGTCGGGGCGGTCGCGGTCACGTGGACGACTTCGCCACCGGCCTGCGCCTGGTTGATCTTCTGGAACACCGGCGTCGCCTTGCCGATGCCGACGTGGATGCCACTGTGCTCGATGGTGATGTCGGCGTAGTAGAACGTGACGAGGTAGTCACCCGGTGGCAGATCGTTGATCTTGTACGTGCCCTTGTCGTCCGTGATCGCGGTCTGCGTCTGCGCGAGCGCAGGCGAGGTCGCGATGACGGTCACGCCAGCGAGTGCGCTACCGTCTTTTTGGTCGGCAACTGTGCCCTGGATGGCGCCCGTGGTCGCCGACTGGGCAGCCGCGAGGTTTGGAGCGACGAGGTGCGCTGCGAGCCCGGAGACGCCGAGGATCGACGCGATGAGTAAATTACGAGTTTTCATCGGGGTGGTCCTAGGCGGTCGTGAAGGTGATCGTCTTCGTTGCTGGCAACCCGATGCCGAAGCTGTCGGTCACAGTGGTCGGGAACGTGATCGTGTACTTCGTAGCCGGCAGCAACGGAGTCGTGAACGTGAACTTGATCTGCGACGCGTTGGGCTGCGAGATCGTGAAGGTCGCGGCCGGCGAGAACGTGATGCTGGACAGCGAGGCGGCGGCGAGTGGCGCGTTCGAATTTACAGAGATCGGCTGGGTGCCGTCGACGCCCGAGCCACCATCGACGATACCGAGCACGGTCAGGCGGAGCGCTTCGGACTTGAAGGAGAACGCCGAGACGTCACCGGCGGTGCAGTCGAGGGCCGCCTTGCAGTCCTCGATCGCGCCGGTGCAGTCCGCGGGACGACCCGCGGCGGGGGTGCAGACCCGGTTGCCCTGCTTGTCCGTGACGTTCGGGGCAAAGGTCAGGCCGCAGGTCGAGTTCGTCGGGATCGTACCGCCGGCCGGCACGAGCACGATGGCCGGGCCGAGAGCGTCGTATCCACCCATCGCGGGGACCTGTTGATCGCCCGACGGGTTCCAGTAGCTCTGGTCGAGGTCGATGGGCACGGCAACTCCACCGCAGCTCAGGCCCACCGCGCCCGGCATGAAGCTGGTGTTGTCCGCCGCGCCGTCATTGTTGATATCGAGGACGCCGACCGGGTCGCCGACCGGGATCGATCCGCAACCGGTATCGATCGCGCAGATGCAGACCGCATGGTCACCGTGACAGGCGGCCTTGAGCGAATCGGAGTTGACCGAGCAGAGCGCGATGTCGTCGGGCGTGGCACCGAGCGGGACCGAGCTGAACGCGCCAGCCGCATTGATCGGTGCGCGGCACTGGAGCTGCTCGAGCGAGTTCCCGATCAGGATCTCGTCCATGATGATGCGGATCGATTGTCCCGCCACCGCGGCCGTCGTGACCGGATGATCGAGGTCGGTGGTCGCGTCAGGAAACGTTCCGAACGCGAACACGCGACGCGGCAGGAAGGCCGTCGATGTCGAGGTCGTGTACGTTTCTTTCAGACGAACTTCGGCGATCGCCGGCGGTCCATCGGGATTGAGGTTCGTGAAGCTGCTCTGATCAGTACATGCCGTACCGATCGCACTCACGATTGCTAAAATGATCCCAAAGCGAGCCAACATTTCTAAGCTCCTCGACGAGAAGTACACCCGTTAAAAACGACCGCTTGTAGCGAGAACGACGCCAATGTGTCAAGCAGTTCCCTTGCTTGTATCACTTGCGTTGCGATCGCTTCATGCGACGTGATCACCGCACGTGACAGATCATCAGTACGGGTCGCGAACGGTGTCGCACCCAGCAGGCCCCGAAAACGAAAAAAGCCCCGAAGGGCTGGTTTCACCTCCGGGGCATCCGGCAGTCCGAGACGGGACGCGCGCTACGGCTTGGCCGGCGCTTTGTCGTCTTTGAGCTTCAAGGCGACCTTGATGTCGTCGTGGCTCGCGTCGCTCGCCATGCTGCGGATCGAGTCCATCGTCGAGACGACGAACTTCCACGGGACCGGATCCTCGAAGTCGACGAACACGACCTTCTCCTTGCCCATGTGAAGCGCTTCGAGCTTCGGGCGCAGGAGCTTGGCGACATCCGCCTGGGTGGCGACCGGCACGTCGGGCGTTCCGGTGCCGTCGTTGAACGACATCTGGAGGTCCGCCTTGACCTTGATGGTCAGCTGGCTCGCATCGGGGTCAGGCTGCTCGTTGTCGTCGATCTGACGCGGCACCTGCAGCGTCTCCATCTTCATCATGATCGGGATGATCACGAGGAAGATGATCAGCAGCACCAGGAGCACGTCGATCAACGGGGTCACGTTGATGTCGTTCTTGACGGAATTTCCACCGCCGCCAGTACTCATGCCCATGGCGCGTGGTCCTTACTTCGCCGACTCGGCAACAGCCAAGTCGATCGCCTCGAGTTGGAGGGTCTTGTTGAGGTACTCGAGCACCGGGTAGACGGTGGAGTACGGGAGATTTTGCTCGGCCTTGATGTAGATCTTGTCTTTGCCGCGCGGCTTCTTCGCCCACACCGCTTTGACGAGCTCGCCCGTGACTTCGAGGTTGTGCTTGTCGATCTCGCCGACCTTGCGCTTCTCGACGTACAGCACGCCCTTCTCGTCGATCGAGATGATCGGTTGGAGCATGTCCGGCTGGCTCGAGATGTTCTTGGCGCGCGGGATGGTCACTTCTTGACCGCGCCCCATGAGCATCGACATCAGCATGAAGATGATGAGGAGCACGAGCATGACGTCGACGAGCGGCGTCACGTTGATGTCGTTACGCACGGCATCGGCGTGAGCCTTTTTCCCCGAGATGCGCCACCGGCGGTGCGCGTGTCCGGCTCGTGCGTGGCTCACTGGCTAGCCCCGACCCTCGCGCAGCACGTAGTCGATGAACTCGCTCGACACGTCGTTCATGTCGATGACGTAGTTCTCGACGCGCGACGTGAAGTAGTTGAACGCCATGGCGCCGATGATGGCGACGCCGAGGCCGAGTGCGGTCGACACGAGCGCTTCGGAGATCTTCGGGCCGATCTCCTTGATGGAGACCTCGTCGCCCTTGAGCAGCTGGAACGTGCCGAGAATACCGACGACGGTCCCGAGGAGGCCGATGAACGGCGTCGCCGAGGCGACGGTGCCGAGGTACGGAAGACCCTTGCGAAGGTTCGCGGTCTCGCGCTCTTTCACGCGCTCGAGCGCGCGGTTGACGCTATCGACGAGGTCGAAGTCGCCGACATCGTCCGGGCCCTGGGTGGTCAGCGCCTCGCGGCCCTGGAGCAGGGCCTGGAGCCCCGACTGCATGACCTTCGCGACCGGGCTCTTGCTCGAGTGGTTCGCGGCCTGGAGCGCCTCGTTGACCTTGTGCTGGCGCAGGAACTCGCCGAGCGCCTGGACGTAGCGAATGCTCTGGTCACTCGCGGCGCGGAACGTCAGGAGACGCTCCGCGATCACGTAGAACATGAACACCGACATCAACATCATCATGACGGTGATGATCTGAACGATGATGCTGGCGTCCTTGAAGATCTGTACGAGGTCGAGTCCCATGGCACTTTCCTAATTCCGGACCAAAGCTTCTTTGGTCCTCAGCTACTTCTGCGAATAGATGAAGGTAACGGCGGTGCAGACGGGCACTGGCTTGCCGTTCACGTTGTACGGCTTGTAGCGCCACTCGGAGCGCATCTTTCCCTGGATCTTGGCGTCGTAGGCTGGGAAGCCCGTCGACTTGAGCATGTTGACGCTCGAGATCGAGCCATCGAGCGTGAGGCAGAGCTTGAACGAGCCCACGATCCGGTCCTTGCCGGAGCGTCCGATCTCGGTCTTGGTCACGTCGTCGGGTGCGATCATCTTGTCGCCAGCGACGCGCGAGCCCTCGAGCATCGTCGGCGGCACGTTCTGCGGCGGCGCGGGTGGGGGCGGCGGGGGGGGCGGCGGAGGCGGACCGGCAACGCCACCGACGACACCGCCGGCAACGCCACCCTCTTCACCGCCGACTTCGCCGTTCGGATCACCAGCATCGGCCGACTGCTGGACTTCCTGCTTCTCGACCTTGATGTTCGGCTGGACGAGGTCCTTGACCGTCTTCTTCTTCGGGGTCATCTGGACGTCGTGCGGCTTGGAGCTGCCCGGCGGCGGCGGCGGTGGCGGTGGTGGCGACGGAGCGATGGCGAGATCGATCGACGTCTTCGGGATGTCGACCTGGTCGAGTGCCCAGATCGTCTTGACCCACATCGCACCGAGGATCGCGAACACGAACATGAAGCAACCGCCGAGCAACGGCAGCGCCCACGGCGGCAGCTTGCGGAACTGCGCCTGCTGGTAGTTGCCGAACATCGCGGCACTGGGGTTTGTTGTAGTCACCATCGATTTTTTTTCTGGGGCGACAACGTCATCATCCACCGGCGCCGGGGGGCGCCGGCGCGGGGGAGGGCTGAGGAGCAGCCTTTTGCTTCGCCTTGTCGTTTAGAACGTGCAAGGTGTGCTGGAGGTCTTGAGCACTTGCGCGATCGATGGCGGTCGCCCAGGAGGCGCCGTTGGCGGTGCCACGGAAGTTGAAGATCGAGGCCTCCAGGCCGATGGGCTTGGTGTTGGCGGGTTGGAGCTCGATGGCTTTTTGGAGCGCGCCGATGCCTCGATCCGCGATCTCGACCGAATCGACCGTGCTGAGCGTGTGCGAATTAAGCTTGGACCACGCGACGTTACCGATGAACTGATAGGCCGTGGCCTTCGCGCTCACGTCCTTGGTGGCCGCGGCGACCTTGAGGTACCACTCGATCGACTTGCGCCAGTCGTTGGCCTTGAGGTTGATGCCGGCGAGGACGGCCATCAGGTTCGGGTCGTTCGGCTTGTCGGTCAGGAGGGCGTTCCAGTAGTCGAGCGCCTTGGTGTACTGGTCCGAATCGAGCCACATCTGGGTCATCATGTCCCGGACGTGGAACTTCGCCTTTAGATCATCGATCTTCTTACCGTCGTCTTTGATCTGATCCTCGAGCGCCGCGCTCTCGGCCTTCTTGTCGGGCTTGCCGGCATCGGCCTCGAGCTTCTCGTTGAGGTCAGCGATGTGGGCCTCGACCTTCGCGATCTCGGCGTGGAGCGAGTCATCGCTCGGCTGGACCTTGAGCCAGCTCTGGAGGTGCCCAGCCGCGAGGTTCGCGATGTCGACGGACATCATCGAGCAGAACGTGGTCTTGGTGCACGTCGAGAGCGCGGGGCACGCGGTCTTGTCGTCGCACTCGTTACCGTTGTAGTGGCGATCGCCCTCCTTCACACAGATGCTGGCCTCGACCGGCTTCGTGTTCGGGATGTTCTTGCAGACATCCTCGCTCTGGAATGCGAGGAGGACGGGCTTGTCGTAGCCCGCCTTGAAGACACCGTGATAGGCGAGGCCGGTATTGAAGTGGACGATCGGGTCGTCGACCTTTTTCAGCGCCTGCTCGTACTGAGCGAGCGCATCCGGGAACTTGCCGTCGCGGTACCAGCGACCCCCTTGGCGGTTTTGGTTACGACCACTGAGCTGGTCACAGCCGGAAGCTGCGACGAGCAGCATGGTCGCGAACAGAATCGCGCGGTCGGCATTCCGCATGAGGCGCGGGACTATACATATGTAGGTAGGGGTCATCAACCGGTTCTGACCAAGGCTCGCCATGGGTCTACTACGAGAAAAGTTCGCGGGATCCGTGTGATGCGTGACAAAGCCTGACGCACTGTCGCGGTGGCACCGCAATCGCGACACGGTTGCAGCTGCTACGGGATCGCGAACGTCAGGCTGATGCCGTAGTCCGCGACATCCGCTTGATCCTTGGCCACCGACGTGAGCGCCGTCGAGGTCTCCTTCACGCACGCGGCCAGCGCGTCGCTCGCGGTTGCATCGGTGATGTCGCGGACCTGGAGCGAGAGCGAGGTGATCGACAGCACGTGGTCCTTGATCGCGACCTGGAGCTGGCCATCGACCTTCGGCTTGTCGCCGCGGATGTCGCGCGGCATCGACTTCGCGCAGGCGATCATCTTGTTCTTCACCTGCTGGCTGATGTCGTGCGTGAGCTCGGAGGGCAACGACGGGCCGTTCGCTGGATGGATGTTCGGCGGCAGATCCATCTGCTTGTGGTCGCCGGTCCGGTGATCGCGGACCTTGACGTCGCCGACCATGTACTCCTTCTGGATCGGCGCGACGCCGGGCGGCGAGGGCTCGACGGGCAGCGAGGGTTGCAGCGAGGGTTGCAGCGACGGCGTCGGGGCGGTGGCGGTCGGTGGCGAGGCCGGTACGAAGCCACCGGCTGCAACGGTCGGCTTCGACGTACTTGGACCGTCGCTGTTACTCGACATGACCAGCACCGCCGCGACGCCCGCGACGACGATCAGCCCGGCGAGAGCGAGGAGCGCTTTCATGCGTCAGGTGATAGCACGCGATCAGATCCAGGCAGGGGCCGGATCACCTCGACGTCGCCGGAGCGGACGCGATGCACGATGCCACTTGGATCACGGAGCAGCAGGGCGCCATCGCCGTCGATCCCCGCGAGCTCGCCGACCGTCGAGACGCCGTTGATGGTCGCGCGCGCGGACAGCCCCGGCGCCATCCGCTCCTGCCACGCAGGGACGATCATCTCGAGGCCACACGCGATGTAGCGATCGGTCCAGACCTCGAGCTGCGCGATCAGCTCGGCGATGAACCTCTCCCGCTCGACATGCAGCGCGGTGGCGCGATGCGCGACCTCCGGCGGCACGACCTCGAGGTTGACGCCGATCCCGACGATCACCGAATCGAGCCTCCCGCCCTGGCTCTGGGTCTCGACGAGCACGCCCGCGAGCTTCTGGTCAGCGACGAGCACGTCGTTCGGCCACTTGAGCTGCGCCGCGGCACCGAAGGCGCGCGCCGCATCACACACCGCGATCCCGATCGCGAGCGTCAACGGAGGCACGTCGGCGAGCGGCAACGGCGGCCGCATCACCGCCGAGAAATACAAGCCGCCGATCGGTGAGGCCCAGGCGCGCCCGTCCCTCCCCCGCCCCGCGTCCTGGCGCTCCGCGATCACGACCGTGCCGTGGATCGCGCCCGCGCGCGCGAAGCGTGCGGCTTCGTCGTTCGTCGAGGCGCACGACTCGAGATCGATACGCTTGGCTCCGAGCCAGTGCGTCCCGCGGCGCTCCAGATCGCTGGTCACCCGGCCACGTCGAGGCCGATATCGACCGCGGGGGCGGAGTGAGTGAGCGCGCCGACCGAGATCAGGTCGGCGCCGGCGCGCGCGTAATCGGCGAGCGTCGCGAGCGTGACGCCGCCGGAGACCTCGACCACGACGTGGCGTGCATGCGCACGAGCCGCGGCGACCTCGACCTGCGCGGGGGTCATGTTGTCGAGCAACACGACCTCGGCGCCGGCGGCGAGCGCTTCGTCGAGCTCCGAGAGGTTGGTGACCTCGACCTCGATGCGCAGCGGATGCGGCGCCTTCGCCTTGGCCGCTTCGACGGCGGCGCGCACGCCGCCGCACGCGGCGATGTGGTTGTCCTTGATCAGGATGCCAGAGCCCAGATCGAAGCGATGGTTCCAGCAGCCACCGGCGAGCACCGCGGCTTTTTCGAGCACCCGAAACCCGGGCGTGGTATTGCGCGTATCGACGACCTTGCACGGGTGCGCGGTGCCCGCCGCGGCGACCGCATCGGCGTAGCGCCTCGCCATCGTTGCGACCCCCGACAACCGTTGGATGAAGTTGAGCGCGGTCCGCTCCGCTGCGAGCACGCCGTGCGCCGGGCCCTTCGCCGTGAGGATCACGGCACCGGGCTCGAGCCGCGCACCGTCTTCGACGTAGACCTCGACCGAGATCTCGGGATCGACGAGCGCGAAGACCGCGGCGGCGATGTCGACGCCGAACACCACGATCGGCACGCGCACGTTCATCTCGGCGGTGATCACCGGACCGTTGCTACCGACCGTGACCTGCGACGTGACGTCGCCGCGGCCGAGGTCCTCGTCGAGAGCGAGATCGATCAAGCGTCGAACCGAGGGAATCGCGGCGAGGCCGCGCAGGACGGGAGCACCCATGACGCGCGGACACTACTCGATCGGTTCGACAAAGAGATCGAGAAATCCTCCGCATGGCGCGCGCTACTTCGCCGCAGCCACGCTATCGAGGATCTGCTGGATCTCGGCGGCGTGCTTGGCGAGCTTGTCGACCTTCACGACGAGTGCAACGAGCAAGCTCTTGTTGACCTTGCCTGGGCCCTTGCTCGGACCGATCACGGCCGCGCGGATCGCGACATCACCGCCGACCGCATGACCGGTGCTCGTGACGAACATCGCCGCCATGCCGTGGACCTTACCGGTCGTCGGCTTGTCCCACTTCACGCTCGCGACGGCGCTGTAGAGCTCGCCTTCGAGCTTCTTCTTCGTCGCGTCGACGTCGTCGGTGTCGACGGTCCACGCGAGTAGCGCGACATCTTTGTCTTTCGATTCGCCGGTGATCCCCGCGTCCTTGACGGTCAGCTTCCAGCCGTCCGGAACCGTGATCGCGAGCCCGCCCTCCTTGGTCGACTTTGTTTCGGCGTGCGCGAGTGACGTGACGGCGAGCAGAGCGACAGCGATAAGGACAACGACAACGACAGCGACGCGGTTCATGAGCCGAGTTATAGCTCAGGCCCAGCGCGTGGTCTGCCAGCCTTTCTTGCGCGCGTGACGAAGCAGGCGTGCATCGGGGTTCACCGCGATCGCCGTACCGACGCGCTCGAGCATCGGCAGGTCGTTGTAGCTATCCGAGTAGAAGTAGCTCTGCCCGAGGTCGACGCCTTCGCGCGCGGCCCACTTCTCCGCGAGCGTGACCTTGTGACGCCCGAAGCACAGCGCGCGCGGCTTGCCGGTGAAGCTGCCCGAGGCATCGACTTCGAGCTCGGTCGCGAGCACGTGTTCGGCGGCGATGCCCACGCCGCGCGCGACCGGCCGCGCCGCGTACACCGTCGAGCCGGTCGCGAGCACGATCGTGTGTCCGGCCGCACGGTGATGTTCGATGGCGACCCGCGCCGCCGGTGCGACGAGCGCGGCCACGTCGTTGGCGACCCATGCATCGCACTTCGCGATCATCTCGGCTTCGGAGTTGCCTTCGAGGTCGCGGACGAGCTTGGTGACGACCTCGTCCATGTCGAGCAGCGCGAGCTTGTACAGCGCGCTCCAGTAGATCGCCTTCGCGACCATCTTCGCGGGCAGCTCGCCACGCGCATAGAGGAAGCGCGTCCACATCATGCCGGTGTCGGCACGCAGGAGCGTGTTGTCCATGTCGAACAGGGCCGCGATCATCGGAGCACGACGAGGTCTAGCAGCTTCACGAGAATGTTCGAGGCTCCGTGCGTGATCGTCGACGCGAGGATCGAGCCGGTCGCCGATCTCATCCAGCCGAACAGCAGCGCCGGGAAGAACGTCGCGAGCGCGCGCGGGTCGCCATCCTTCGGAAGATGAATCAGCGCGAACGCGACCGACGACAGCACGAGCGCGAGCCCGACGCCGCCACCCAGGATCCGGCGCGTGGGCGGGAACCGCTTCTCGAGCAGGTGCAGCAGGTAGCCCCGAAAGAACAGCTCCTCGGGCAGCGCGACGACGACGAGCTGGACGAGACAGAATTCGCCGAGGTCACGCGTGACGTACGGCGCGTGGAGGTACTCGAGGCCGCCGTAGCGCGAGCACATGTTGCGCGGCACGAGGTGCGCGAGCAGCGACGAGTGACACGCGATCTCGTAGAACGCGAAGTAGCCGAGCGCGAAGATCGGCACGATCACGAAGAGCGCGGCCCCAGCGGTGACCAGCCCCCTCGCGACCGGCGCGGCATGAAAGCCGTAGTCGTCGAGATCCTCCTTGCGCAACCACGCGACGACCACCGGCACGTAGAGGAACAGCACCGCGACGAGCGCACTGCCGAGATGGCCGATACCGGGCAACGTGATGTTGATCCGGACCAGCACGGTGACCAGGACCGCGACGAGGAACCAGGTCAGCTTTGCCGCGCGCCACGGATCCGCGACGCGTGGCGCCAACCGAGCCAAACGATCACGCGCGCGGTCTCGCCAGCGAGGCACGTTACGGATGGGTCGGTTCGAGAGAGCCCGTGATCACGGTGTCCGCGAGCACCGGCACCGCGAGCTCGCTGATCAACTTCATCGTGCCGCTCGCGAGATCGGCGGCGGTCGGAAAGCCCCAGGCCTGGACGTACGACACGGTCGCCACCGGCAACTGGATCGCCATGAACAAGCCGTTTTGACCCGAGGCGTTCTGCTGGTTGTGGTGAGCGGGCACCTCGAGCAACGTGAAGTAGTAGGAAGACGAACCCGCGATCGGGGTCGGGGTGCCCGAGGTCGTCGACACCGTCACGACGTAGTTCGAGATCTCGTGGTGGTTGCAGTCGCGCAACGCGCCGGCGAGGACCCCGGTGCCCGGCGTCCGGGCCTGGCCGATCAGCGCGGGTAGCTCGCCGGCGGTCGCGGCCGACACGCTCTGGACCTTCGATGGCTCGGTCGTGACCCCCGCGGTCACCGTCGACGGCACGATGTACTGGTTGAGGAGGAAGGTGGGAAAAAAGTCGCCCGTCAACTTGAAGCCGAACCGCTTCGTACCCGCCGGGATCGTGAACGAGATGGCGCCGCTAGCAGCGGAAGTCTGGGTGTCGAACGGCGCGCCGGCCTCGATGTCAGGGAACGCGGCGACGGTCGCGCTGCCGACGGTCGTACCGACCTGGAAGTCGGTGATCGTCGTATGCAACGTCACCGCCGTGGCCGTCGCGACGTCCGCGATGCAATGGGTGAGATCGGCGTCACCGACCTCGCTCCAGGTCGAGTCACTGCCCTGCGTGTTCGCCTTGAGCGTCTTGGTGGGCGGGTCGAACCCGACGTCGGGCCCTCCGTCGGCCGCGAGGGTGCCGCCGCCACCGCACGCAGCTGCGGCCAAGGCCGATGACACGATCAAAGAAAAAGCGAGTCCAAAGCGCATAAGTTGTTCCCCTAGCCCGGCCTATTTATCGAGCGGTCGCGACAGATTGCAACCATTTCCGCCCGAGGGCTAAAACCTGATCATGGAGATTGGCAAGATCCGCGAAATCCTCGGCCCGCAGGCGAGCCTCCTCGACCACCAGTGCAAGACGATTTCGTCGAGCCAGCTCACGTTGCCGAACCCGCGCTACGTCGACGACACGTTCACGGCGACCGATCGCACGACGCGCGTGCTCGGCTCGCTGCAACGGATGATGTCGCACGGTCGGCTCGCCGACACCGGGTTCACGTCGATCCTGCCGGTCGATCAGGGCATCGAGCATTCGGCCGCGGCGTCGTTCGCGCCGAACATGATGATGATGGATCCCGAGAACATCGTGAAGCTCGCGATCGAAGCGGGCTGCAACGCGGTGGCCTCGACGTTCGGCGTCCTTGGCTCGGTCGCGCGGCGTTACGCGCACCGCATTCCGTTCATCGTCAAGATCAACCACTCCGAGCTGCTGTCGTACCCGAACACGTACGATCAAGTTCCGTTCGGCAACGTCCGCCAATGCTTCGACATGGGCGCCGCCGGGATCGGCGCGACCGTGTACTGGGGCTCGCCGGAGTCGCGGCGCCAGTTGCAAGAGGTCTCCGAGGCGTTCGCCGAGGCGCACGAGCTCGGCATGTTCACAGTGCTGTGGTGCTACGTCCGCAACAACGCGTTCAAGACCGCGACCGCGGATCACAACACGTCGGCCGATCTCGAAGGCCAGGCGAATCACCTCGGCGTGACGATCCAGGCCGACATCATCAAGCAGAAGCTCCCGGAGTCGAACGGTGGCTACATCGATCCCGCGCTCAAGGGCTTCGGCAAGACCGACAAGCGGGTCTACTCCGAGCTCACGACCGACAACCCGATCGATCTCACGCGGTGGCAAGTCGCGAACTGCTACATGGGCCGCATCGGCCTCATCAACTCGGGCGGCGCCTCGGGCACGAACGATCTGCACGACTCGGTCAAGACCGCGGTCATCAACAAGCGCGCCGGTGGCATGGGGCTGATCCTCGGACGCAAGGCGTTCCAGCGCCCGTTCAAGGACGGCGTCGAGCTCGTCAACGCGATCCAGGATGTCTATCTCTGCAAGGACGTCACGGTCGCCTAGTGCTTCGCCTCGGCGAGCTACTCGTCGCCGCGAACGTGCTCGAAGCCGACAAGGTGGAGCAGGCGTTGCGGGCACAGGTCGTGTGGGGCGGACGCCTCGGTACGAACCTGATCGAGCTCGGTTTTATCGACCTCGATGCGTTGTCGCGCGCCCTCGGTCAGCAACACGGCTTGCCCGCTGCCCTCGCCCGCCACTTCGAGCGCGCGAATCCCGAGCTCCAAGCGGTGCTTCCGGCGGAGCTCGCGGAGCGCTACAGCTGCGTGCCGCTGCTCCACCTCGCCGATGGCAAGATCGCGATCGCGGGCATGGATCCGATCGACGACGAGGGCCTCGCCGAGATCGGTGATGCCCTCGGCGTCTCACCGGCGGAGCTCGTGATGTCGATCGCGGCCGAGCAGCGCATGCGCTACCAGCTCGAGCGCGTGTACCAGATCGCACGCGACGCGCGGTTCCTGCGATCGCGAGGCGGCACGATCCCACCGTTCCCGGTGTTCGGCGATTTTCAGGACGAGGCGGACTCCGACATCGAGATTCCGATCGAGCTCGACTACGGCGACTCGATGTCGGTGCCGATGGCGGCGGCCGACATCGACGTCGAGATCGGCGATGACGATCCGACCGTGGGCATCGCGGTCCCGCGCGCGAATACCGATGCGCTCGCCGCCGCGATCGAGAGCGCGGTCGCGAGTGCCTCGGGGCCCGAGGCGGTCTCGGGGCGCGAGCGCCGCACCTACGTCAAGACCCTCGGTGACGGCACCGCGGATCCGGCAGCGCCACGCACGCACGAGCGCAAGCGCGAGCCCAGCCGGCCGAAGAAGGCGCTGGGTCGGATCGCGATCAAGCGCGCGGTGATTAGTGACGCCGCGATCGAGCTGCGCGGCGGCGATGAAGCGTTCGAGCAACTGCTCACCGAGACGCTCGCCGACGCCACGAAGAGCATCCGCCGCAGCCCCGATCGCGATCGCGTCGCCGAGCTCGTGATCGATGCGCTGGTCCGGTTCGCGCCTGCGGCCGAGGCGGCGATGCTGTTCGTGATCCGCGGCGGCTCGGCGACCAGCTGGAAATATTTCTGCCGGTCCGGCGCCGATCAGCCCGACCTCGCGGTGCCGATGGATGAGCCTGGCCTGCTCCCGCAGGCGGTGAGCTCCGTGAAGACCTGCCGCGCGCGAGGCGAGGCGCTCGGCCCCTTGGATGCGCGCCTCCTGGCCGAGCTCGAGCCGGCCCCCGACGACGACACGTTGCGCGAGCTCGCCGTGGTGCCGATCGCGATCGCCGGCAAGGTGATGTGTGTGCTCGTCGTGGCAACGTCGCTGGATGCTTCGTTGGTCACGATCGAGACGATCGCCACCTCGGCGGGCACCGCGTTCGGCCGGCTGATGCGCGACGCCGGCCGCTAAGCCTGGTACATGTGAGTCCTGGTATGAGTGACGAAGCAGCCACGGGCGTTCGTAAGAAGCACCGCCACGATCTAGGCCAAGAGGACCACGGCTCGAAGCTCGCGGCCGGGACCACCAAGGCGATCCAGGCCATGCTCGGGCTGTGGATCGCGGCGACGCTCGTCCTGGTGCTCTACGCGCTCGTCGACGCGACCCATTAGTCGCTCCTGGCGTCCGCAGCGACGATCGGTCAAAGTCCATTGCTCTGCGCTGGGGTTTGCGTAGTAGACAGCCGTACGCATGATCGCCGACGAAGTCATCAACGAGATCCGATCTCGCGCGGACATCGTCGCGGTCATCGGCCAGCACGTCCAGCTCAAGAAAACCGGCCGCACCTTCAAGGGGCTGTGTCCGTTCCACGGCGAGAAGACGGCGTCGTTCAACGTGATGCCCGACAAGGGCTTCTTCCACTGCTTTGGCTGTCAGAAGCACGGTGACGTCTTCACGTTCGTGATGGAGATCGAGGGCAAGAGCTTCGTCGAAGCGGCCGAGCAGCTCGGTGCGCGCTTCAACATCACGGTGGAGAAAGTCGACGAATCGCCGGAGCTGCGCCGCGCGCGCGGCGAACGGGTCGCGATGCTCGATATCAACAAGCACGCGACGGCGTTCTTTCGCGAGGTGCTCGCGGATGCCAAGCGCGGCGAGCAGGCGCGCGCGTACCTCGAGAAGCGCGGCGTCGGCCCGGAGATCACCGAGAAGTTCCAGCTCGGGTATGGCCCCGCCGACTGGAACGCGCTCGGCGACTACCTCAAGGCCAAGCACGTCGACATGGAGCTCGCCTCGAAGCTCGGGCTCGTGCGGATCTCGTCGCGCGGCGCCGGCGGCTACTACGATTTCTATCGCGAACGCCTGGTCTGCCCGGTCATCGTGCCCGGTGGCGAGGTCGTCGGGTTCTCGGCGCGCTTGATCGCGCCCGCCGAGGAGAAGCCCGACGGGTACACGCCCCCGAAATACATCAACTCACCCGAGAGCACGGTCTACAAGAAATCGCGGCTGCTGTTCGGCCTCGCCCAGGCGCGCGAAGGCATGCAGCAACATGGCCGCGCGGTGCTCGTCGAGGGAAACTTCGACGTCATCACATTGCACCAGGCAGAGTTCAACAATGTGGTCGCGCCGCTGGGGACGGCGCTCACCGTCGATCAGGTGCTGACGCTCAAGCGGCTGGCCGATCGCGTCGTGTTGCTCTACGACGGTGATCGCGCCGGCTACAAGGCGACGATGCACGCACTCCAGACCTGCGTCGAGGCGGACGTCGAGGTCCTCGTCGCCTCGCGCCCTGGCCACGGCAAATCGGGTGGGGCCGGGCCGCTCGGCGGCGGCGTCGATCCCGACAGCATGGTCGCCGGCGGGGGCGCGGTGCAGCTCAAGGAAGCGGTCGACCGCGCGCTCGGCGGCATCGAGTTCTTTTGCTTCGAGGTCTGGGGCAAGGCCAAGGGCAACGCCGACGCGCGGACGCGGGCCCTCGAGGAGGCCGCCCGGCTGGTCGTCCAGATCCAGAACCCGCTCAAGCGCGATCTGGTGATCGATACGCTCGGCAAAGCCCTCGATGTCGACACCGGGATCGTCCGGACGGCGGTCCAGCGGGCGAGCCAGCAGCGCCAGCACGGCCAAACCGGGCAAAATCAGGGATTCCAGCAGGGGTCACAGGCGGGTATGGGCCGGTCGCCGAGCAGCCAGGCACCGAGCCAGGCTCCACAAAATGGCCAAATGGCCGGGTCACCCAAGACCGTTGCGCCCCTCACCGAGGAGCTGGAGGTCATCCAGCTGTTGACCGACCACCCTTCGTTGATCGGAAGTCCCGAGGCAGACAAGGCTTTTTGGCTCTTGACGGACGATACGCTTCGAGACATGTATTCCGACGCTCGGGAGGGGAAGTCCCTCATGGAGCTTGCCCCCTTGAAACTCCCATCCCCGTACGCGAAGTCCGTGATGTCCGGGAAGTACTCCGACCATAAGGATCCACCCGCAGCATTGCGGGGATTGCTCGAGCAACTCGAAGTACGCAAGGCAATGATCGAACAGGCCGGCTTTCAAAAGAAGCTTGCCGACGCAAAACGCGGTACGAGCAACCCCGAGCTGATGCGGTTAGAAATTCAGCTCGCGATCGCGCGCAAGACCGGTGACCTCGAGTCCGTCAAACGGCTCGAGGGTGAGATTTCGTCCAACCGAAAGCAGGCAGAGACCAATGGCGAAGACCCCGACCAAGACTAAGCAGACCCCCGCGAAGAAGCCTGCGGCAGCTCCCGTGAACGGAGTTGCCAAGGATGGCAAAGCGAAGGCCGCAGTGTCTGCGAAGCCGAACGGTGTCTCCGGCGCTGGACCTGCCGGCGAGAAGAACAAGAAGCTCGGCGCGCCTGGTGCGCCCGTCGTCGCGGGCAAGACCGCGAAGCCCGCCGCGGGTGGCAAGCCCGGCAAGTCCGGCAAGCCGGCCAAGGCGCGCGGAGAAGATGAAGAAGGCGGCGATGCCGCAGGCGACGAAGACGAGGACGACGACTTCGCGCCGGTCGCCAAGGCGAAGGGCGGCAAGCCCGGCAAGCCCGGCAAGACCGCGAACGCACTCCCCGATCTCCTCGATGACGACGACGCGATTCCTCCCGTCGCAGACTTCGTCGACGAAGAAGAAGACGAGCTCGAAGATCGTCGCGGCGCACGCAGCTCGTCGGCGGATGCCGATTCGGCAGCGCTCGCCGAAGAAGGGCGCCCCGGCAAGAAGGGCCGTGGCAACAACGGCAACGCCGCGACCTCGGCCAAGGACAAGCTGATCGAGCTCGGCAAGCAGAAGGGCTTCGTCACCTACGACGAAGTCAACGACGCGATGCCCGAGGACGTCGTCTCGACCGATCAGATCGATAGCTGGCTCTCGGCCCTCGGCGATCACGGGATCGAAGTCGTCGATGGTGCCGGCGGCCGGCGGCCCGATATCGTAGACCAGGCGCCGAAAGAAGCCGGCGCGCTCGGCCTCGGTGGCGAGAAGGAAGAGAAGGAAGAGGTCGACGAGGACGAGGAGTACGCGTACTCGCGCACGTCCGACCCCGTCCGCATGTACCTCCGCAAGATGGGCTCGGTCTCGCTGCTCACCCGCGAAGGTGAAGTCGAGATCGCCAAGCGGATCGAAGACGGCGAGCGCAAGATGCTCCAGGCCGTGCTCAACAGCTCGGTCGCCGTCGAGGAGCTCCTCGAGATCGGCGAGCGCCTGCGCAAGGGCAAGGTCCGCGTCAAGGATGTCGTCAAG
>JANXOP010000322.1 GCA_025357755.1 Kofleriaceae bacterium | reverse complement strand
CGAAAGACGCACTTGCGGGTTTCCGGTCGCGGCTGCGCCGCTCCTACAAGAGGGCGGTATCTGCTTTCCTGATCAGCGCCGAATTGACAGTCATCACACCGCTTCGAGCGGCAGGCGCTTGCGCAGATCGATCGGGAACGCCGGCGTGCGGTTGCTCTCGAGCCGGCGCTCGAGCTCGCGCAGCGCGGCGTCGCTCTCGGCGAGCTCGCTGCGGACGTAGCTGCCGGGCAGATCGAGATCGGGATCGCGATCGGCCCAGCCTCGCGCGCTCGCACCCGTGGCACCTGGCACGCGTGGATCGGCTTCGCCGAACCAGTCTTCTTCGCCGTCACCGATGATGGGGTCTTCGTCGTCGGGCATCAGAGGCTCGCTCTCGCGGTGTCGGTCGCGCCGTCCTCGGGCGCGATGCCGAGAAAGTCGTAGATCGTACGTTTGATCGAGAGCCGCGGCGAGAAGCCGAGCTCCTGACGTGCGCGGCTGCCATCGGCGACGCAGAGGTAGAGCAAGAAGTCGAGGAACGACGGCGGCGAGCCAACGATCTGCGTCGCCCACAGCATGTTCGTGAGCTGCCGCGCGATGAAGTGCGGCATCGGCAGCGGCACGCGGCCGAGCATCGCGAGCACGGTCGTGTACGGCAACACGCCCTTGCCGACGATGTTCAGCGGACCCGTCGCGTGGCTACCGACCGCCTGGACGAGCGCGTACGCCGCATCTTGCTCGTGCACGAACTGCATCAGCGGATCGTGGCCCATCATCACGGGCGCAGCGACGCGCCGGAGAAACCGCGTGTACATGTTCGAGACCGTCGGGCCCAGGATCGGCGCGAACCGGAGCACGCAGACCTCGACGTTCGGGTGCTCTTTCGCGAAGCGCTGGACCTGGCGCTCGGCGCGGACCTTGTCGTTGACGAAGCGCGAATCGCGATGCCCGCGGAGCTCGGCATCCTCGGTCAGAAAGTTCGGGTTCTTCGGATGCGCGCCGTAGACCAGCGTCGAGCTCACCATGACGAACCGACGCGGCTCGACACCCGCGCACGCGTTCAACACGTGCATCGTGCCCACATCCTCGAGCTCGTGCGCCCATTCGGCGGCATGCGTGGGATGCGACAGGAACGCGCCGTGGACGAACGTGTCGACCTTCGCATGCGCGAGCAGCGTCGCGAGCTCGCCGTCGACGGTCGGCTGCGTGAGGTCGAGCTTGACGAACTCGATCTTCGAGCCCTGTCCGCTCGCACTGCCGGTCTGCGCGGGCGGACGAACATCGAGCGCGAGCACCCGGGTGTAGCGCGGGTCTTCTTCGAGCGCGCGCAGCAGCTCGCCGCCCAAGTACGTGCACGCGCCAGTGACCGCGACGACGCGACCTCCAACGGATGGCGTAGTGGCACCTGGCATCGCCCGACTTATAGCGCACTTCGGCCACGATCCGCTGGGGTCAGACGGGCATGCTATTGCGCCACAGATGGACGTGATCCGCGTCTTGCCACCCGAGGTCATCGATCAGATCGCCGCGGGCGAGGTGATCGAGCGGCCAGCCTCCGTGGTCAAGGAGCTGGTCGATAACGCGATCGATGCCGGCGCGTCGGTGATTTCGGTCGAGACCACGGGTGGTGGCCGGAACCTGGTCCGCGTGGTCGATGACGGGCGCGGGATGTCGCCGAGTGACGCGGTGCGTGCACTCGAGCGCCATGCGACCTCCAAGCTGCGTGCGTTCGACGACCTCTGGGCGCTCACCACGATGGGCTTCCGCGGCGAAGCGCTGCCCGCGATCGCGAGCGTCTCGCGCTTCACGCTCACGACCCGGCAGGCGGACGCGTTGTCGGCGACCCGGATCACGGTCGAAGGCGGCCGGATCGGCGAGGTCCAGGAGGTCGGTGCCCCGGTCGGTACCACGGTCGAGGTCGCGGACCTCCTGTGGAACGTCCCGGCGCGGCTCAAGTTCCAGAAGTCCGAGGCGACCGAGGCGTCACACGTGACCGAGCTCGTCGCGCGGATCGCGATGGCGTATCCCGAGCTCCATCTGCGGCTGCGCCACAACGGCCGGACCGCGCTCGAGGCGCCGCCCGATCGCGATGGCTTTGCGCGGGCGCAGGCGTTGCTGGGCGCGCGGATCGCCGCGCGCATGGTGGCCTCGTCCGGCGAAGAAGCCGGCATTCGCGTGCGCTGCTTCCTCGGCGCCCCCGAGCTCGCGCAGACCACGGCAAGGGGCGTCCAGCTGTTCGTCGGTCGTCGGCCGATCCGCGACCGCGGCATGCTCCATGCGCTCGCGATGGGGTACGGCGAGCTCGTGCCGCGCGGTCGCTATCCCGTCGCGGTCGTGCTCGTCGATCTGCCGGATGGCGCGGTCGATGTGAACGTGCACCCGCAGAAATCCGAGGTCCGGTTCTCCGATCCGAACGCGGTCTATGCGGCGGTGCGCCACGTGATCCAGGCCGGCGTCGCGCGCGCACCGTGGCGCGACGAGCTCGGGAGCGCGGGCCCCGTGGTGATGACCGCGATCGCGAGCATCGCGCCGCCGCGCTTGCCGTTCGAGCAAGTCGCCTCGGCGAGCTCGCAGACCTACGCGGCGCAGTTGAAAGACGCGCGCGAGCGCGAGTGGATGCGCGAGAGCGCGCAATCGCGGCTCGGCCTCGATCTCGATGGCCCACGCGCGTGGGTCTCGCAGGTCAAAGATCGCGTGCGTACGAGCCGCGCGGCCGAGCGTGAGGAGTCCGATCTGCAGCGCACGATGCCGGACGGCGTCGCCGCGGTTGCCGCCGAGAGCCGACGCACGCTCGCCGCGGAAGCCCTCGACGCTGCGGGCCCGGAGAGTGCGCCGGTCGTGACGCCCGGCTTCTTCAGCGCGCTGCGCTATCTCGGCCAGCTCGATCTCACGTACCTGGTGTGCGAGGCCGATGGCGAGCTCGTGCTGATCGATCAGCACATCGCGCACGAACGCGTCGAGCTCGCGCGCTTGAAGACCGGCAGCGATACGCGAGCGGTCGCGACCCAGCGGATGTTGTTCCCGGTCACGATCGAGGTCCGCCCGGAGCTCGTCACCCTCGCGACCCAGCTCGCACCCTTGCTCGCGCAGGTCGGGTTCGAGGCCGATGCTTTCGGCGTGGCCACGCTCGCGGTCAAGTCGGTGCCTTCTGGAATTCGCCACGGTGATCCGGCGCACGTCCTGCGCCAGCTGCTCGAAAATTGGGCCGACGATGGCGCGCCGAGCGAAGCCGAGCGCCTCGAGCACGTGCTCGCCGAAATCGCCTGTCACTCCGTCGTCCGCGCCGGCGATCGGCTCTCGTCGAGTGAGGCTGAAGCACTACTCCGTTCCATGGATGGTGCTGATTTCTCGACCCATGGGCCGCACGGCAGACCCGTGTTGTTACGCCTGCCGCTCGCCGAGATTGCTCGCCGCTTCGGCAGGTGACGTCATCTCTGTCATGGTGGTGCGTGATTTCCGACAACTGCCGGAAAACCAGGCAACGTAAGTAGCCGAACTTCGCAGAATTCGTGCGGGCACACGCCTTGCTTTGTGTCTGGTCATGCGTTCCCTCCTGCTCCTCACTCTCATGGCCTCGGCCGCGAGCGCCGGCACGCCCGGGGTGACGATCACGCAGGCGAGCGATCCGGCCATGACCGAGGGCGACGTCATCATCGACGGCGAACCGGCCGCAAACTTCGCGCTAGTCCAGGACTACCGCAAGTGGACCGAGATCATGCCCGACGTCGCGAAGGTGGAAATCTCCGAGCAGAAGGGTGATGACGCGCGCGTCACGCTCGTCTCGCCGAGCGGCCACCGCGACAACCTGCACTTCCACAACACCCCTCAAGCCAACCTGATCTTCTTCGAGGACACCGGCAACGGCGGTCGCGCCGATGTCTGGGCGGAGATCGTGTTCATCCCCACGGCGCAGCCGCATCAGACCCGCGTACACATCAAGCTGTACGCGAAGGTCCACGGCGTCGCGTCGCTCGTGGTCTCCGAGAGCGAAGTCCGCGAGAAGCGCGAGCGCCAGATCGCGGGCGAGCTCACGCATATCCGCGACTACTTCCGCAGCCGCGTCGCAAACCGCTAGACTCCGCGGGTGCCGCCGCGCCTCGTCGTGATCGTCGGGCCTACGGGCGCTGGCAAGACGCGCGTCTCCCTCGCGCTCGCCGCCGCGACGGGTGGCGAGGTCATCTCGTGCGACTCGCAGCAGGTCTACACGGGCATGGATATCGGCACGGGGAAGGCCACCGCCGAGGAGCGCGCGCGTGTGCCCCATCACCTGCTCGATGTCGTCACGCCCGATCAGGAGATGACCGTGGCGCGATTCATCGCGATGGCCGATGCAGCGATCGCAGAGATCAGCGAGCGCGGTAGACCGATCATCGTGGTCGGTGGCACCGGCCTCTACGTGCGCGCGTTGTTGCTCGGGTTGTTCGAAGGCCCGGCCGCCTCGCCGGAGTTGCGCGACGAGCTCGGCAAGCTCCCGATCGAGGTGTTGCGCGCGGAGCTCGAGAAGATCGATCCGGCGTCCGCCGCGAAGATCGAGAAGAACGATGCCAAGCGGATCATCCGCGCGCTCGAGGTCTGGAAGCTCACCGGGGAGCCGATGAGCGCGCACCAGGCACGCCACGATTTCAAGACGCTCGCGCGCCGCTACGAGGCGAGGTTGATCGGGCTCGCGCCCGAACGCGAGGCGCTCTACAAGGCGATCGATGCCCGGGTCGATCAGATGGTCGCGGAAGGCCTCGAGGCGGAGGTCGAGGCGCTCCGCGCGGCTGGCTACCTGCCGCCGCTCCGCTCCCAGCAGGCGATCGGCTACGCCGAGCTTCATGCGGTGGCGGCCGGCGAGCTCGATCGCGCCCGTGCGATCGAGCTAATCAAAAGAAATTCGAGGCATTACGCGCGCCGGCAGGTCTCGTGGTATCGCTCGGACGCCACGATCTCTTGGCACCCGGACCCCGCTGCCGTTGACCTCGACGACGCGGGGCGGTACCTAGCAAGCCCTGCTCGAGCTGATTAGCGCGCATCCGATGTCGACGACCGAACCGCCCCCGATTTCCGACCGTATGATCCTCGAGTTCGAGCGACCGATCATCGACCTCGAAAAGAAGATTTCCGATCTCCGGAATCTGTCGATCGGCCTGGCAGGCAAGCCACCCGACGTCGATTTCTCTTCGGAGATCCGGCGGCTCGAGCAGAAGGCCAAGAAGCTCCAGAAGGAAGTCTTCGCGGATCTGTCGGCGCAGCAGAAGGTCCAGCTCGCGCGCCACCCCGGTCGGCCGTACATGATGGATTACGTCAATCTGCTCATGGACGACTTCATGGAGCTGCACGGCGACCGCGGCTTTCGCGACGACCCGGCGATCGTCGGCGGCATCGCGCAGTTCGACGATCTCGAAGTCCTGGTGCTCGGCCACATGAAGGGCCGCAACACCAAAGACAACGTCCATCGCAACTTCGGCATGGCCCGCCCCGAGGGCTATCGCAAAGCCACCCGTTTGATGCGGCTCGCCTCGCGGTTCCGCCGTCCGATCATCTGCTTCATCGACACGCCGGGTGCGTATCCCGGGCTCGGTGCCGAGGAGCGCGGTCAGGCCGAGGCGATCGCGAAGGCGCTGCAGGTGATGTCGAGCCTCGATTGCCCGATGATCTCGGTCGTGATCGGCGAAGGCGGCTCCGGGGGTGCGCTCGCGCTCGGCGTCACCGATCGGATCCTCATGCTGGAGTACTCGGTGTACTCCGTGATCTCGCCCGAGGGGTGCGCTTCGATCCTGTGGCGTGATCCTTCGAAGATCGCCGAGGCCGCGACCCAGTTGAAGCTGACCGCGCCCGATCTCTTCGAGCTCGGTATCTGCGACGAGGTGATCAGCGAACCGCTCGGTGGCGCGCATCGCGATGCCGCGCTGACTGCGGCGAAGCTGCGCAACGCGCTCAAGGCGCACCTGAAGGAGCTGATCGATCTGCCGCCCGCAGAGTTGATCGAGCGCCGCTACCAGAAGTTCCGCAAGATGGGCAAGTTCGTCGAAGCGGCGCAGTAGCGCATGTACTACGAGCTCGCGCTGATCTCGGTCCTGATCGCGGCTGGCTACTGGGGCTTCTACTTCGTGCGCTATCACGCCCACGTCCGGACCTACGGCCTGATGCAGCTCGGTGCGGCGATCGGTGCCGGCCTCGGGCTCTATCATCGTCGCGCGGGTGGCCCGGCATGGTTCGGCATCGCCGGCGCGGTCGGCACCGGCGCAGGCGCGTGTTTGTTGCTCGTCGGACCGCTCGTGCGCGGCGCGGCGCGCAGGTTCGCGGGCATCGAGCGCTTCGGTCTCGCCGAGAAGCTGCTCGCGATCGCGGATCTGCTCGCGCCCGGCTCGGGCGTTGCCGAGGAGCGCCAGCTGCTCGTCGCGATGCGCGAGATTCGGGACGGCAAGATCGATCAGACGCTCGTCGCGCTCGCCGCGGCGCGTGCGCAAGCCTCTCCCGAAAAGCGGCTCGCGATCGACGAGCGCACCGCGATGCTCTACCTCACCGCGTACCGGTGGGACGAGGCGATCGCATACGCCGAGGAGCATCTCTTCACGATCGAAGCGCCGCGCGAAGGCCAACCGACCGCGTTGCGCCGCGCGCTCGGCATCGCGCCGCCGGTCTGGGTCGAGCTCCTCGGTGCCTACGGGTACAAGGGCAACCTCGAGCAAGCAGCGCGCATGCTCGCGCGGCTCGAAGATGTCTGCGCAGGTCGCGACGATGCCGCGATCTGGATCCATCGAGGTCGCATGGTGTTTCTCGCGCTCGCCGGGCGAGTCGCGGCCATCGAGCAACTCACCGACAAGCGCGCCTCGCGTCACCTGAGCCGCGGGGCACGCGCGTACTGGCTCGCGGTCGCGCACGAACGCAACGGCGATGCCGGCGCCGCCCGGGTCGCGTACGCGAACGCGCGCTCGAAATCACGCGGGCGCGCGCGCATGTTGATCGATCAAGCGCTCGAGCGCCTCGACGCGATCAAGCCGATCGAGCTGACCCCATTCACCCAAGAGCTCGTGACCCGCGTCGAGGCCGCGCCCGCGCCGATCATCGCGCTGCGCGAGCGCCCGCGCGGTCCGTGGGTCACGCGCGGGCTGACCGCTTCGATGTTCGTGGTCGCCGGCGTGATGCTGCTCGCCGTCGGTGATTCGTCGGACCTCGGCGTGCTCGTGCGCAGCGGTGCGATGGTGCGTGGCTTCATCCACACCAACGGCGAGTGGTGGCGGCTCGTCAGCTGCAACTTCGTCCACGTCGGTGGGCTGCACCTCCTGATCAATGCGCTCGGCCTGTGGGTGCTCGGCAAGCTGTGCGAGGAGATGTTCGGGCCGGTGCGGACCCTCGCGATCTTCGGCATCGCAGGCGTCGGTGGGTTCGTCGCGAGCTACCTCGCCTCGCCGGTTGGCATCTCGGCTGGTGCGTCGGGCGCGATCTTTGGCCTGCTCGGCGCGGTCTTCGCCGAGCTCTCGTTGCACAAGCAACACCACCGGGCGGCGTGGGGCAGGGGGATGTGGGGAAGCCTCGCGGTCGTCGCGGTCGGTCAGGTCGGCATCGATTTCATGTACGCCGGCGTCACCGATCAATACGCACATGCCGGCGGGCTCGCGTTCGGTCTGCTGATGGGCATGTTGCTGTCGCCGCACTCGCGCTGGACCAAGCTCGCCGAGCCGGTCGCGCGGATCCTCGCTGCGGCGTTCGTCGCTGCCTGCATCTGGGCCGCGGTGATGGTCGTACGCACGCCGCTCGCGAAGAGCCTCGGTACGCCAGATCATCCGATCGCGATCGGGCCTTCGCTCGCGATCTCTGCACCCGCGTCGTGGCGCTACGACGGTGACTCGCTCCACGATCCCGACGAGATGATCGAGTTGCGGTTCGCGACCTCGAATGCGGTGGCCCCGTTCGAAGCCTTCACCGCGCACGAGAGAGAACGCATCCACAAGCAGTTCGATCGGATCGTCGTCGCGACCGAGCACGTCGTGCCGCTGCCGCCGGGCTGGCAGGGCAGCGAGCTCGAGGTCTCGGGCGAGGACCCCGACGGGGCGGGCGGTCGGCAGCAATATCGCATCGTGATCGCGGGCGCGCCGATGCCCGGCGGCATCGTGCTCGTCAGCCTCGAGATCGCCGATTCGATGGCGCGCGCAGCGCCGGCGTTCTTCACCGCGCAGCTCGCGTCGCTCGTTCGCAAGTAACTTGCGTTGCTCACCCTCGGGCGTAGGCTCGAGGCGTGCGGGCCGTGCTGCTGTTGCTGGTCATCCTCACCGCGCGGGCTTCCGGCGGGGACTGCTTCGCCGAGCTCGATGCGCGGCACCTCGCGTACAAGCACGCCTCTCGGCCGGGCATCCAGCTCGGGGTCGAGCTCATCGGCACGGTCGGTGGGATCGAGCTGGTCTCCGACGATCAGCCGCTCGTGATCGATTGCTCGCTCGCGGTGTCGCTCGACGAAGCCGGTAAGTATATCCACGCGCTCGGCATCGCGAAGGCGACGTTCTCGTCTGCGTACTCGCGGCGCAACGTGCGCGGCACGAACCATCCGAGCAAGCACAGCTACGGGCTCGCGATCGATGTCCACACGTTCACGGGGCCCGAGGTCGGCACGCTGCGGGTCGATCGGGACTTCGAGCAAGGGCTCGGCGACGACATGGACTGTGTCGGCTCACCGCTGACGCAAGGGGGTGCCGTGCTCAAGATCCTGCAGTGCCAGTTCGTGCGCTCGGGCTTGTTCTACTTGGTGTTGTCGCCGGACTACGACGACGCGCACCACGATCACTTTCACCTCGAAGCTAAGCCATGGGCGCAGCGCCCGGCGCTGCGCTCCGGGACCCCGGCGATTCACTAGCGCCGTTCGTCCGACCACTGACCCGGAGCGCGACGAACAGCACGCCGAGCGACCACGCGAGCCACACGACCGCCCAGAACCACACGCTCCAGGGCGCGTGGCTGCCGAACGTGTTGACCGCCATCTGCGTCGCATCCGAGGTCGCGGTCAGGTTGCCGCCGACGACCTGGACGGGCCGCAATAGCACGCGGATATCGAGCAACGCGTTGATGCACGCCTGTGCCGCGATGAAGTGCGCGACGAACACGCGCCACCGGCCCGGCACCACGACCGCGATCGCGACGAGTGCGATCGCGATGCCGGTGATGCCGAGCTGACCGAAGTGGCCCTCCTCGGGCGTCGGCACGATCGCGAAGATCACGGTGACGAACATCAAGAGCGCGATCGTGATCAGGGCCCACCGTGCACGCTGCGCGGTCGGCGTGGCGACGAGCAGGACCGCGCCCCACAGCGGCGTCCCCATGTACCCGGCCGCCGCGATCGTCGCCGTGCCGACGTTCGAGATCGCATAGACCGCGTACGACAGGCCGCTCGTGTCCTTGTAGATCACGACATGGTCGAGCTCGGCACCGGTGCAGATCATCACGAGGCCGTGCGACATCTCGTGCAGCCACGTCGCGAACAGCTTGAACGGGTACGCCAGCACGCCACCGTGGGGCAGGTTCCACAGGAGCAGCGACACGAGTAGCGCGATCGCGAGCGACCGGAGCTCGCGACGCATTACGGCTTCGGCTCGTCAGGTGCTTCGGGCGGCTTGTCGGGCTTCGCGGGCTCGGCGGGCTCGGTGGGCTCTTCGGTGGGCCGCTCCGCTGGATCGAACATGCCGTGAAAGAGCTGCTGGGTGCGCGAGCGGACGCGCGTGCCGAGCTTCACGAGATCCTTCGGATCGAGGAGCTGCGCGAGCGCGTGGCCCGGCGAGCGCGCGAGCGCCATCACATCGGCGATGTGGACCGGCGCCGCGCCGCCGCAGATCGCACCGATGACGACGCCGCAGACCGCGCCGACCGCCGCGCCCACGAACGGGATCAAGATCCAGCCGCGCGTGTGATCGGGCAGGTGGCCATTCGGCACCATCGCGATGATCACGAGCACGATGCTCGCGACCGCATGCGCCCTCGCGGCGACCGCGATCGCGTGGCGGCGGCCGCCGACCTCGTCGACCGAGGCCCACGCCGCGAGCCGGCCGATACCGGCTGCGGTGAGCACCGCGGCGACCCCGGCGAAGACCGCCGTGAGCCGCAGGATCCGCATCATCTCGACCTGCGGATCGGTCATCCCCAACCGCGCGAGCAGCCAGACCCCCAGCGCGATGGCGGGCACTTCGATGACCGATCCCGCAAACAAACCCTTGAAGAACCCCCAACGGGGAGGCGTTTGAAGTCGGATACTTACGGGTAGAGGGCTTGGTTTGCGCATCGCACCAGGCAGGGGCCGCGGGAAGGCCAACCGCCCGATTACCGTAGCATGTTCGCACAAAGCACTCGTTTGTCTCTCCGCCGTTGAGACCCACGAGCTCGACCGGTCCGTATACACTTTAGGGGTTCATTCCATGCCCGCCTCAGCTGATCCCAATCGCTCATATGCCGCAGCGCACTTCGCGCTCGAGCTCGACGGTAAGGACTCGGTGGGCCTGTTCCGATCCATCGAGGGCGGCGGCGTCCGCGCCGACGTGATGACCTACCAGATGGGGCCGAACTACGATCGCTGGCGCCAACTCGGCAAGCCGAAGTTCGAGGACATCAAGCTCCAGGTCGGCATGGCGATGTCCGAGCCGTTCTACGCCTGGATCTCGAACTTCTTCAGCGGCAAGGCCGATCGCAAAACCGGCGCGATCGTCGCCGCCGACTTCTATTACAAAGAGCGCGCGCGCCGAGACTTCTCGGAAGCGATGATCAAAGAGCTCACGTTTCCGAAGCTCGACGCGACCGACAAGAACCCGGCCTACATGACCGTGGCCTTGTCCGTCGAGGACATCGTGTTCTCGAAGGGGACGGGCAAGAAGATCGTCATGCCGCTCGGCTTCAACAAGCAGAAGCTGTGGACCGCCGCGAACTTCAACTTCCGCCTCGACGGCTTCGAGTGCTGCCGCCGGGTGTCGAAGATCGACTCGTTCACGGTCAAGCAGACCATCATCGAGCACAACGTCGGTGGCATGCGCGGGACGACGAAGACGCCGAGCCCGATCGATTTCCCGAACATCGCGTTCTACCTCCCGGAGGCCGACGCGCACCCCCTGCACGATCACGCGATGAAGCGGATCAAGGGTGGTGAAGTCCCGGGTCGCCTGCACGGCTCGCTCGAGACCTACGACCACGACCACCGCACGTTGTGCACGCTGCAGTTCTTCGGCGCCGACATCGTTTCGGTCACGCCGGATCGGTCGGATTCAGCCTCGGAAGAGATCAAGATGTCGAAGGTCGAGATCTATACCGAGAAGATGGAATTCACGTACCACCAGATCGCCGACGTCTAGTCGGCTGACCGGTCGGTCGGCGTCGCGCCTCAGCTCGCGGCGACTTCGTTGCGGAGCGAGAACCAGCGCTTGATCGCTTCGGCCTTTGCCGAATCGAGAAGCTCGGTGACGGCTTCGAGCTCGTCCGGATCTTCTGCAGACGCGAACGCTCCGACGGGGGTCAGCACGAAGGCGAGCACATCGCGTGCGCTGCGCGGATCCGGCTGAAAGCTGCTGCTGTAGAGAGTTTCGCCCACGGCCTCACCCTCACCCCTGCGATCAGGGCGGGCAAGTTTTCGTGCTTAACTGCCGGACGATGGCGCGCTCGAAGGTCGCTGTAATCAGGACGAAGCCCGAGACCATCCTCGACGATCTCGATCGCTTACACGATCTCGCCGGGGTCGAGCAGTCGCTCCCCAAGGGCGTACCGACGATCCTCAAGGACAACATCTCGTGGCACTTCCCATTTCCCGCCGCGAACACCACGCCGTGGCAGCTCGAGGGAGAGATCCGGAGCCTGCGCGCACGCGGCTACGCCGAGCTGGTCTGCGTCCAGAACCAGACCCTGGTCACCGATGGCTACCGACCGATCTTCGAGCGGTACGACGTCCCGGTTCGCTACAACTTCAAGCCCGAGGATATGACCTGGTCGGTCTATCGCCCGCAGGCGAAGATGAACGTGCTCGACGAGCTCTTCCCCGAGGGCATCCAGCTCCCCGACGCGTTTCACGGCGCGAACGTCGTCCATCTGCCGACGGTGAGGTGCGACATCTACACGACCACCACGGGCGCGATGAAGAACGCGTTCGGTGGGTTGCTCGACCCGAAGCAGCACTACACGCACGCGTGGATTCACGAGACGCTCGTCGACCTGCTCGCGATCCAGAAAGAGATCCACGCGGGGATGTTCGCCGTGATGGATGGCACGACCGCCGGTGATGGCCCAGGACCCCGCACGATGCGGCCGGTGACCAAGAACGTGATGCTCGCGTCCGAGGATCAGGTCGCGATCGATTCGGTCGCGACCTCGATGATGGGCTTCGATCCGATGGCGCTGAGGTACATCCGCCTCGCGGACGAGCAGGGCCTCGGCCACGGCAAGCGCGAGGACATCGAGATCGTCGGCGACGTCGAGCTCGCGAATCAGAAGTGGGGCTTCTCGGTCGGTGACAACGGCGCCCCGATGGTCAAGAAGCTCGAGAAGCTACTGTTCCGCACGCCCTTGGCGAACCTGTTTGCCGCAGGCTCGGAGGCCTATCACGACCTCTACCGATGGCCGATGCATGACCGCCGCGTGTTCGAGCAATGGAAGGAGCAGAGCGAGTGGGGGCGGCTCTTCGATCGCTATCAGGCGATGGGCACGCTGGGTGTGCTCGAGCGTAGCTAGCTAGTAAGCTACGCTTCGGCGTCGACGATCGCGCGCAATTTTTCGACCGCTTGCGCGTGGAGGCGGCTCGCCCACGACTTCGAGATGCCGAGCTCGGCGCCGGCCTCGAGGAGGTTCTTGCCTTCCCAGTAGTGCTTCGTCATCAGCGCGCGCTCCTTCTCCGGGAGCCCGTCGATCGCGCGGCGCAGCGAACGTGCACGGCGGCCCTCGGCGAGCTGGTCGTCGGGCGCCGGCGCGGGATCCTTG
>JANXOP010000304.1 GCA_025357755.1 Kofleriaceae bacterium | reverse complement strand
TCGAGACGCACGTAGCGCGCTCCGAGTGGATCGCCACTGCCGGGTCGATAGCCTTCGAGTTGGCGAGCCATCGCCCGACGCTTCGTGCCGTCGATCGTCGCGAGCGCGTCGAGATCAGGCGTACGCGCGTCGATCATCTGGCGAACCTGCGTCTCGAAGGAGACCGGATCGGCAGCTGCGGTGGTCGAGGTTGGTGATGGCGACTGCGTCGTCGCCACGTCGATCGGCGTGTGCGGGGCGTTCGACCGATGCGTCGCGCCGCCCACGATCGGCACCTTCGTGAGCGCCGCGCGCCTCCGCGCATCGCCGAGAAACGAAACAATGCGCGCACGGCGCTCGGGGACGAGCAGCGCGATGGCGGCGGCGACCGGATCGCCGGCGATGCGCTTGTTCAGCCGAGCCATCAAGTGATGACTCTCGGCGGGCGAGAGCCGAGCCAGCTCGGCCTTGAGCTCTGCTTCCTTGTGCGCGAAGGCGCTTCGCGCGGCGCCGTCTGCCGGCGCGTACAGGATCGCGAGGATCTCGGCCTCGCGCGCGACCGGCTTCCATCCGAGAGGTGCCTCGGTCAGGCTCGCAGCGGCGGTCACGTGTTGCGCGAGCGCAGCCTCGGCGACAGCGATCTGCTCTCGGGCCGCAGGCTCGGCGTCGTGTGAGCGCGTGCGTGCGCGTTCGAGGTCCTTCTCTGCAGTGACGAGGCACCGATCGACGACTCCGCGGGCCTCGTGCCACCGCGCAGGATCATTTGCAGCGTGCGCCTGGCGGACCGCCTCGAGCGAGCTGGTGATCGAGCTGACGACGCGCGCCGCAGATAAGATCTCGTCGCGCGCCTGTTCCGCGGGCGTGCGAGGCGCGGGCGTGTAGCTTGCGTGCGACTTGGACGCATAGCTCACGTCGTGATCGTGACTGCGACCGTGTTCGCGCGACTCGTACTCGCTCATGCCCGCGCGCCCCACGTCAGGCGGGCTCCTGCTTGCGATCTCATGCCGCCCGTATCGGCGCGGTCTCGAAAAGGTTGCGTGGCCGCCGAATCCCGAGTCAGTACGAGCGGATAGACGATCGAACGTCAGGTCGTAGCAGGAGCCGCAGCTAGCGCGTGAAGCTCTGGATCGCGCTCGGGCGGTGCGGGCGGCGATCGCGCTCCGCGAACGCCTTCTCGAATTCGGCGGCGGTGTAGCGCACGCCGAGTGGTGGTGGCGGATCGATCTGGATGTACGCGTTGTCGCGGATGCGCAGCGCGCGGATCCGCGCGAGCACGGTATCGACCGATTGCGAGCCCGCGGATCGGGCGAGCACGTCGAGCGCGGCCTCGAGCGCACGCGGCGCGACCGGGATGCCATTTTCGTCGTCGGTGCGGAACTCGTTCGCCGCGAGCGCGGCACGCGCGATCGTCCAAGACGGGCTCGTGATCGCGGAGACCAGCTGCTCGAAGTTGCCGGCCTCGAGATCCTTGAAGGCCTGGCGCTCCATCGAGACCTCGGGCGAGACCCGGACCGGTGGCGTGCCCTGCGCGACGATCGTATCCATCGTCTCCATCAGCTCGCGCGCGAGATCGCCGGCGGGCGCGAGCTTCATCGCATCCTTGGCGTACGGATGCGCATCGACGTGGCGGCCCTGACCGGCGAGGGCGCGCGCCATCGCGTGCAGGCCGGCGGTGCGCGCTTCCTTGCTCGCGCCCTTGGCGGTGATCAGCTGATGCGCGATCTTCTCGCACTCGACGAAATCGCCGAGCCGGTAGAGCCCGATCGCGAGCGTGGTCAGGAGCTCGGGCGATTGCGCGCCGAGCTTCAAGGCGCGCTGCGCGGCCTCGACCGCGACCGAATCGTTTTCGGCGGCGGCAGCAGCATTCGCGAGGACGACGAAGTCATCGGCGGTCTTGAACCGGC
This sequence comes from Kofleriaceae bacterium, assembly GCA_025357755.1. Lineage (GTDB taxonomy): Bacteria > Myxococcota_A > Polyangia > Haliangiales > Haliangiaceae > JABFXX01. The sequence continues at coordinate 10,639 of JANXOP010000304.1, read as the reverse complement.
GCGAGGCGTAGCGAAGGATCGGCACCGCCTCGGCGTAGCGCTGCGCCGCGTAGAGCATCTTGCCGACGGTGCGCGGCGCTTCACTGCGCTCGTGCGCGGCGAGCACGCGGATCGCCTCGAGCGGTAGACCCGCACGCACGAGCGCGGTCGCGAGGCTGAGCGCGCGCTTGGGATTGCCGGGCTCGCACGCGACGGCCCAGCGCAGGTGCAGCACCGCTTGCTCGAGGTTGGTCTCGAGCAGCAGCAAGCCGGCGTCGTACGCCTGGTCGCCATCGATCGGCATCGAGAGCCCGGCGAGCCGCCACGACGCGACGAGGTCGCTGATCGCGGCGGGGCGCTCCTTGGCGGTCGCCGAGGTCATGCCGCGGCAGGCGGCGGCGAAGCCTTCTTTGGCCTTGCCGGCGGTGAACAACCCCGCCGCGATCGAGAGCCAGGGCGCGGCGACGCCGGTCGGATTCGAGAGCGCCGCGATCCAGTGCACATCGAGGTTCGCGGCCGCCGGTGCGGTCCGCGCGGCCGCGATCGACCATGCCAGAGAGAGCCCGCCCGCCTCGACCGCGCGCGAGCAGCGCTCGAACAAGCGCGCCGCGGGTTCGTACTGCGACAGATCGACAGCGAGGTCGTGCGCCATGCGGATCTCCCAGCCGATGCGCTCGTCGCCACGCAAGAGGCGAGACACGGTCGGCAGGCCCGCGATCAAGCTGTCGAGATAGGCGCCGTGCTCGGCCTCGAGATCGAACGCGCGCTCGATCCGGAGCAGCCACGTATCGAGCAGCCACTCGGGCGCATCGGCGAGCCGCTCGACGAGCGAGAGCAGCGCGCGGATCGCGACCGGCTCGATCTGGTAGCGCGAGCGCCGTACGAGATGGAGCGCCTCGGTCGCGATGTGGCGATACGCGCCCGCGATCGGCGAGGGCTGCTCGGACGCCTCGGCGATGTATTGGAGCAGCGCGACGCCGAGCGCGAGCACGGCGCCCGATGCATGGGCATCGCGATCCTTCGATGCCGGCGTGAGGGCGCTCCACCATTCGGCCGCGAGGTTGTCTGCGGATTCGAGCGAATCGTCCTCGGGACGCGCGAGCCGTTGCAGGATCGCGGCGGCGGTCGCACCGACCGCGGGCAGGGCGCCGATCAGCTCGGAGATCGAGCTCGGATCGAGCGTGAGCTGCTTGGTCTCGCCGAGCGCGCGCTGGACGGTGGTCGAGTGCATGCCGGGGACGAAATCGGAGAGGTCGCGCGCCGCGAGCTGCGCGAGCTTCTTCGCGCCGCGCTCCAGGCGGCGCTCGATCACGGGTAGCCACTCTTCGGCGGGCCGGATCGCGGCGATCCGGAAGATCCGGTTGATCTCGCCCTCGTGCCGGCTCTGGCTGCGGCGGAGCTGGACGATCTGGATGTGATCGATCGCCTCGTCGAGCTTACCGTTGAGGATGCACGCCCGCGCCGCGGCGAGCCGCGCCTTGCCATCGCCGAGCGTGCCGTGACCGTCGAGCCCGGCACAATGCTGGACCGCGATCTCGGCCTGATCCTCGCGCCCGATCGTGAGCAACGAATCGATCATGATCATCGCGTCTTCATCGTCGGTGATCCGGCCGCGCGCGAGGCCCGTGATCGCGCGCCCCGGGTCGCCGCGATGGAAGCCCTCCCACGCGTACGCGCGCGCGAGCAGGCCGGCGTCCGATTTCCAGTGCGAGATCCGCTTGAGCGCCCAGCCGAACTGCTCGCGCGTCGCCTCGTCGGTCGGCACGTGGGTCATCGCTTCATCGGCGAGCTCGATCGCCTCCGCGATCCGCCCGATGTCGAGATGGACGAACGCGATGAGCAGCGCGGCGTGATGCGGCGCCTGCCAGTCATTCGCGGGCAGCTTCCCCGCCGCGGCACGATCCAGGATCTCGCGACATCGATATTGCGCCTCGGCAAACGCCTGGCCCGGTCGACCGACCTGGCGCAACCGGCGCACGCAATCGAGGTGCGCGGCGCCGAAATCCGGGCCCGCCACGGTCGCGCGATCGGCCCAGCGATAGCTCTCCTCGCGGCGACCCGCCTCGGCGAGCTGGAGCGAGAAGTTGTGGCACGCGTACGGGTTTGCCGGCATCAGGCTCGCCGCGATGCCCTGATGGCGCACACCCATGTTCTCGAGCGGACGATCGAGCGCGAACGACTCGCCCCAGATCGACAAGTGCGGCTTGCCGTACATCGGCGCCTCCGCGACGAGCGGCAAGATATCGCGCCGCTCGACCGTGCCCTGTACGAGGCCCGTGACGTACTGGTTGCGTAGCGCGACCGGATGATCGGGCTCGAGCTCGAGGATCTTCGGATCGACCGTGCGCGCGGCATTGCCCGCGACCTCGGCGAGCACGCGCAGGTACGGCACGGCGAGCCGCGGCAGGGGCGTGAACAAGCTGCTGGGCAGCTGCGTGTAGTCGTCGCGCAGCGACAACATCGCGCTCGCCTTCTTCAAGCGCTCGGCCGCGCTACGCAGATCCTCGACGGTGAAATCGATCAGCGACGCGTTCATCGGCAATCGCCGGGTCTTCAACCACTGGACCAGGCATTGCGAGAGCTGCTGCGACAGCGGCAGATCCGGGCTCGAGGTCCACTCGTCGGTCGTGCCGTTGGGCAGCCGCGCGCGTAACAGCGTCGCTTGCGGCCGCGCGCGATCGACCGAGACCTCGAACCACAGCACCTCGTGGCGCCGGCCGATCCGGAACAGCGAATCGATAGAGTCCTCGAGCTGCGGATGGTTCGCATCGAGCAAGCGACCTTCTCCATCGTCGAGCCGCTCGTCGTCATCGCCGAGCGTCACGATCGGATGGCGCAGGAAGTGATCGAAGACCGTGAGCGAGAGCAACCGCGACAAGAATGCGGTCATGCCCGCATGCTCCAGCGGCACGACGAGCGTGCTGGCGAGGAACGTCGCGCGGTGCGGGTAGGGCAGCGGCATTCGCCGGGCCCAGAATACCGCGGAGGCTCGATGGCTACGGCGTAATGCCGAGCTCTTTCGCCAGGCGATTCGCCTCGACCGTGTGGTGGCACCGGGCGAAGGCCTGCCACGCGGCGAACTTCTGGCCGTGGAGGGGCGCATCGATAAGTGAGGCCGCGGCGGCACACGCGGTCTCGGGGTCGCCGGCGGCGAGGGCGGCCTGGACCACGAGCTCGCGGGCTTCGGGGACCTCGCGATTCGAGAGGTTGAGCTGCGCGAGTGCGAGCGCGCGGTGAGGATCGTTGCCACCTGCGAGATAGAACCGCGCCGCGTGATCCGCGAACGCGCGCGGCAAGGCCTCGGCGTAGCGGTCCCACGCCGCGCGTGCTTCGGCGATCGGCACGAGCCCGAGCTGCGCGCCGATCTCGAGCAGCGCGGGCTGGCGATCCTCGACGAGCGCCGCGGTGATCACCCGCTTGGCATCGGTGGTCTCGCCGGACTGGATCATCGCGAGCGCGAGATGAGCATTCGCCTCGACGTAGCCGGGCATCCGATCGTGCGCCGCCTGATAGAACGCGCGCGCGGCCGCGAAATCGCCCTTCTGTTCGTAGAGCCGGCCCCACTGGAACAGCATCCAGGCGAGCGTCTCGGGAGAGTTGTCGCGCAGCGCCGCCGCCGCCTTCGGGATCAAGGCGATCGCGGCGTCGTACGCACCCTCCAGCGCGAGGCTGCCCGCATACACGGTCAGGTTCGGCGCGGTCGGTCGCAGGCGCGCCGCCGTGGCGCGGGCCGGTGCCGAGCGATCGCGGCGCCCGCTCGCTTCGTCGATCGCGGTCGAGAGCTCGAGCGCATCGTCACCGATCGAGATCTTGCGCACGTGCTCGACCGCTGCGCGTGCATCGGCAAACTCGTGGATCGCGGTGAGCACGCGCGTGCGGGCGACCCACGCGCGCAGATCGTTCGGTTGCGCCGCGATCCAATCGGCGGTGATGCGCGCGGCCTCTTGATAATCTTCGAGCCGACCGCGGAACTGCGCGCGTGCGAGGAGCAGCGCGACTTCCGGATCGAGCTCCGCGCGATGGATCTCGATCCTCCGATCGAGCGCGTGCAGCTCCGCCACCCCGTCCTCACTCTGGTAGAGCTTCGGGACGAGGTGGGCGGGTTCGGCGACCGCCGCCGGGACCTCGTGATCGCCGCGGCACGCTCCGAGAATGGCGAGCGCGCCGACGACGATCAGGTGTGCGGCGGGCCGAGGAACGGGAACACGGTGTTCGAGACGTCGGTGTGCGGACCGACGCCATCGCCGACCGCCGGATCGAAGTTGCCGCTCGTCAGGTTGAAGCCGTTCACGCCCGTCGACAGCGCGGTGTAGGTCGTGTCGATGACGTCCATCGTCGGCGAGCGCCCACCCGCGGTGGTGTTCGGGACCGCGGCGTACGCGTTGAGCTCGACCGCGAGGTAGCCCTGGTGCTTGATTGGCAGTTCGACGAGCGTCTTCGTCGTATCGAGGAACAATTCGTCGTGGCTGAGCACGGTCGCGAGGATGTTGTACGAGGTCGCCACCGGGGTGCCGCCACCGGCGAGCGCGCCGTTGTAGAACACCTGATTGCCGCACCCATCGCTGGGCGTCGCCGGGACTTTCGCCGCACACGCGCCGTTCGTGCAGGTCACGCCGGTATCGAGGACGTCGAGGATCGCGAGGTTCGCGGCGAACTGCGAGATGTACGTGCCCCAGCCGCCGGGTGATCCATCCTGGTTGTACGCGTCCTTTGCGACGCCGCCGGCCATCGATGGATCGAAGCCATGGTTGAGCGCGGTGTTGACCGCCGGCCGACCGAGGCGATCGATCTGATCACCGATCGCGGGCGGCGCGGCGCAACCGACGCAGCCGCTGGTGTCGACGGGCGCATCGCTGCCGCCACCGAGCTTCGCGTCTTGCGCGAGCTTGAGGTTGTCACCGCAGCTCAGCGTGAAGCCGGCCGCGAGCACGATCATGGAGAATTTGGTCATCATGATGTTCACAGTGGAGCGTGGGTCGAGCCCCACACGCTGAGGAGGTGGTCGCTGCCCTGCAGCACGGCGGACTTGTCGACTTCGATCGCGATCGCCATGACGTTCAGTCCGGCGAAACAATCCGCGACGTTCGCGGGACACGGCGCATCGGCGGTCGTGATCGTCGCCGAGAGCTCGCTACGAAGCGCAGCCGCGGTGATCGGCAAGATATTGTTCGGACACCCGTCGGCCCCGAACGTGGCACCAGAGCTCTCGACCGAAGCTTGCGCCTTGTGGAAGCCCCCGAGGTTGAAGAAGAACGGATCCGAGCGGCGACCCGCGAACACCTTGAGGTGGCTGTTCACGCTGTTCTGACCGGCGGTGCCGCTGAAATCACCTTTGATATAGTCGACGAGCGTGCTGCCGCGCGTGATCCAGCACTGCCCGGCGGTGTCGCTCGTGAACGTGCAGATGATCTTCGACTCGGTGCCCGCAGCCCCGATCGCATCTGCGTTCGTGGCACCCGGACGACTCGTGAGGTGAAATACGTACTGCACCGACGGTCCGAAGTGCCGCGTGCCGTCATCGCCGGGCGAAACGGTCATCGCGAGGTTGATCCGCGTGTTGTCCGGCGACATCCACGTGTAGACATCGTTGATGTCGGCCATCGCGTTCGCGGTCATCTTCACCGTCGGCGCGTCGAGGTGATCAGCGGCGTGACTCTTGTGAGTCACGACCAGGGCACCGGCGCCGATGGCCAGTGCGGTTCCAAGCAAGGCTACGTTCTTCAAAAGTCCCCCTTTTGAGATGAGGGCCCGAGTATCGCTCAGTGCCGTTACCTACGCAAATTGGTTAGGGAATTCACGTGCGATCGTCCCGCGACTGGCTGTGTTATCCTGCCCGCTCACCCGTTACGTTCAAACTCTCAACTTCGCAGCAAGAGACGCAGGAGACCTGTCACCGTGGGAACGAAGCTCTATGTGGGCAACCTCAACTACAACACCAACGAGGCATCACTCAGAGAAGCATTTGGAGCAGACGGGCGCGAAGTAGCTAGCGTCTCGGTCATCATCGACCGAGAGACCGGACGTTCCCGTGGCTTCGCGTTCGTCGAAATGACGACGGACGAAGGTGCCAAACAAGCGCTTGCCGCCCTCGACGGCCAAGAGCTCGACGGCCGCCAACTGCGGATCAACGAAGCTCGCGAGCGTGAAGCTCGCGGCGCCGGCGGTCCTGGTGGCGGAAGCGGCGGCCCACCGCGTCCGTACAGCCCGCGTCCGCCCGGCGCTGGCTACGGCGGCGCTCCAGGTGGTGGCGGCGGCCACGGTGGAGGCGGCGGTGCACCCGGCCCTTCACCGCGTCCAGGTTTCGGTCCGCCCGCGGGTGGCTTCAATCGTCCTCCTGGTGGCGGTGGATACCGTCCTGGTGGCGGCGGTCCGGGCCGTGGTCGCGGCAAGAGCGATCGCGATCGTGAAGGCGCGCCGGATGATCGCAAGAAGAAGCGACGCAACGACGACGACGGCTATTAGGCCGCTCGTCGCGTGACCACCGCGGCAACAAAGACCACCTTCGCGACGACCGCGGAGGATGTTGGCTTGCGGCTCGATCAAATCTTGCCGCGCCACATCGCGGGGCTATCGCGACGCAAAGCACGCGTCGTGATCGATCTCGGTGGCGTGTATGTCGATCGCGCGCGCGTGAAGGTCGCCGGACGCACGCTGCGTGTAGGCCAGCAGGTCGAGGTCGTGATGGGTGGGGTGCTCGAGCGCGTCGCCGAGGCGAAGCCGCCGCCCGTGTTCGAGATCGTGCATGCCGACGATGCGATCGTCATCGTCGACAAACCGGCGGGGCTGGTCACCGCGCCGACGCCGGAGAGCGATCGCGGTGACTTGCTCGATCTCGTGGGGCGCCAGTTCGGCGAGGTCTATCTCGTCCATCGCATCGATCTGCCGACGAGTGGCTTGCTGGTGTTCGCTCGCACGCGCGACGCGAACAAGGCGCTCGGCGAATTGTTCAAGACCCACGATGTCGAGCGCGAGTACCGTGCGGTCGTGATCGGCGAGCTGTCGGCGCAGACGATCGATCGGCCGATCGAGGGTAAGCGCGCGGTCACGCATGTCACGCCGCTCGAGACCCTGCGCGGCGCGACGCTCGTCTCGGCCGTGCTCGAGACCGGGCGCACGCATCAGATTCGCTTGCACCTCGCGGGGCTCGGGCATCCCGTCGCGGGCGATCGCGCGCATGGCGGCGAGACCAGCCGCACGTTCTTGCCGCGCGCGCCGCGGCTGGCGCTCCACGCGCAGGTCCTGGGCTTCGTGCATCCGCTGACCGGCGAGAAGGTGCGCTGGGAGCGGCCGGTGCCGCCAGAGCTCTCGAGCTGGATCGCGCGGCTGCGATGATCCAGCGGTTCGTGCTCGTGAAGCTACAAGACGCGTACGTCGAGCACCGCGCGAGCCTGGTCGTCCGCGTGCGCACGCTGTTCGCAGCGGCCGGCGTCGCAGCGCTGGTCGGGCTGCCCGCCGACGAGAGCGCCGTGAAGTGGGACCTCTCGATCGCGGTGACCGCGGCCTCGCTCGAGGCCTGGCACGCGCTCTCGCAGATGGCCTCCGTCGAGGCGATCTTCGCCGAGGTCAGCGCGCACGCGAAGGTCGAGAAGCAGTGGACCTTCGATATCGGCTCGCCGCTCTCGGATGGCGACACCGACGCGCTCGACGCCGACAACGAGCTCGGCTAGCCCTCGGTTAGAGCGACGCGAGCAGGTAGTCGGGGATGATCGTCGCGGTCTCACGCGCGTGATGCCAGCTCGACACGCCGGCGAGCAGCGCGGCCGCGCACCCCGCGGCCCGCGCGCCGGCGATATCGGTCTCGAGCGTGTCGCCGATCATCACGAGCTGATCGATCGGTAGGTCGAGCTGCGCGGCGGCGGCGCGGAACAGGTGCGGCTCGGGCTTGCCGAGGTGCGTGAAGCGCAGCTCCGCACCAGGGAAGCGACGGGCGAGCGCGGCTTCGAGCAAGAGGGCGATCGAGCCCGCGGTGAAGCCGAGCTCGCCGCCGCCCTTGGGATAGACGAGATCCGGGTTCGGCAGGATCAGCGCGGGAACGTGGCCGGCCTCGACCGAGCGCACGATCGCGCCGAGGGCTTGCTCGATGCCGCGCAAGAAATCGAAGCCGCTGTCGTCGCACACCGCGATCGCGTCGATCTGCGGAAGGTCATTCGCGAGGGCGATCGGTTCGCCGCCGCCTTCGCGGACGAACGCGATCGAATCTTCGGTGCCCAGGACGAGCGTGCGTGCGCCGACGAGGCCGTGCGCCGCGAAGTAGCCAGGGAGCAGGCTGCCCGAGGTACAGAACCGCTCGGGTGCGAGCGTGATGGCGTGGCGCGCGAAGCGTGCCGCGTACGTCGCTTGCGAGCGCGAGGCATCGTTCGTGACGATCCGGTATGGCGTGCCGCGGCGCTCGAGCATCGCGAGGAGCTCGGCGGCACCGGGCAGCGGGCCGCGGGCATCGAACAAGACGCCGTACACGTCGAGCAACATGCCGGCGTGACGGTCGAGCAGTGCAGCGACCGTGGTGGCTTGCGGGTCCGTCATACGGAGGTGCTATATCCCATGGATGCGCGCGTACCTCGACCTGCTTCGCCACGTGCTCGAGCATGGTGAACGTCGTACCGATCGCACCGGCACCGGCACGATCTCGGTGTTCGGTGCGCAGACTCGGTACGACCTGCGCGAAGGCTTCCCGCTGCTCACCACCAAGAAGGTGCTGTTTCCGGCCGTGGTGCGCGAGCTCGTGTGGTTCCTCAAGGGCTCCACGAACATCAACGACGATCTCCACGCGCACACGCCGATCTGGGATGCGTGGGCGGATGAGCAGGGCGAGCTCGGCCCGATCTACGGCTTTCAGTGGCGGCACTGGGGCGGCACCACGCCGACCGATGAAGCGACCGGTGCACCGCACCGCGAGGGCATCGACCAGATCCAGCAGGTGATCGAGCTGATCAAGAACGATCCGACCTCGCGGCGGATCCTCGTCAGCGCGTGGAACGTCACCGATGTTCCGAAAATGAAGCTGCCGCCGTGCCACGCGCTGTTCCAGTTCTACGTCCACGACGGGCACCTCGACTGTCAGCTCTATCAACGCTCGGCGGACCTCGCGCTCGGCGTGCAGTTCAACATCGCGAGCTACGCGCTGCTGCAGGCGATGATCGCGAAGGAGTGCGGGCTCGTGCCGCGCCACTTCGTGCACACGCTCGGCGATGCGCACATCTATCTAAATCACGTCGAAGGCGTGAAGCTCCAGCTCGAGCGCGAGCCCAAGCCGCTGCCGAAGCTCGTGCTCGCTGACAAGAAGGTGCTCGAGATGACCTTCGATGACATCGCGCTCGTCGGCTACGAGCACCATCCGTTCATCAAGTTCGCGGTCTCGGTCTAACCCGCTCTCATCTGCCACTGTTTCCAGCAAAGCGCTGGTTACACCAGTGTCGCCCACCATTCACTGAACGCGCTCGGTCGCGCTCGGTCGCGCTGTAGACATGGTCCGACCGTTGGTCCAGGTCTTGTAGACGCCCGCTTCGATGCGACAGGATTCGATCTCGTGGCGCGCGTGCGTGCTGTTTGCCTTGGTTCACCTCTGCGCCGTGATCGGAGTCGTGGCGTACGGAATCAGCGTCGCGCACGTCGCGCTCGCGATGGTGCTCTACGCGATCCGGATGTTCGCGATCTCGGGCGGTAGCCACCGCTACTTCTCGCATCGGGCGTACGAGACCAGCCGAGGCTTCCAGCTGATCCTCGCGCTGCTCGCGACGATGTCCTCGCAGATGGGCGTGCTGTGGTGGGTCTCGCACCATCGGATCCATCACCGTCACGCCGATCACGAGCGCGATCCGCATCAGCGGGCGCGCGGGTTCTGGTGGGCCCACATGGGCTGGTTCCTCGTCGATACGCACGATGCGACCGAGTGGGATCAGATTCCGGATCTGGCGCGGTACCCCGAGTTGCGCTGGCTCGATCGCAACCACTTCCTGCCCGCGATCGGCTTGATCGCGATCCTCGGGCTCGTCGGGGGACCCCAGGCGATCGTGTGGGGCTACTGCATCTCGACGGTGCTCTTGTGGCACGCGACGTTCTCGCTGACCTCGGTCTCGCACTGGCTCGGCTCGCGGCGGTACGCGACGAAGGACGACAGCTGCAACAACCCCGTGGTCGCCTTGATCACGTTCGGCGATGGCTGGCACAACAACCACCATCGCGAGCCTGGCGCCGCGCGCCACGGTCACGCATGGTGGGAGATCGACGTCACGTACAGCGTGCTGTGCGTGCTCGCCGCGTTCGGCGTCGTCTGGAATCTGCGCGGCGTGCGCTCGCATATCCTCGAGGCCGCGTGAGCGCGACGCGCTCGACCCGCGCGCCCAACTCGACCCGCGCGTCCAGCACGACGAGCGCGCCCAGCACGACGAGCGCGACTGGCGCGAGCGCAACCATTGAAACGATTGATGACGCGTTTGCGGCGCGGGTCCGACGCCACCCCGAGAGCGTCGCGTTGATCTCGGAGGCGGGGGGCGTGACCTACGCCGAGCTCGATGCGCGGGTGCACACCTTCGCGCGGGCGCTCGTCGCGCGCGGGGTCCGCGCGGGCGCGCGGGTCGGGCTCGTGATGCCACGCTCGGTCGATCAGATCGCCTCGATGCTCGCGGTGTTCCGGATCGGCGCGGTGGTCGTGCCGGGCTCG
>JANXOP010000288.1 GCA_025357755.1 Kofleriaceae bacterium | reverse complement strand
GCGGTGGTGCTGATCGTCGACGCGCTTTTCGTCCACGGTCGCGGTGGCTGGGGCAGGGGGTGACACGATGATGGTCGGAGCAGGTGCCGAGGTAGGTGCGGGCGGCACAGGCGTTGCGGCATCGCACGCGATGATCGACATCGCGATGACGCATGAACGAGGCACGCTGCACCGTAACGCGAGTCGAGGGGCTGCAACACTTGGCAACGGTATCGGTCTGTTTCACGAGGCGACCTTTCGGCGGGTCGCGGGCACAAAGAGAGGTGCAAGGAGGCGGCGTGTTCGAAGTGTTCTTCTTTCTAGCTGCGGCGCTGGTGCTCGCTTCGGCGGTCGCGATGGCCGACCGGCCACCTCCGCACAAACCGCCGCAGGAGGCGATCGATGCGTGCGCGAACGGCAAGTCCGGCGATGCGTGCTCGTTCTCGCTGCCGGCGCGCGACGACAGCGGAAGCGCTCGCACGATCTCGGGGACGTGCGACACGCCGCCGGAGCAGAACACGCTCGCGTGCCATCCCGCGCACATGCACGGACCGCCCCACGGTGGATCGGGAGGACCTCCTCCGCCCGAGTGAGCATCACCCTTCACGTTCTGGCCTGCATCGGTGCACCCGCACCGACCGATCGCACCCTCGATTTCGCAGGCCTTTTTTTTGTCGGCCACCGAATCCCCGCTGGAAAGGCAGCCCTTTTTGGGTGTCTTTTGGTTACGCCGTAGCAGCCGAGGTGACGGAGCTGAACGCATCTTCCATCATCGTGTCGAGCGCAGAGAGATCGGGCTTCGCGCCGTGGTGCTTGTACTTCTCGGTCTGGGCGGTCTGGGCGGTCTGGGCGGTCTGGGCGGTCTGGGCGGTCGCCGTCGCACCCTCCGCGGGCGGCGGACCATGGTGATGCCCACCGTGACGACCCTTTGCCGGCTGGATGCCCGAAAGGTCGCCCGTGTCGGCCGCGTTCGTAAACTTGGCGGCAAGATCTTTGAGGTGAGTTGCCGCGTCACCGGTCGCCGAGCTCGCGGCGGTATTCAGCTTGTCGGCGATTGCCGACAGCACCTGCTTGGCCTTCGCCGGATCGGTCTTCTCGAGCTCCGAGAGCTTGGACATGAACTGCCCGATCTTCGACATCGCGGTCTTGTCCGCGGTGGACGGACCTTTGGTTGTAGTCGTCGAAGATGACTTGAGCAGGGAGGCAGCGTTGACGGCCAAGGTCGAGGAGGTGCCCGAAACGCTGGAGACCGAGGAGATGGACATGCTCCTCGCTTCGGCCGCGCCAATTCGAAGGGCAGCGGACGAAATATTACGTCATGGACGGGAGGGGTAAACAGCCTCGGCCGGACCGCCAGCACTCGATCTGCTTGCGGCCCGAGCGAGCGGCTTACTGCTTGCCCAGGTCGTTTTCGATCTTCTTCACCTGCGTGTCGACGTTCTTGTCGGTGATGTCGGTCTTGGCCTTGGCTTCGAAGTCGACCTCCGTCGGAACGTCCACCGCGCGGCCTGCGGCCGCGCTACCGGTCATCGCAGCGCTGCCGGTCATCGCGGCGCTACCGGCACTGCCGGTCGCAACTGCGCTGCCCGTGGTGGGCGGTGGCGCAGGCGGTGCCTTGTCTTCCTTTTTCCCGCCGCAAGCGGCGAGCGTGATCGCGAGTGTAAACATCAGGTGCTTCATCGGGCACCTCCCTTCGCATTGAAGGACGCCTGGAGCGCGCCCATCCGTTGATCGTGACGATCGTTTTCACGGCCGAGCGCGACATCGATGCGCACGCCGAGCTTCTGGTTCGCGGTCACGCTGGCGACATCCTTGGCCCGCGTCAGCTCGGCGGTGCGTTCGGCGTGGAGCGTGAGCTCGGACTGCGTTTCCTCGTCGGCGAGGAAGGCCGCCTGCCACTTGCCGCGGATCTCCTGGATCCGCTGCTCGCGGCGCTGCTCGCGGGTCTGCTCGCGCTGCTGCCAATCGGCATCGAGCGCGGCTTGGCGCGCCGCTTGATCCTTCGCCCACCTCGCTTGTTGCGTCGACCACGAAGACTGCGCAGCCGCGATTCGATCGGCTTCGATCCTTTGGGCTTCCGCTTCGGCGTCGTAGTTCGCGACTTCGAAGTTGCCGACGATGAGGTCACGACCGCCCTTGCCCTTGAGGAGGATCGTCGCGCTCTGCGCGGTCGGTGGGACTTGGAACTCGATCAGGTCGTCCTTGACCTTCACGGCGCGGACTTCATCGGGACCCCACATCACGCGGGTGTCGGGCGAGAAGTTGCGACCACGGATCATGACGACCCGTCCGGTCTTGCCCTTCGAAGGCCAGTAGCTCGACACGGTCGGCCGCTCGATGCGCCACTCGTGCATCGCCTGGTAGCGATCCGGTTCACCCGGAACCGGCGGCCTCACGCCTGGCGGCGGCTGCATGCCCGCTCCGTCGGGCGGCGTCGGGGCGCCTTCGTCGATCCAATCACCGTCGACGAGCACCCAGTTGTTGTTCTGGTTCTGCCACTGCGCGGGACGCCACTTCTTGTTTGCGCGCTCGCGCTCCCAGTGGCCATCGATCCATGCCCACTGATCGTTCTTCCAATCCCAGCGGCCCGACTGCCACACGAAGCCCGCACGCGCGGCATCGTGTCTCTCGTCGCGCGACGGCGGCGGCGCCTCGTGCGGGCGATGGTCGTTCGCATCGTGATCATGATCGTGATCGCGCGGCGGCGGCATAGCCGCGCCGCCATCGACCCACTCGCCTTCGGTCCACGACCACGAGGCGCCGTTGCGATCCCAATGACCCTGCTGCCACTGCTTACCCGCGCGCTCGCGCTCCCAGTGACCCGCGGTCCAATCCCACTTGCCGTGCCAATCCCACTTGCCGGTGATCCAGACAAAGCCGGCGCGCGCGGCCTGCTTCTCTTCGCGCGGTGAGGGAGGTGCTTCCGTCGGCCCCGTGGTGGCTGGGCTCGGCGGAGGCGGACGCCGCATCGCGGGGCCGCCATGGTCGCGATGATCGCGAACATCGGGCTGCGCATGCGCAACACCGAGGAGCGCCGCAGTCGTGAAGCCGAGGGTTAACAAGCTACGTGATCGCATGGTTCTCCTTATGAACTCGCGTGAGGTTAACGCGTCGAGCGTCCGACGATCGTTGGGGCTCAAATATTTCGTGTGTGCGTACGCGCTCGGTGCGCACGGATGAAGCGTCAGAGCTCTCGTACTTCGACGACCGCGCTCACTAACAAAACTTCATACAGATGCGGAAACGAATCGCCATCGGCGGCTTCCCAGCGGATCTCGATGCAGCGTTCGGGATCGATCACGAGCAACACGAGGTCACTCGTGTCACTGAAGAAGCGCGCGTGCGTCTTGGGCCACTGCACCTCCGTCGAGAGGTGGATGAAACCTTCCGACGCGAACGACGGTGGTGCGTACTCGCCAACCCCCACGGCGTGCTGCCAGGCGGTACGCGTGGTGATGTGGAACAGCACGCGGAAAGCGTACGCGGATTCTGCAGAAGAGCTGCGGGTTCAGCAGCTCAAAATTCGCGATCCCGACATCTTTCCAGAGGTTTAGACGTGGCACGTCGGACGCAATACGACCTGACCAGACCAGGAGGTCCCCATGTTGACGAAGATGAAAATTGCGCTCGCACTTTGTGGTTCGTTGCTCGTTGGTGGTGTCGGCATTGCTGCTGCGCAAGGCGTGGACAGCACCCCGGACGCGCAGGCGCAGCACCAGGCCAAGCGTTCCGAGATGAAGGCGAAGATGCTCGCGAAGTACGACATCAACCATGACGGCAAGCTCGACCAAGCCGAGCGCGCCGCGATGAAGAACGAGCGCGCCGAAGAAGCCTTCAAGAAGGCGGACACCAATGGTGATGGCAAGCTCTCGATCGAAGAGTTCAAGGCTCTACGCCAGCATCAAGGTCGCCACGGTGGCTTCCGCCACCATCACAAGGGTCAGGGCATTCAAGGCCGTGGCCCGGGCAACGAAGGTCCGGCCGAGTAGTAAGCTGCCGACAGTGCTCCGACGACTACCGCCGCTCGCCATCGCGTTCGCGCTGATGGCAGCGGCTCTTGTCGCGACGGTGCTCGCGACCCGACACACGGTCAACGACGCGACGGGCATCGTCGCCAATGGCCAGGTGCTCGCGGCGGAGCAGACGGTGCGCGCCGAGCTCGCGGACCTGGAAGGTCCACCGAGCTCGGAGAACCTCGCGACGGTGCTCTCCGATCATGCCGACGATGGTGTGCGCTACATCGGGTTGCTCGACAACCGCGGTGCGATCCTCGCGGAGGCGGGCACCGCGAAGGGCACCTCCTCGGTGCGGCCGCCGAGAGCCGTCGGTGTGGAGCGCCTGCGTGCGACGCGCAACTTCGACATCGTCAAGGTCGGGTCACGCTTGCGGATCGATAGCCGGATCAACTATCGCCGCGGCTGGAACGGCCCTCGCAATGTCGTGCTCGCACTCGAGGTCGAGCCGCTCGAAGCCGAGGAGCTGCGCGCAGCTTCCGAGCGCACGATCTGGATCTCGAGCCTCGCAGCACTCACGCTGCTCGGGGTCGCCGTCGCCTTGGTCCGCCGCCAGCTCCGGCGGCAGGCGGAGGAGCGTGATCGCGAGCGCGAGCGCAGGTTGGCGAGCCTCGGCGAGATGTCGGCGGTGCTCGCGCACGAGATCAAGAATCCGCTCGCATCGCTCAAGGGCAATGCCCAGCTGCTCGCGGCGACGCTGCCCGAGGGTGAGAAGCCGCGCGCCAAGGCCCAGCGCGTCGTCGACGAGGCCGTGCGGCTCGAGAAGCTGATCCAGGACCTGCTCGCGTTCGTGCG
>JANXOP010000279.1 GCA_025357755.1 Kofleriaceae bacterium | reverse complement strand
CGCGTCGGCAGGCCATCGCCGTCGAACGGCTTCGAGCCCGGCGCGCGCGGGATCAGCGGATCGTCGACGATCGTCACCAGCGGCGACGCGATCAGCTCGCCCTCCTTACCGAGCAGATAGGTCGACTTGCGCCAGAACGCCGAGCCATTCGCGACGGAGAACACGGTGCCCACGATCGAGCGCGCGATCTCGCAGTCGAAGATGATCGGGCACTCCTGCGTCTCGACCTTGCGCGAGCCGATCGTTGCGGCGGTGCGGCGGGTCGCCTCGCGGCCGACGGCCTCGGCATCCTCGAGCTCGGCGAGGAAGCGCGACGCGGTCCACCAGTAGCCGTTGCGCTTCTTCGGATTCGCCGCGTCCGTCAGGTCATCGCACAGCGGCTCGACGACGAGCGACGCGTAGCTGCCGCGATAGCCACCGACGAAGCCGCCGCTCGTCGCGAACGCCGTCGCGCCGAGCACGCGCGACCAGGTCGCGCCCTCGGAGTTGGTCACGCGCGGATCTGCCTTGCGCGCCGCAGCCTCGCCGGCGATCGCCTGGCGCAGCGCCCACGCGGCATCGACCTCGGCGACCGCGGGGTCGTAGAGATCGAGCTCGGGAAACTGCTTCGCGAGCAGCGCCGGATCGGGCGGCAGCGCGTACTCGTCGACCTCGGCGAGCTCCGCGAGCGCGACGGATTCCGCGCACAGCGCCTCGAGCGCTTCGCGCCGCAGGTCGCTGGTGTAGGTGACGGCGCGACGGCCCCCCTTCAACACGCGCAAGCCGAGGCCACGGCTACCCGCCTCCTGCACCAGCTCGGCCTCGCCGAGGCGAACCTTGGTCGTGAGCTCGCTGCCATCGCGCACGATGACCTCGGCGTCGTCAGCGCCCGCCCTCTTCGCGAGCTCGACCGCGAGCTGCGCGACATCCTTGAGTTCCTTGACCGTCGCTTCGGTGATCTGCGCTCCGCTGCTCATACCTGGCTGCCTCCAACCGTGATCGCCGAGATCCGGACCGTCGGTGTGCCGACGTTCACGGGGACCGATTGGCCGTCCTTGCCGCAGGTCCAGATTCCATCCGAGAGTTGATAGTCGTTGCCGAGCATGTCGACCTTGCGGAGGACCTCGGGGCCGTTGCCGATCAAGTTCACGCCCTTGAGTGGCGCGGTCAGCTTACCGTCCTCGATCAAGTAGCTCTCGGTCAGCGAGAACACGAAGTCGCCGTTCGAGATATTGACCTGACCACCGGAGAACCGCTTCGCGTAGATGCCGCGCTTGACGCTCTTGATGATGTCGGTCGGATCGTCCTTGCCAGCGTACAAGGACGTGTTCGTCATGCGCGGCATCGGCATCGAGCGGAACGATTCGCGCCGACCGTTGCCGGTCGGGTTGATCTTGAAGTGCTTCGCGCTCAGTCGATCGTGCATGTAGCCGACGAGGATGCCGTTCTCGATCAGCACGTTCTTCTGCCCGGTGTAGCCCTCGTCATCGACGTTGATCGCGCCGCGCGACGACAGCAACGTGCCGTCGTCGACGACCGTGCACAATGGTGAGGCGACCTGTTTGCCCATCTGGCCCGAGTAGTTCGAGGTCTCCTTGCGATTGAAGTCCGCCTCCAGGCCGTGACCGACCGCTTCGTGGAGCAGGATTCCGGAATCGCCAGGCCCGAGCACCACCGGCATCTCGCCGGCAGGTGCATCGACCGCGTCGAGCATCGCGATCGCTATCCGCGCGGCTTCGCGGCCGTGCGCCGCGGCATCGGTCGCGGCTTGCGCGAAGTAGTCCATGCCGTAGCGACCGCCACCGCCACCGGAGCCCGACTGGCGCTTGCCATCCTGCTCGGCGACCGCCCGGCAGCCGAAGCGCAACATCGGCTGGATGTCTTG
The DNA here is from genome assembly GCA_025357755.1 of Kofleriaceae bacterium. GTDB lineage: Bacteria > Myxococcota_A > Polyangia > Haliangiales > Haliangiaceae > JABFXX01. The sequence continues at coordinate 4,729 of JANXOP010000279.1, read as the reverse complement.
CGCCATCCGACCGTCCGAGGTGAACAGCAGCATCTCCTTGATCGATTCGGCGAACGAAGCTTCGACCTTGACGATCCGCGGGTCGAAAGCGCGCGCCGCTTTGTCCGCGGCGCGCAACAGCGCGAGCTTGTCGATCGCGGGCTGTGTCAGCGAAGGCATCGGCACGGCATAGAAGCTCGGCGCGCGGACCTCGGTGTGCGGGTTGATCGCGACCGGAGCGTGGCCACCGCCCGCTGCGATCTGACCCGCGGTCTTGGCCGCGTGCTGCATCTTCTCCCATGCGAGATCTTCGGTGTACGCGTAGCCGGTTGCATCGCCCTTGGTGACACGAACGCCGAGGCCGAGCGTGATGCCGCGACCGAGCGTCTTGACCTGTTCGTCTTCGAGCACGTAGTCCGCGGAGACGCGGAACTCGAAGTAGATGTCGGCGTAGTCGCCACCGGCCTCGAGCGCGTGGCCGAGGAGCCGGTTCGCCAGTTGAGCATCGATCGCGCTCGCTCCGCCCGCCGAGAACGGCGCGCGTAGCGTCTTGGGAAGCTGCGTCGTCATCCTAGAACTGTAGCAGCCGCTTCGCGCATGGGTCCTGCCCGATGGGCCAGATCGTCGTCGCGTCAGCTCTTGCCGTCGCGCCCGGTGATCTTCGCGAGCGCGGCCTCGGCAGCCTCGGCGGCGACCTTGATGTCGGCCTCCCAGCCACCCAGCCACATCCGGCCAAATGCACCGAACGTGATGAGCTCGAGCAAGTGGATATCGGCAGCCTTCTCGGCTTCGTTCGCGGCGATCGCGGCGTACGCGGCGGGATAGACCTCGAGGATGTAGAGGGTCTGGCCACGCGTGATCATGTCGCCGTGGCGCATGCGATTGATCAGCTGCGCCTGCTCGCCCTGCACGCCCGTGATGATCTGCGAGGACACGACGCGCGGCTTGATCCGCTGCTCGCGCGTGACGCCCATCTGAGCCACGATCGCGTCGACGGCGGCTTCGACCTGGCCCTTGTCGGCGTCGTGGAGCTCGAGCATGCCGTACGCGCGCTCGACGATCTGCATGCCCGGGCGACACGTCGTCGACTTGAGCGCGACATCGGTTAGCGTGTTGATCGCGATGCCCGGTGCGATCTCGATGAACGCAGCAGACTCGTTCTCGAGCGGCATGAAGCCCGCACAGACGGTCTGCAGAAAGCCAGTCAGCTGCGGCTGCAGCGAATCGATCACGGTGAGCGCACGAAGCTCCATCGCGACGACGCTAACACAGCCCTATTCGCGCTCGCAGGGGACAACCATCTTGGCGTCACCGAAGACGTGAAAACAGCGCAGGGCCACCACGGACTAGGGTCGAGCGTCGGGCTCGCCGATCACGAGCGGGTGCGCGAGATCGCCGGCGAGACGGAGGGTTGACTTCACGTCGCGATATCCAATCTCACCATCGGGCTGCGCACCTACGTCCTTCATCACGAGACCTGCGATCGTCACGCGCATGCCTTCTTCGACGAGGACTTCCTCGTACGCGCCTCCGGCGCTCGACGGCAAGCCGTGGAGCAACAGGAACTTCGCACGGCGCTCGCGATCGTCGGCGGTCTTGGGATTCGCGAGCATGTTCGGCAGGTCGAGGAGTGCATGCGCACCTTCGATCGCGACCGGCTCGCTCCCTGACCGTTCGAGCACGAACGGCACCATCGCGAAGCTCTCGCGTGGCTTGGCGGCACCGCGCACCAGACTGCCGGAGCTGGTGACGCGCGCGCGATAAACGACGCAGGCCTTGCCCGAGATCGGCGCGACGAGCATGGCAGGCTCCGGCGCTCGATCGCTGGCTGCGGCGCGCACGGTCCCGGTCACGCGGACCACGATGCCTTCGTCGGGATCTTCGAGATCCGCGAGATCCGGACGTGACGCGAGCTCTCTGCGGGCCCGACGACGCTCGAGCAGCTTGCGGGTCGCTCCGATCGCGAACGAGCCGGCCATCACGAGCCCCACCGCGAGGTTGCCGAAGTCGCTCACGCCGGACTAACTCTCCTTGGGCGGCGAGTCCCAGTCGACGACGTCCTCGCCTTTTTCGCGCGACAAGATATCGATCGCCGCCGCCGCGCCATCACCGGCGCTGATGATCGCTTGGCTGCGCCCGGGTCGCGACGAGCGGCCGACCACGTACACGCCATCGAGGTTCGATTTCGCGTTCTTGTCGGTCGCGATGCCGATCTTGTCGTCGAATACGAGCCCGAGCTGGAGGGCAAGCTTCGGCGCCTTGCCTTCGGAGAGGACGATGTACTTCGCGGTCACGTTCGCGCCGCTGGCGAGCGTGATGCGATAGCCCTCGGCGTGAGGTTCGATCTTCTCGACGGTCGCGTCGTGAACGGTGACGCCGAAGCTGGCGACTTGCGCCCGCGCGACCTTCTGAAATTCGGTGCCACCGATCTCCGCAATGCCGAGATAGTTACGAACGAGCGCCCAGTTCATCGCGGTCTTGTCCTGGCCGTAGACCACGACATCGAGGTTGTTCTTCGCGAGAAACAGCGCGGCGCTGAGGCCGCCCGGGCCATCGCCGATCACGATCACATGAGGCATGAGCGAAGCGTACCGGCTGCGCGTGGGTCCGCGCTAGCGACGCGGGCCGCGTGCACCCGGCCGCTTGCCGAAGCTGCGCCCCTGCCCACCGCGCTTTGCATCGCCGCCACCCCCGCCGCCGCGCGAAGCGCGATTCGTATCGGCCGCGCGTCCGGTACCGCGGTTGTCGGCCGGGTTCGCCTTGCCGAACGTACGGCTCTTCGGCGCGCTGTCCCCGTCGCCACCAGACCGCGCACCGCGCGCACCGCGCGCGCCGCGTGCACCGCCGCTGAAGCTGCCGGCGGACTTCCGGGCTTCGCGCTTGTCGCGATCCGACTGCGACCAACGGCCCTTCACACCCCCATTCGGTTTCGCACGATCACCGCCACGCGGACCGAGATCGACGCGCGGACCACCCGGACGCGGTGCGCTCGCCGGACGCGCATCCGGCCCCGCGGCATCCGACGTCGGACCGCCCTTGCCATAGCGCGCACGCTTCACGGCTTTTTCACCCGTGCCAGACGAGCCACGCCACAGCTCGCGCTCCGCCCCCGAGGCACGAACACCGATCGCGGTCTGGTTGCCCGTCGGTGCCGCACTGCGCTCGGTCCACTTGCGCGTCGACGGTGCAACGTCGGCATTCGGACCACGCGCACCGGCGCCGCCACGGTTGGAACGCGCACCCGGCCGGGCGGCCGAACGGACCCGCGGCGCGCCGCCGCGCTCGTCGCGATTCGGGCGCGCATCGCGGCTCGGGCCCCGTGCGTCACCATCGCCCTCGCCACCACGGCTCGGACCACGCGCATCACCTGCTCCCGCGCCGCGGCTCGGACCACGCGCATCCCGGCTCGGACCACGTGCCGCGGGACCACGATCGGAACCGCGGCTCGGACCGCGCGCATCGCGGCTCGGACCACGGGCATCGCGGCTCGGACCACGGGCATCACCAGCGCTCGCGCCACGGCTCGGACCACGTGCATCACGGCTCGGACCACGTTCACCAGCGCTCGCGCCGCGGCTCGGACCGCGTGCATCACGGCTCGGACCACGTGCATCGGGACCACGGCTCGGACCACGTGCATCGGGACCGCGTGCATCGGGACCACGGCTCGGACCGCGTGCATCGGGACCACGGCTCGGACTACGCGCGTCGGGACGCGCATCGCGGCTCGGCCCAGTGCTAGACGCGCCGCGACCTGCGCGAACCTCCGTGCGCCCTGCACCACCCTGGCTCGGACCACGCGCATCGCGGCTCGGACCACGCGCTTCGCGGCTTGGACCACTGCTCGACGCGCCGCGACCTGCGCGAACATCGGTGCGTGCACCTGCACCACGACCCGCGCCTGCGTGCGCGGCCGGAGTCGCAGGTCGCTTCATCGGCGCGTCGTCGTCATCGTCGCCATCATCGTCGTCGCTATACGGACGCGGTGAAGCGCCGTCGAGCCCGTCATCATCGTCATCATCGTCATCATCGTCATCGGGGAGCTCGGCGGCCTCGCGCAGCTCGAGCTCGTCGTCGTCCACGTTGTCGCCGAACTCGTCGTCGTCCACGTTGGCTGCTTTGCGCGCGGCATTCGCCGCCGCGTTATCCGCGTTGATCGCGGCCGCCGCCTCGGCTTCGACCCGCGCCTTCGCACGCGCGCGCCGTGGGATATCCGTCTCTTCGCGTTCCGCGCGCCAACGCCCACGCGCGACCGCGCTGCGATCGAGGCCGACCGCGTCGCGCAGCTCGTTGAGCTCCTGCTGGCTCAGCTCGCGCGCATCGCCGATCCGCAAGTCGTGGAACGTGAGGTTCGCGAAGGCGACGCGCTGCAACTTGTCGACGCGAAACCCGAGCGCTTCGAACATCCGGTGCACCTGATGGTGCTTGCCCTCGTGGATCGTCAGCGCGATCCAGCTGTACTTGCTCTCCGATGGCAGTGCCTGGACCTCGGCCGGCTGGGTGACCGTGCCGTCGTCGAGCTCGACGCCTTTGCGCAGGATCTTCATCTGATCGAGCGAGACCGTGCCGTGGACCTTCGCGTGATACGTCTTTGCGACGTGGCTTGCCGGTGCGAGCAACTTGGCCGCGAGCTCGCCATCGTTCGTGAGCAACAGCACGCCCTCGGTGTAGTAGTCGAGGCGACCGACCGGCTTCACCGGCACCGGCACGTTCGGCAAGTAATCCATCACCGTCGCGCGACCGCGATCAT
>JANXOP010000274.1 GCA_025357755.1 Kofleriaceae bacterium | reverse complement strand
ATCAGGGGCTGGCTACCAGTGTCGCCGGGCCGCTCGAAGCTGACATCGGTGACGCCCCCATCCGGCGTCTCGAGCGCGGCTTCGATCGCGGCGAGGAACACCTCGGCGCTCGCATAGCGATCGCTGGGCTTCTTGGTCAGGCCCTTCACGATCAAGCGCTCGATCGACGACGGCACGGGGCGCCCGCCCTTGATCAAGCGCGAGCGCATCGGCGGCACCGCCTTCGCGGTGTGCATCGACATCACCTCGAGCTTGTCGTCCGAGTAGAACGGCGGCTGCCCGGCGAGCATCTCGTAGCCGATCACCGCCGCCGCATACAGATCCGCGCGGCCATCCATCTTGTTGCCGAGTGCCTGCTCGGGCGCCATGTAGATCGGCGTTCCGAAAGCCATCCCGGCCTGCGTGAGCCGCACCCCATCGTCGGAGAGCTCGCCATTCATCGGCTTCGCGATGCCAAAATCGAGCAGCTTCGCGAAGTCGGGGTCGTTGCCCTGCGTGATCAGGTAGATGTTCTCGGGCTTGATATCGCGATGGATCAAGCCGGCCGCGTGCGTACCCGCGAGCCCTCGCAAGATGTGCGCGAGGATGTGCAGGGCGCGACCCGGCGGCAGCTGGCCCTCCTGCTCGAGCACGTCGGCGAGCGAGCGCCCTTCGAGCAGCTCCATCGCGAGATACAGCGAGCCATCTGCGAGTCGCCCGACGTCGTAGGTCGCGACGCAGTTCGGATGGTCGACCTTGCCGACCGCGAGCGCTTCGCGCTCGAACCGCGATCGCACATCCGGCGAGGCCGCGAGGGACGGATGAAGGATCTTGACCGCGACCTGGCGACGCAAGCCGACGTGGGTCGCGCGAAACACCAAGCCCATGCCACCACGCCCGAGCGTGTCGTCGAGCCGATAGCGGCCATCGACAACAGTCCCCAGCAGCTCGGTCCCGTCGCTATCGTCGGTCGCGAGTCCGAGGCCGCGCACGGCTTGGTCCGTGGAGTCGCTGGAAGCCATCCTCCGTCGCTATTGTGCCATCGGTTCGCCCAATTGCCCTAGCAACCCCGCGGTATTCCTTGCGGTTCTACCCCCCTGGAATGTTTGCGATCTACCCCCGAGCGGAACGAGGGATCGGGAGGTTGCCAGCGAACATCGAGCTATGTAGAGTGCCGCTCCGTTACCCGCCCGGGTAGCTCAGCTGGTAGAGCAGCGGACTGAAAATCCGCGTGTCGGCGGTTCAACTCCGTCCCCGGGCACTGTTAAAACGGCGGTAGTTGCGAGTTCTACAAGGGAATTCGCAGCTGCTGCCGTTTTTGCGATCGTGCCATGCGTGCCATGTTCGCCATCCGATGCCTCGTCGTGCGTGACACCGGCACAACGCTGGACGACACCACCCGGCAGACGACCGATCGCACGCGCCAAGGTCGCGCCGTCGAGCTTGCCGTACACGAGATCGACCATGCGGGTGCTCGAATGCCCCATGAGCTGAGCGACGGCGGCTGAGTCGACGTCATTCTGCTTGAGCCAGGACGCGAACGTGCGCCGCAAATCGTTGGGCGTGACCTTCGGGACCTTCGCTCGTTTGCAGGCGAGCGCGAGATCACGACGAACGTTGCCCCACTCGCGAACGATGGGACCGGTCCAGCCCGCGCGTTCACCGAACGCGAGCAACCATGGCCACAACAAGGTCGCGATCTGCATCGTGCGTCCCTTGGTCTTGCCCTTCGGGATCTTGATCGTCGCGCGATTGCGATCGACGTCCGACCACCGAAGTTTGTACAGCTCGCCCAACCGCGCGCTGGTGAACGCGATCACCAGACAGAAGAAGGCGCGCTCGGTGCGCAACACCTCGCTGTTCAGAACCGTGTCCAACTTCGAATTGTTCGGCAGCTCGGGCACCAGATGTTGAGCCATCGCATCGAACTGTGTCCACGTGAGATAGGTCTCGCGCGGCACGTAGTTCGCTTTCACTTTGGGGACCGTGTCCTCCAGCGAACCGCGCCACACCTTGCGCTGACGTGCGCTCTTCAGCGCGCCGCGCAACACGATCATCTCCTTGTGAACGGAGTGACTGTGCGCGCCTTCGGCGAGTCGGGTCGCTACGTAACGCTCGGTGTGTTCGATGCTGAGCACCGCGAGATCCACGCCGCCCATCAGACGACCGAGATGCGCCGACTTCTGTTCGTAGCTCTTGCGAGTCGCGATCGGTTTCGGCGCGCATGCGATGTCGATGAAATAATTCAGGGCAGCACCGAGGACCTCGGACGCGTCCTCGGCTTGATCGGTCGAGTGAAGTTCGAGATCGCGGAGTCGTGCTTTGGCGACGAGTCGATCGGACGTCTTGAGCGAGACTTGCTGTCGGACCTTGTTTCGGTCGACGTAGGTCCCTTGGTAGACGAACGTGTCGAGAGTGACGCCGTTTTTGCGATGGTAGCGCTTGTAGATGGTTCCCATGACGTTGGTCCTCGCGTGTGTTCTCCAATGTATCGCTCCACCGCATCGGCAGGGATGAGAAGTCGCGAGCCGATCATCACGTGAACCATCTCCCTCGCGATTCTGTATGCAGCACGACGGGAAACACGTAGCCGTTGCGCAAGCTCTGCGACGGTTACGAGTTGACACCCCTTCGCGATTGTTGCTGGGCCGCTCATGGGTTTCTCGTCGGAAACAGATGTTCGAACGCGGCGTTCTTCGCCTCGGGAATGGAGTGATACGAGAGCACGCTGAACGCGGGCTCCCGATGCGGCCGCGCGACCACGTAGAACCAATGTGGCTCCGGTCCCCAGTCGCCGCCCCGACCCTCGGTGTTGGCGATGTACTTGACGTAGATCGTCACGCGAGTGCCATCGACGATCGTCGTCTGATTCTTGGTGCCGGTCGTGCGCCACGTTCGAGTCATCCACGCCATGCGCAGATGTTCGCGAGTGACATCGATCGTTGGCTCCTCGCACAGCACGCACGCGCCGAGGATGGTGCGTGCGTGCACGTGATCGCAACTCACGGCTCACCATCGATCACATCATCGAGCGTCAGATCCGCGGGGTACTCGATCACGCGATAGCCGATCTTGAAGAGCTGGCGACCGCTGCTGTCGCGAACCTCGAAACGCTCCTCTGCGATCAGCGGTCGACCGCCGGCGACCATGAGATTCCGAGCGGCATCGGCATCGGTTGCCGGACTCACATGGCAAAGAGCTCGGATGTCGCGCCACGGTTTCCGTGGGTTCGCTTTGATGGTGGCGAGGACTTTTTGTTTCGCGATCTCGACCTTCGCTTCGCGACGTTGCTCGACGCGTGACTCCATGGTCGCCAACACGAGAGCGGCGGGGGCCGTGGACCAGCGTCCCGAACGTCCGAAGAACTTCGCGCCGACGAACCCCTGCGTGCCGTGTCGGGACTTCGCGACGGCGATCCGCGCCATGCGAAACTCACAACCCGGGCTGTTCGGTTCGACATCGAGAAACAGCACCGCTGCCGCGGCGTAGTCCACGTCGCCGGACTCCTTCGCCGCCGCGAGATAGATGCTGGCATCGTTCGCTTCTCGCATCGACTGGGCCTTCGCGGTGCCGTAGTACGAGCGACTCACGCTCGACACGGCGAGGATCGCGCAGTCGTATTGTTGGGACATCGCGCGGAGATTCGATGCGAGATCGCCGATCCTGCCGCGTACCCCTTTCTCGTCGCCGCCGCGCGCGAGGTCCTGCAGGTAGTCGACGAACACTGCCGGCGGGATGCCGTGCTCGCTCGTCATCGCGAGAATCTCTTGGCCGATGCCGCCTAACGCGGCTTCGCCTCGAGAAAGTAACTCCGAGCCCACGATCATGATCCGCCGACCGCCAAGTGCACGTTGGACGTCCTCGCGACTCGGACCGCGACCGCGAGCAATCTCGGTCCAACTGGTGTCGAGAACGCTGGCGGCGAAACGTGCTGCCAACTCCTCAGACTCCAGCTCGGTGGACGCGTACAGCACCGGCACGTTAGGTTCGAGTTGCAACGCCGTCGCCACCGCGAGCGCGGATTTGCCATCGCCCGGCGGTGCCATGATCACCAACAGCTGACGCGTGGTGATGCCGCCGCCGAGCAAGCGATCCAACTCGGGCATTCCGCTCGCGTACTCACGGAGCGGCGGACGTTCGCGCTTGGCGACCTCGCTGACCAGGACTCCGAGACGCGCGGGCGGCGCCGCCGGCTCGGTATCGGGCGTAGAGCTCGGCGCGGTTTGAGATCGTAACGGCCCGTAGTTCTCAGCCATCTCCAGGGCCACGCGCTCAGCACCGCGCGGACTGTTCCAGCTTTGTCCGTCACGAGCGGGACCGCTGAACAGTTCGGCACGGGTCCAGCGTGGTTGACACGTGAGATTCCAGTCGAGCAGCAGCGCTTCGGCGGTCTCCTGGCTCAGAGCGTAATCGTTGACCAGAATTCCCCATGCGGCGCGCGTGCGGGCGTTGCCGTCGACTCCGTTCGCGATCGCGGGACCGTGCCGACGAAGACGCTCGCGAGCTGCTTCGATGAGACCGGGCGACTCGTCTCCGAAGGTGCTGGGCACCGCGATCGACTGCTCGACTCGGTCCGCTCGGATCTCTTCGAGCCACGCCGCGGGCAACGCCGGCGCCTGCATATCGTCGAGCGACTTGCCGCTCAACCACTCGTAGTGCCCGCCGCTCTGATGGTTCGACGGCGCGATCACGATGTAGTTTCTGCCGCGCAGCGTGATCTTGCCGCCGCTGCCGGTCTTCAGCTCGCCTTTGATACCGACCGACGGAAGCGCGAACACCGCGTGATATGCCCCCGAGCCGGATCGTTGCGTGGGAGCCGGCGGCAACTCGCCGAGCTTGGTCTCCGCGTCCTTGATCTTCTGCTGCCAGTCGTGTCCGTCGATATCCAATGCCATCAGACCCGACCGCTCTAATGCGAGACCGAGATTCGCTTCCGGGTACCGTTCGAACCAGTCTCGGATAGTCGTCTCGTCGGTCGTCGCGTTGGTGAGCCCGTTCAGCACCAGCGCGCCGAGAGGATGCTTGCCGAACTTCTGTTTGCAGTCCACGCCGGCGGGACAGCCGCACGCGCCGTCTTTGACCCACCACAGCGGCAGGACGTACCGCCCAGCGCGGGCATGCCCGAGAGCGGCTTCGAGAGCGCTCACGAGAGCCACCTGACCGAGCTGTCGCCGGCGGCACCGCGGCGGGCGATGTCGACCACCTCGGCGACGTCAGCGTGGGTGCGCGGGACCGGGCCGCTGATGTGGACGATGGCGTCGCCGACCGGGACGTAGATGTCGGCGGTGCCGTCCGGCAGAATCGCAATGACGAGCTCTACGTCGGCGTCGGATGGCGGTTCGCCATCGCCATCGCCGTTACCGGTTTTCGCGGCGTGCCTAGCCACGATGCGAGCGCGGCGGGATGCTCGTTGCACCGTGCGGCGGAGCGGCGTCGCCACCGCCCCGCGGCCCGCGGCGACCCGCTGACGATTGCGAGCGTAGCGGCTGAAGCCCGGCTTACCTTCGACGACCCACCGTAACCACGTCGGGATGTTCGTGGGCGTCTTGAGATCACAGCCGGCAAGTGCCTTCAGATCGATCGGCTCAGCTGGAGAAAAGAACACCTCCGAGCCCGTACGATGGGCATCGCCAAACACGCAACGCGCTGGCTCGGAGGTGGAGGAACTTTCGTGAAGCATTGGCGATGCCTTTCAAGGCAGACGTATTGCGTCGTGCGTGCCAAACGTAAGCACGCGCGATCGCGGGAATAGATACGAACCGCGGGTGTGGAGACACGGCGTGTGTCTCAAGCGCGACGCGACTCGGTTACTTGGACTCGGTGCGCAGCTTGCCGTTGGCTTTGAGCGCCGCCATCGTCGCCTCGCCGCTCTGCACGAGCGACTTCTTGTCGGCCGCGCGAACCGCGGCGATGGACTTTTTGCTCGAGGCCAACTCGGCATCGGTGCCCACCGGAACGTCCAGCACCAGCGGGGTGATCGTCAGCGACGCCGCCGACCACGCGTATCGCACGCCGTTCTGAACAGCCTTGCGGAGCCAGTCGCGGCGTTCGGCTTCATCGAGCGCACGACACACCACGCGGTTGGTCTTCAGTGCGTCGCGCAGCTCTTCCATCGTGGCGACGTCGCGCTCGTACTCGCCGCGCGGCTGGATCGCCGTCTCGTTCGGCAGCAGCGATCGACCGCCCGCATGTCGCGAGCGCTCGTCGTAGCGCGACCAGCCCAGGGTCATCTGACTGGTGTTCCTGATCTCGACGAGATCGGGTAGCGCGTCCTCGTCCATCAAGGCGACCGCGATGTAGATCGCCTCGCCCGGATCCAACCATCGGGTGATGAGCGCACGGACGGTGGGATCGACATCGCGAAGCATCGCGACACGTTCTTCGCGAGCGGCGAGCCCGACGAGTTCCTTGGTCGTCGCGGCCGGCATCTTACGGATGGCGATCGCGCGCTCGTCGGGACCGGCGGCGAGCAACGCCGCGAGCTCTACGAAGCTGGCCTTGGTCCGCTTCACGAGCGTGGCATCGGCGATGTACCGATGAAGCATCGGCGCCTTCTCCAGCAACGCGATGCGATCGAGCGCTTCGCTGAGCTGCGACTTGAGTTCGAGGATCTCGCTCATGAGTCTTGCTCCTTCACTTCAACTTCGTAGGAACTCAGCGGCAGCATCGCTAACGCGGCGTAGCTGAACACCTGAAGTTGTTCCATCACGCTGAGCTTCGCGAGTTCACGAACCATGTTCGATGCGAGCCACGATGCGAACTCGGGTGGATTCGCGGGGTCATGACCGGGAAAGTTTCCGGGTCCGTGCGTCCGTGCGCATAGCAGTAGCTTCTCGACGGCATCGGTGAAGTAGCCGCTCACGAGTGGATCTCCGCGGCGCGGCGCGCGGTGATGGTATCGCCGTAGGATTTCTCGAACGAGTCCCAGCGACCGGTGGCGCGAAGGCGCATCGCGAGGCTGTTGAAGTCGTTGCCGAGCACCATGGAAAGCAGGATGCGATCCTCGACGGACAGAGCATCCCACGCGACGAGCGCGTCCACCGGTCCCTTGTCATTCGGATGACCGAGCAACGCGTGACCGGGGTCGTGGCGCACCGTGCCGCACGGGGACGGGATACGGGTCGTCGTGAAAAAAGCTTCGAGTGATGCCTTCACTTTTTTGCCAGCTCCTTGGCGACGGCCGCCTTGATGAATTTGTCGAGGGCGGCGGCACGCTGCTGATCGGAGGCGATCCAGCGGCTGCTGGACCGTGCCTGCATCAAAATCCGCGCGGCACCTCGGCGGGCAAATCGTAGGCGCCCCCGGTCAGACGAGCCTCTTCCGTTGAGAAGCTGCCGCCTTGACCGGCGGGGGCGCGCTCGCCGGTGGTGACCACGACCGCGCCGTTAGCGCCGAGGCTGTGACCATCGCGGCGCTTCGCGGTGCGGTCTTGCATGCGGCGCTTCGCGGCCGCTTCGAGGTCGGACTCGGGCTGGCCGAGGGAGTTCTTGATGACGTCCTGTCGATAAACTGCCACTGGGATCACTGTGCTTTCGGGTACGTCGGCGCGGACATCGCGCTCGACTGTTGAACTGCTTGTAGGGTTCCGATGGACCGACGAAATCGAAGATGCTCGGAGCGTGCGATGGCGACGCGTTCGAACTCCTCGCGAATCTCGGGACAGACCTCAACGAGGATTAATTCGATCGCCCAAAACAAGGCATCGATCTCGCCACGTCGGTGCGGATCGATACCGGCGCGCTCGTTCTGAGCGTCGAGATGCTCGGCACGACCTTGCAGCGTGCACAAACGCCGAACCGTTGCGGAGGTCGTCTGACCGAGCGCGAACAACCGATCGGACTCGGCGCGTTGCGCGTCGGTCATCAAGTCGCGTTCGGCCGCGAGACGTTTGGCGTACTTCATCGCGCCGCCTTCGCTCGGCGCACCGCTGCGTATTCGCGCACCTTGGCGACGTCGAAGAACTTAGTACCGCCAATCCAGACCGCACCGAGCTGGTCACCGATCGCGTGGATTTGCTGGACGCTTACGTCAGCGATCTCCGCCGCTGACTTGGCTCGGCACTGGAGGACATGCAAGAAACTCGCCGTAGTCATATATAGCTAGAATAGCAGACGAAGTTGAAGACGCCACCCGACGCTTCAAGACGGGAGGGCTCGCCCGCCAACAGCTCGGAATTCCTCCGGATCCGCCTACGCGTTCAGCGTCGGCGACCGCTGAAGTCGAAGAAGCTCTCCATCGCGAGCGGATTCCACGGCGCCGTTCGCGCGGCCTCGCGCTGGTTCGCGGCGTTCCGTTCGCAGAACGCCTTCCATGGATCCTCGGTCGCCTCGGCCTGAGTCGATGTCGCGATCGCGTTTGCGATCACCGGCGTCGACGGGGTCAGCACGTAGTCGATCGGTGTCTCGCCGCGCTGTCGACGATCCCAATTCGCGAGCGCATGTTCTCGGCGCGCCGGTGCGTCGATGTACTGCTCGTCGCTGATCGTCCACCCGAGATTCGATTTGAACGTCGCGCGACGCTCGGCGAGTTCCGGATCCAGCGGCGTGTGGATGTAATTTAGAAGTTGAGTGAGGGCATCAACAAGATCATCATTTTTTCCTTTCGGAAATTGCGCGGCTTCCTCGACGAGGATCCCGATCCACAGTGCATCGCCCTCGGGCAAGAACACTTGATGTGCCTCGACCGCCGGCGACACCGCGGCCGCACGGGACTCCTTCGACTCACGTGGATTGATCGCGACCAAGTTCGGAATCTTGCGACGAAGCGCATCGACGATCGCCGAACCGTTCGCCTTATCCTCGACGAGGAAAGTCGCGCCCGGGTACAGGGATGCTAGCTCGAGGGCGACTTCGCAAGTTCGGGTGAAGCTCATCCGACCATGCCGACCGTCGATCAAATATCGCTCGGCGCCGCGCACGCCGCACACGAGGAACGCCACCGCATCGTTGTGCGCCGAGTCCTTGAACGCGGCATCCAACGAGATCACGACACGATCGAACGCGGGTCGGCTGACCGCCGGCTCGTCGGTGCATCCGCGCGGTCGACGCGATGAAGTGCTGGTGCCGTCGGGCTTCCAGAATCTCCAGTTGGTGCGCACGAACAGACCGCCCTCGGAGTCGGTTGGACTTGCCAAGTACTGCGCCGCGAAGCCGGCCGTGCCGAGCACACGTTTCTGTTCCGCGAGGAACGCCGCGCTGTGGATCATCGGTGCGAGTAACTCACCGTCGGTCGTCCGCGGATCCCGCCACACCGAGGTCACGCATCGTCGAGCGATATCGAATTCGCTCGCGAGCACCAGCGATTCAAAACCACCGAGCTCTAGGACGTGACCGATCAGATCGTCGCTGTGCAGACGCTGTTGCACGATCACGATCGCGCCTTCGCCTTGGTCCAAACGAGTTGAGACGGCCTGGTCATACCAGTCGTTCACGGCATCACGCGTGGTCTTCGAACGTGCATCGATCGCCTGGAGACTGTCGTCGATTGCGATGACACCACCCGCGCCGGCACGCAGACCGGTCAATGCTCCACCGACGCCCACGCTGATGCGATGACCACCGATGGTGTTTTCGAAGTGATCGAGACGATTGGCGTCCGATCGCAGGGTCCATGCGGTACCGATGATCGCGCGATACTCGTCGCTCTCAATGAGCCGGCGCGTGCGCTGACTGTCGCGCCGTGCGAGGTCGAGCGCGTGGCTCGCACAGATGCTGCGTGCACCTGGGCGGCGCAACCACAGCCATGCGCTGAACAGCACGAGCATCGTCGACTTGCCTGAGCCAGGCGCGATGCTGATGGCCAGACGTTTGATGCGGCCGTCACCCACAGCCTGTAGGTGTTCGATGAGCGCGTCGGTGGCGACGTTGGCCACGAACGCACGCGATGGCTCGACGACCGGCCAGAAGTGCGCGACGAACTCGCGGAAGGAGGTCGTGAGGAGACGACGTTGAATCGCGCGGGTGCGCGGGCGAGAGGACATGCTTAACTCCTTGAAAACTGACCGATAGCGACGACACGCGGACTATTCATGCGCGGGTCAGCCATCATTCCTCGTCGAGGATGCAGCGATGGCCGGTAGAACTGTCACGCCGGTGTCACGTGGTCCGTTGTCTGCGCGTCGAGCGAGCAGGGCGCGGCGCGCGTTCTCGTGCGCGTTTTCGAGGTCCATCAGCTCGCGCAACTGGCTCGCGTCTAGACCATCGAGGTCCTCGTCCGCGTCATCGTCCGCGCCGACCGCAGCAACCTCGTGGCGCTCAGCAGGTTTGTTGTAACCGCTGTCCCTAAGCCATCGGAGACACTCGATTTGCACCTGTTCCGACTTGGACCATTCGAGGAGGTGCAGCGCCTTCTCGACCATGATGGAGGTGGGATCGCGCGCTTGGATCAGGTCGACGAGGGCATTCCCTTTGCGCGGTCGACCCTTCGGATTCCCGGATTGCCCGGGGGCCCACCGATGGGGCGCGCCCGGTCTCTTGTTCTCTTGATCCGCCATGTTTAACAAGGCTAGCGGTCGAACCCGCAGATGCAACTCGTCTGCATCTGGTGGTGGCGACGCGCAGCGCTAATTAAACGGTCGGCGGTGGTGTGTATGGTGTGTTCGGTGGTGTGTAGACACAGCACGAACACACCACGAGATGCTGTGGTGTGTTTCGCCTGTAGGGCGAACAACACATCACGTCACCAAAAAAACACAGTATGGTCTGTACACACCACCGATCGGGCCGCCGCGCGCCGTTTGAGGCTTTATCGGTGCCGTGTACACGGGCGGTGCTGTGTTTTGCGGTCTGAACACAGCATCCACACCGTGAACAGCGACCGCGGCCGTACACAGCACCGCGGGCGACGCCGATCAGCGCGTCACGAGGGCGCGTGCTTCGCTCAGGGTCTCAACCACGAACTCCACGCCCTCGACCGTCACACGCACACGGAAATCAGCGGTGAAGGCCGGACGAAAGCCGAGTTGGGTCAGATACGCGTGCACGACCGTCGCCTGCTTCGATTTGCGCAACACATCCATCAGCGACCTCGCTCCGTGCGGGGCGACGCCGGGACGCGCACCAGCGCGAGCCTAGCGAGCGGTACGATGGTCGGCGCGGGCAGCACGACGTGCATCGTGCGGGTGCGAGGTATCGCGATCTCGGGAACGAGGGGGTTTGTCATCCCGCATCGTTGGACGCCACCGTCGGAACTACGGCTCGTTGTGGGCTAGTCCGCTCAATGTGCGTGACACCGGCGTGACAGTGACGTGCAGCGGATCTAATATTCCCGTGGTCTGTCAATCACTTCGGACGAAAAACGATGGGGACTGAAAATCCGCGTGTCGGCGGTTCAACTCCGTCCCCGGGCACTAGCTAGCTAGCTAGCTAGAGTCGTCGTCGAAGGAAGAGTAAGTCCACCACGTGCGTGGACCTGTGTCCCGCGTCGAGCGTCACGCGCGGAATCGCTCCAGCCGACAGCGACGAGTGACGCAACCACCCGGCCGTCCACCAAAGACCAACTCGAGCTCGACACGTTCAAGACCGATACGGTCGCGTACGCAGGCGCCGGCGAGCGTCGCGACGTGTGCGGCGGAACATCGATGGATCCGAGCGTGCACGCTACATCGAAGACCTGCATCAGCGCGACCGGGCCAGAGGCAAGCAAGGCGGGACGCGGCGCGGCGCCGACTCGCGGATCTCGACGAAGGCACCGAACCGCTGCGCGAGCCGCCCATGCCCCACTCAGGACCCCGGACCCGCGTGAGAGCGTCGACGAGCGCGCTCACGTGCCGGCCGGGCAGGTCGGGTCCGCTCGACAGCAATACGAGAGCGCGCGCGAAGTCGAGCGACGCGGACCACACTACGATGCCTGCCGTGGCGACCGCGCCTGCGAACTCGCACAGCGCGGTGACTCCCAGCTTGACCGAGCGATGCGACTCTCTCGTCGGAGAGCGCGACCGCCGGTCGCAGCTCCAGCGCGGTGCGGGTGGCGGCGGTTGCTTGCACTTCTTCGCGCGGTCGCTGATGGCATCTGCGAGCGACGTGGAACTGACACGAGAGTCCTCGCGACTCGCGTGCAGCAAATCGCGGCACCTACCAGCGCTTGTCGCTCGGATTCGTTAACAGCTGGCCGACGTGATGGAACAACGTTCGATGTTTCAGAGGGTTCGATCGCAGGTAGGCTCGGATGCCATGAAAGCGCAACTGCCGCCTACCAAGCCGGTCATGAAGGTGTTCGCGCCGATGCGCCCGCGTCGCATCGAAGGTGTTGGGCCGACGCGTTCGCTCCTCGACATTCCCGTGCATTACGATGCCGCTGCAGGTGCCGTGGCCAATGCGGCGGATGCGCGTGCAGTCACGATCGGAGCGCAGATCTACATGTCGCCGATAACCTATCAGCCGAGCACGCAAGAAGGCAGAGAGCTGATCGCGCACGAGCAAGTACACGTTGCACAGAATCAACTCGGGCAAGCTGCGGACGAATCGTCGGTCTGTGCCGCCGAGGCCGAAGCGAAACGACTCTCGCCCACGATCGCGCGCGACGGGTGGCAAGGGGTCTCGGTTACCCAGCGCGGCGCACCCGTATTGCGCGATCCACTGCCGGAACGGGATTTGTCCGAAGACCGCAAGAGCATCAAGCAGACACTCGAATCGCGTAACCCTTGGCTATTCCTGCTTTCGAATCGCGAGGCGATCGTCGCCGAATTCGTAGAGCGCATTGCGCTCGAACGTCGCGTGATCTCGACGACAACGAAGCTGAAAAGCCTGCCCGATCCGAGTAAGACGATTCTGTCGGAGGAGATCGATCGCCGAAACCGTGCCCGCGCGCCGGTCGAACGCAAGTTTCAGCGCGAGGCCGGCGAACGAGACAAGCATCAGACGCGGATCAAGTTCGACCTTAGCGATCTGATTTCAGTCGATCTGCGAGTGCAATCCGCGACGAGCACCGGCGCAGCCGAGGTGATCCACGAGCTCAAGAACCACCAGGGTTGGGTCCACCTCGATCACAACGAATTCGATAGCTTTCGCTACGGATTGGATCTCCAGATCGACGGAGCCTGGCTGCCCATCGACAACACTGGCATCCACCTGTGGACGTTCTTCAGAGATCCATCGATGACCTACACGATGGCAAGGTTCCAGGAGATTTACCTCTCCGCCGCCTCGAAACAGATGGGGGAACTGTTGGCAGAATTTGTCGACTCCGCCCCGGAGGTCGCCGAACAACAGCTCGATAGCTACGTTGGTGAGCAGGATGCCGCACAGTTGCCGCCAGCGCGGCAACTGTCAGCCGACGAACAGATGGTCGACGACTACCTTGTTGCAAACAAGGAGTACGCGGCGACGGTCCGGCAGAAGACGCAGCAGGCGATGGCGCCGCTGATCTTCATCGCAGGTCTGTTCGAGATCGATGGGCCAGTCGATCTTCTGCTCACGGTCGTCCCGGTCGAGAAGATCGGCGCGAAGGTGTTCAAGCTCGGCAAGGAGGCGATGCAAGCGCGGAAGGCGCGAAAACTCGAGCTCGCCCTCATGAAGGAGTTCGAGGGACACCTCGACGAGGAAGCGAAAGCGTTTCTAAAGCTTGCGCGCGGCCTTGAAAAGTCCGAGGTCACTGCACTCAAGACTATCAATGCATCGCTGAAGAGCGACGCTCTTGTCGTAGCGCTGATGAAGCGCAGCGTCGCAGGTACTGCGAACCTTGAATGGATCGCAAAGAAGCTGCAGAATAAGGACTTCGACGCGAACTTTGTGCGCGCGTTCACTCAAGCCGAGTCTGGACCATCGTGGAAGGCATTTGAGGACGTCATCGAAAAGCGCAAAGGCGTCTCCGAGGGAGCACGCGAAAGCCTCGCAAGTAAGTTGACCGGACTCCTCGGCGAGGAGGCCGCGGTCAAAGCCTTCAAGACCGAAGCCTTCAAGAGGTTGGCGCTAGGGACGCGCGCCGACGCGAAGATCGCCAAGGTCGTCCGCGAGGTGTCGTACGGTGGGAAGAAGAGCCTCGATATTGTAGGGCTCAGCGACAAGGCCGAACTCGTGTTCGGCGAGGTCAAGCATTGGAGCACGAGCACGTGGATGGACCACAGCTCCGATGTGCTCGCTCAACTCGACCGCCACAATGCCGGAATCGACGAGATCGCGGGCAAGCTCAACCGCCGCGCCAGCGATGTGAAATCCAAGATTCTCTTCGTAAGCCGCGATGGATTTGAAGGACTCGCGCTCGACGTACAGGACAAACTGGCGACGAAGATCCGGGGAAAGGGCTGGAAGCTGAACTTCATCGCCGATTCGAAGATCGAAGACTTCACTCAATTGATTGACCGGGTGCGTTGACCATGGCGAAACCACAAGATCGAATCGGCGTCTTTGCCGTCGGCGCATCGCACGACACGTCGCTGCTCGCTGAGGCGAGGACTGTCCGCGAAGCGTTGTACGAGGAGCCTCACAAGCGGTGGTACGAGCTCCGCCGCGATCTGTTCGAGCACCTGATCCGCGTCGCCGCGATTCATCGCATTCTGACCGCCGAGGCGGCGGGCGATGCGTTCGTCAAATTCGTAGTCGCAGCCGGCCCCAGCAAGACATGGGACAAAGCGACGCCGAGACAGCGCCGGGGGCTCGCTCTCAAACACCTCAACAAGGTTGAGGACCAGGAGCTTCGCGTTGCGATCGCCGACGTGATCGCCCATCCCGGCGATCTCGGCCTGTGGATCGCGACTGAAGCCTCCCTACCACCTGAGCCAGACACGACCGTCGGCGACGATGTCGATCTCGAGGAAGTGGCGCGCAAGCTCGACGCCTATGTCGCCGAGCAGGACGGGAAAGACCTGCGGCGCAAGGGATCTTAGGTTCGGGCTCACGCTTCGGGGCAACCGAGGCCGTCCCGTCACACCGGGAGTCGGATTCTTGCTGGACAACTAAGCTCGCCCGGCTGCGCGCATCTCCAACTCGGGGAACGGCATCTCGAGCTTCGCGAACTCGCTGCGCGCTGCGGTCATCACGTGGTTCATGCCGACCGCCGAACGCTCGTGTGCGGCGTGAAACGCGGCCCTGGTGGCGACGTTCTTGATGCTCGCACCGGTGAGCTGGAGCCGGGCTAGCCTTTCCGGGTCGATGCCGACGAGCGGTACGTCACTCGGGAACACACGCTGCCACAGCTCGGTGCGTAGCTTGACGTCGGGGAACGCGAACGGAACGACGAAGCGCAGCCGTCGTAGGAACGCTTGATCGAGCGCGTCCTTCGCGTTGGTCGTGAGGATCGCGAGACCGTGGTAGCGCTCCATGCGCTGCAACAGGTAGCTGACCTCGACGTTGGCCCAGCGATCGGTGCCGCGTTCGATGTTGCCGCGCTTGCCGAACAGCGCATCGGCCTCGTCGAACAGGAGCACGGCGCCGCCTTGCTCGGCGGCATCGAAGATACGGCGGAGGCGCTTCTCGGTCTCGCCGACGTACTTGTCGACGACCTGAGATAGATCGATGTGAAACAGGTCGAGCTTCGCAGCGCGTGCGATGACTTCGGCGGCGTGGGTCTTGCCGGTGCCGCTCGGGCCGTGGAACAGAGCGGTGATCGCCTGACCACGTTGGTCGCCACGTGCAAGGCCCCACTGTTCGTGGACCTTGTGACGGTGCTCGAGCTGATGCACCAGCTCGTGCAGCGTCGCTGTCGCAGGCGCGGCTAGGACGAGGTCGCCCCAGGTAGCGATCGGCTCGACTTTGCGCGCGAGATCGTCGAGACGCGGACGCGAGACGTCGCGGCACGACGTCCATAGCTCGTCGAAGGTGGTCTCGTCGTCGACGGTGGCTGCGAGGTCGGCGATCTGTGCAGGCTCGAGACGAAATTGCTGCGCGAGACGATCGACACCGAGATCGCGTCCATCAAGCGCGACGGTCCAGAGATCGTAGCGCTCTGCAGCGCTGGCAAGCGGGACCTCGAAGGCCGTCGATGAACGTCTCAGCGGGAGCGTGTCGGGCGCGGAGATCGCGACCGCAACAACGAGGCCGTCGACAAACATACGCACCGCCCTCGCAATCTCGGGGCCATCGGCCAGATCGAGCTCGATGATCGGCAAGACGTTGCCGAGCATGACTTCGCGCTCGACCAAGCGCTGAACGAACTCGAGTTCGACCGCTGGCAATGCGAGTGCGCTCGCGCGCACACGTAGCAAGGAGATGTCATGCTGCGCCGCGTTCGTGCGCAAGACGGCAAGCCGAGACCGCGCATCGCCGCCGTGTAGTTGGACTGCGTGTACGCGCGAGAGTGACCGACCGACCCGCTCGGCAACCGCCGTTTGTAGAACCGTCAAGTGAACGGTCTCAGTCGGCAGACCGATCGTGAATGGCACGAGGTGCTCGTCGAGCGTCGTGATGTCGAGGAGAAACGCCAGGACACGCTCGTCGATCGTGAGCGCTGCCTCGAACACGGTGGATCCGGGTGCCAGCGCGAGCAACCGATGCGAGCGCAATGGCCGCGTCGTGGATGTCGCATCGAGATGCCCGTCCGGCAAATGCGCGAGCGCGAAGCCGAACGTAGGGCGTCCGTTGACTCGCGTCGCCACCTCTGGAACGAGCGCGCAACCTGCACACAGAACGAGCAGATCCGTTTCGAATGGAGTGAGATCGAAGCGCTCACGCAGACGGTCTACGTTTCGATCGCTATGTTCGATCCGTGGACCATCGAGCTGACGCAGCACAGTTTCGACAACACCGAGCACCGACCCGCGCCGATCTTTCACACGCGCATCCTAGAGAACTTCAGACACCTTGGGGAGGAATACGGCGGCGCAGAAAACGCTGCTCGGGAGTCGCTTCGCCGACGATGGGGAGTGGATCATGCCCACTACCCGCCGATGTGGAAGCGATGCGAGGCCCCCACCACACAAACCGATCATCATCGCCGCTGTCCATCGCGCTGTGCTTCTCATGGCCACCTCGCGAGTGAGCCAGACATGCGGAGGTATTCGGCGCAACGCGTAGTCCTGTCGCACTTGCGGCACACTACCGTCGGTGCGTCGTCCACGGCAGGCGAGCGCTGCTCGGCGGTAAGATGTTCAACGGGCGAGCGGGACGCGTAGAACGCAGTTAAAGAAATCGTCTCCAACGAAGAGGTTCGTGCCGTTCGTGCCAGCCTCGGCGAGTCCGCTACATACTGCCATCCACGCGTCCGTCGGCGAAACGCCAGCGTTGGGATCGTGCAGCTCGGCGCCAGGAGAACGAGCTACACCGGGGCCGACCCCGATTGGATCATCGAGCTGGGCGCGTTTACGAACGGGACTGAAAATCCGCGTGTCGGCGGTTCAACTCCGTCCCCGGGCACTTCGATACTTCGCGAGCTCACGAGCTCCTCGACGGCGTTCGTGAAATCAGCGGCAGCCGGTCCAGGCGAGGTCAAACCAGACCGGCCAGTGGTCGGAGCCTTTGACGTGTTCTACGCCCGAGCCAGTGATCGTGAAGCGGCGCGCGTAGAGTTGATCGAGGCGCATCGAGATCACCGGCACGTTCATGGTGTCGGTCTCGGGACCCACCGCACCGGCGTAGCGGTTCTGGCGCATGAAGTCGTCGAGGATCTGGGCGTGATCCTGGCCGACAATTGCTTCGGTACCGGTGAGCGGCACCGTGCCATCGATCCACACCCACGGTTGCGAGTTGAGATCGCCGCCAGCGACAAGCTCTTCGCCGAGGTCGGTGACTCCAGCGTTCATCTGGCGCACGCGATCGCTCGCCGAGAGCCGCGTGTCGAGATGGAGATCGACGACGCGGAGCGGCTCGCCACCGACGTCGACCTCGGCGGACAGGGCGATGCGATGGACCAGGCTGAACGGTCGATCGACAAACGGCAGCTGTCGAACGCTGGCATGCGCGAGGGGGTAGCGACTCAGGATCGCGATGCCATGCGTGCCGTTGCCCTCGGTCCGGGACGGCGCGTAGATCCAGGTCATGCCGAGTGCGGTCGCTAGCTGAGCGGGGCGCGACCCACTCTCGTTTGGATGCGCCTCGACCTCCTGCGTGAGGATCACGTCGGCTCGCGAGATTTCGCGCGAGGCCGCGATCTGGCGCGCGAGGTCTGCTGGATCGGGTGCGGTGTGGAGATTCCACGTCGCGATCCGCAGCGTGCACGCCGGGGCTTCGCGAGGTAGAGGAGAAGGGCCGCTCTCGGTGGCGAACGTGCCGGTGATCGCCGATGCATCGACCCACGGTCCTCCTGGATCACTCGAATCGACGCAGGCGGCGAGCACACAAGCGAAGATCCACTTCATGCACCGACTGACCGCCTCACCGGACGCGGGGATGTCCGGTCGTGCAGGTCTGCCGCTCCCTGCCGCGAGCGGCGGGCCGGCGGACTACTCGACGCGGGTCTGGGTCGGTAGCCTCACGGTGAACGTGGTGCCTTCGCCCTCGACGGAGTGAACCGAGATCGCGCCGCCGTGCGCGACCGCGATCTGATGCGCGATGAACAAGCCCAGGCCGATGCTCCGGCCCTGCTTGGTGACCGCGTTCTTGCCGCGCGCGAACGGATCGAACAACCGCGGCAGGTCGTCGGCGCGAATCGCCGGCCCCTCGTTGAACACGTCGATCGTCGCCTGATCGCCATCGATCGCGGAGCGCACCCGGATCATCGCGTCCTTCGGTGCGTGCTGGAATGCATTGCCGACGAGGTTCGCGATCACCTGGGTCAGCCGGCCTTCGTCCCACGTGCCGGTCGGCGGGCCGCGATGTTCGATCGCGACCACGCGAGGTCCGGAAAGCATGCGCGCACCATCGATCGCGGCACGCACGAGCGTCGGTAAGTTCGTGGGCTCGGGCGCGATCGGGAAGTTACCGCTGCGCGCCTGCGCGAAATCGAGCAGGTCCCCGATCAACCGCTCGCTGCGAGTCGCCGCCGCTTTGATGTAGCCCACGGCCTTGCGCGCCGCGGTGCCCAGCTCTTCGCCCTCGAGGATCGGGATCGCGAGCGCGATCGTGCTGAGCGGGTTGCGGAGGTCGTGGCTGACGATGCCGATCAAGCGCTCCTCGTAGGCCGCGCGCGCGACGAGCTCGTCGTGATCGCGGCGGGCCGCGTCGATGTCGGTGTTCGAGCCGATCCAGGTCAGGATCGAGCCGTCCGCGCGGCGGACCGCGGTCGCGCGTGCGAGGAACCAGCGGTACTTGTCATCGGCACCGCGCAACCGAAAATCGAGTTGATACGGCTCGCCGGTGGCCAGCGATCTCGTCCACGCCGCGATCGTGTGCTCGAGGTCCGCGGGGTGGACGACCGCCTGCCAGCCGTCGCCGAGGATCTGGGCCTGTGATTTGCCGAAGTAGCGGACGGTCTGCTCGTTGACACGATCGAGGTTGCCATCAGGACGCGCCGTCCACACCTGTTGCGGCGCGAGCTCGAACAGCTCGCGGTACTCCGCCGCGATCTTGGATCGCTCGGCTGCGAGCTTTCGCTCGTCGGTGATGTCCTGGCCTTGCACGAAGATTCCGATCGAAGCTCCATCGACGACGATCGGCTGGTAGACGAAGTCGATGATGCGCGGCTCGGGCACCTGGCCGGGCCCACGCGCGAGCATGATCTCGACGCCTCGTCCGACGTGTGGCTGACCGGTTCGGTAGACGCCGTCGAGGATCTCGATGAAACCTTGGTCTCGCACCTCTGGCACGGCGTCGTAGACCGACCTACCGACGATCGAGATGTTCTTCCCGATCAGCGTCAAGTAGGCCGGATTGACCAGCTCGAAGCGGTGTTCGGCACCGCGAAGAAAACACGTGAACCCCGGCGCCTGATCGAACAGGTGGCGGAGCACCGCGAGCTCGGCGCTGGTCTGGCCGGCGCGACCGAGGATCCCCGTCCCGAGCATCGCGATCGCGGCCGGC
>JANXOP010000267.1 GCA_025357755.1 Kofleriaceae bacterium | reverse complement strand
GTTGAGCGCGAGTTCGAGAAGTTCCTCGCGTGCGGCCTGCTTTGCCATGGCTTCGTGCGCGTGCGCTGCGGCGACTGCGGCGATGAGCGGCTCGTTGCGTTTTCGTGCAAGACGCGCGGCTTCTGCCCGTCGTGCACGAGCCGTCGCATGACCAGCACCGCCGCGCACCTCGTCGACCGCGTGCTTCCGACCGCGCCGTATCGGCAATGGGTGTTGTCGTTGCCACGCCAGGTCCGCTTCCTGCTCGCCCGCGACCGCGGGCTCCCCGGTGAGCTCGTCGGCATCTTCCTGCGCAAGGTGTTCGCGTGGCAGCGTCGACGTGCACGCTCACGAGGCATCGCGAAGCCGCACACCGGCGCCGTCACGTTCGTTCAGCGGTTCGGCTCGCTGCTGAACCTCAACTGCCACGCACATGCGTTGCTCCCCGACGCCTCCTCGGCGCGCTGCTTCTCGGCCACTGCCCGCTCGAGGTCGTCCTTCGCCGCCGCGCGATCGAGGACGTTCTTGCGCGCCTCCTGTTCGGCTTCGAGCACCGCGGTTCGGCGCTCGATCGGCAAGCGCAGAAACGCGAGCCGCAGCTGATCGATCTCGAGCGCCAGTGCACCGACCGCGCTGCCGACACCCGCATCGCTCGGCACCTGTGCGCCTGCATCCCCCACTGCCGGCTCGAGCCGCGCGGCCAGCTCGATGCACCGACGCTGCACCGTTGCCTCGTCGCGCAGATCGACCGCGAACAGCTCGGTCGTGTACAGATCATCGGGGAGCGGCCGGCGAGCAGCGCCTTCAGAGCATCGCGCTTTGCGGTCAGCGCGGTCAGCGTCGAGCTAACGCCTGTCCGCGATCTCGATCCGCGGCTCGCGGCCGAACGCGCACATGAGGTGCTCGTTCGCGTGGCTACGTCGCGCCGAGTTGGCTCGCGGGTGCCTCCACGACCCGCGCTCGGTCTGGTTCATGACCGACGAACTGAACTGATCTTAACTATTGAGGCCGTGGGGTGGTCCGCACCGAACATGCGTTACATGCTTTAACTGCGGGGCCGCCAATGTGCGGCCGCCCGACCGCCGATTTGCCTGGGTGTATCTGATGAAGTGCGTGTTCGCGATCGACGTTCTGGTGTGCGACGCCTGCGGCGGTGCGATGCGGATCCTCGCGGTCTTGCCCGAGAGCGACTCAACTCGCGCGATCTTACAGCACCTCGGCCTGCGGGCGCATGCGGCGCCGCGAGCGTGTCTGGGGCGGGCGCGGTGGCTGCTGCTGCGGTGGCGCCGCCGGGCCTGATCGTCCGACGATCGAGCGCGATCTAGATCGAGCTAGTTCGCCTTCAGCTTCGTCGCGAGCCAGGCGGTCAGGTTCTCCTCATTATTGGCCGAGCCGCCGACCGGAGTGACCCGGAGAACGCCATCTACAATGGCGTACTCGTCGGAGATCACTGTACCAACCTTCACCTGCGGGCGCTTTTTCGACTTGTAGTTACGATATTCGACTTTCTTGATCCGCGACACGACAGCGCGTTTGAGCGCCGGCGACTTGGCACATTGATTCATCAGCGCGCCATACACGCCGTCGACGTAGCTCGCCGTACTCGTACCGTTGGTGAGGTCGTCCGCAATCAGGTCTCGATCGACGACGACATCGATCTTCACGCCACAGCTGGTCGGTTTGCGGATCGCGTAGAAGGAGTTAACCTGCCCGACATCGCACGAGTGGTACTCGGCCGCGTAGTGCTCGTCCTGGTAACACTTCAGCACGGCATCGACCGCGGCTTGGCTCTGCGTGTCATCCGCGCGCGCGGTGCCGACGAACAAAACCAGCACAGAACAAATGATACGATTCATTTTCTCTTCACCCTTCTTTTGCGAGCCTTCGACTCCAGTGCCTGCGCCATGGTTAACGTTGATTTCGTGAGCGGCGATGCCAGCAGCCTGCCGTCCGCTGCAGGAGCAGCCGCTGGTTTCGGTTTCAGCGCTCGGCGTCAGGCAAGGCCAAGCCTACCGTGCCAGTCGCACAGCCGCTGCGACTGGGCTCCATGGACGCGATCGACCGCACCGGACGATCGCGCGCGGCTACGCCCCCATCACAGGCCGTCGGGAAACACGCCGATGTAGGACAGCGAGGTCCGCGGCGCGGCCATCATCTCCGACACCACGTCGCGCCGTAGTGGGCGGTCGCCTTGTGGGGGGCCGGCGCGTCGGCGGTGCGGAACAGCTCGACGAGCACGAACGTCGCCGGGGTCGCGAGGTCCTGGAGGACGTCGAAGCGTGCGATGCCGGGCTCCTCGATGCTCGCACGCGCGTTGGCCAGCGAAGCAGCCTCGGTGCCACCCGCGAACAGACTGCACACACACAGTGACGGTGTAACCGCTTCTACGCTCGTCACGGGTCACTCAAGACTACCGCCTCTCGTACTTGCCCCCGCTCGATTTGCAGTCGTGTTCGCTGACATCGAGCATGCTCGCGCCCTTGTAATAGAAAACCGTGTCCATGGAGGTGCCGCAAACCCCAACGACGCCGGTCGTTGGGCACGCGACGTCCATGACGAACTTGGCTTGCTTCACAACCGCGGTGCACAGCTCCGCGAGGGACTTCGTACCAAGCGCGAGGTTTGCGTCGCGGTATTCCTCGCACTCGTGCAACTGGTCGTTCATGCACGAGGCCACCTTGCCTTGCCATTTCGAGTCGTCGCGGTCGTGGTTGCCGCAACCGACCGCGGCGAGCAAAATCACGTTCGTGGCACAGAGGCGACGATTCACGAGCACATTGTAACAGTCGGGTCGCGGATCTGCCTACGCAAAGCGATCACGACCGACAAGTTACGCCGTCCTGATCTCCACCGCGCGCCGCGAGCGCATCCCAAGTCGGGTCACCGGGCGGGAGCTCCGATGGTGGGCTGCACGATGTCGATCCCGACAGCTCCTCCTTCTTCTCGCCAACCGAAGTCGGGCGATCGTCGGTTTCTACAGGATGCTGACAATGGTGACCCTGCTACGTCGTCCCAAAAGGCAGATCGCGGCGGCGCAGTGCAAGTCCCGATAAAATGCGGCCGCGGGTGCTGGTCCTTGTGTGGAGGGGTGGGCTGCGCGAGCGACTGCACCAAGCTGCGATCACCAGTTCTAGCGCGTAGCCATCGAGTAGAGCCGCCGGGACGAGAAGGTTGACGAGCGCTCGCCCGAGCGCATGCGAGCGGCTTGGCGAGTTCGCTTCGGCCGCCGAAGCGCTGCGTGAGCTATCGCTGTGGACACCACTCTCGTCGTCGTCAACTTTTTTACAGTGTCGCTTCTTCAGCTCCACCAAGCGTAGTCCCGATCCCTGTTGAAAATTGAAGTGGCGCTTAACCTGAGAGACCGCCATGAAGAACACTGCCAGGAAGAGGAAGCTCAAGGAAGTAGAACCGGTCGTGCAGCTGACGCTCGCCGACGTGATACGCGCCGACCTTCGGGAGTTCGTGATCGCCGCCGGAACGGCCGCGATCGGCTCGGTACTGGAGCACGAGCGCACGCAACTCGTAGGGCCGCGATACGCGCACCTCCCTGGGCGCGAGGCGCACCGCGCGGGCTTCGCGCCTGGTGAGCTTGTGCTCGGCGGACGCCGTGGACGGTCCGTCGCCCGCGCGCTCGCTCGATCGATGGCCGTCGAGCAGATGCTCGTCGGCGTATCGACTCGGAACTACGCCCGCTCGCTCGAGCCGGTGCCCGACGAACTCATCGTCCCCGACACGGGCCGCAGTGCGGTGAGTCGCCGGTTCGTCGCCGCGACGGAGAAGCAGATGTTCGATTGGCTCGGGCGCGATCTCAGCTCGATCGACGTGGTCGTGCTGATGATCGACGGGGTCTACATCGACGAGCATGTGATCCTGGTCGCGCTCGGCATCGACGGACAGGGCAAGAAACACGTGCTGGGTCTTCGCGAGGGCGCGATGGAGAACGCTGCCAGCTGCACCGCGCTCATCACGGACATGCGGGAGCGAGGACTGCACACCGAGCGCCGTGCTTGCTGTTCTCGACGGCGCGAAGGCGCTCGCGAAGGCAGTCCGCGACGTGTACGGGGTGCGCGCGCTGATCCAGCGTTGTCAGGCGCAAATGCGCGCAACGTAACGGACCAGCTGCCCGAGGAGATGAGGCCGTCGGTGAGGCAAGCGCTGCGCGACGCGTACCGCGCCGAGGATGCGACTCGGGCCAAGCGCATGCTTGGGAACCTCGTGCGTCGGCTACGCGACGAGCATCCCGGCGCGGCGTCATCGCTCGACGAGGGACTCGACAAGACGGTCACCGTGAAACGTCTCGGCTTGTCCGCAACGCTGGAACGGCAGCTCTCAACGACGAACGCGATCGAGAACCTGATCGGCTCGCTCCGTCGCATCGCTGGGCGCGTGAA
>JANXOP010000316.1 GCA_025357755.1 Kofleriaceae bacterium | reverse complement strand
GGCAGCGACATCAGGATCGATTCGATCCGACCGTTCGTCTTCAACCCGAACAACGTGCCGCGGTCGTGGATCAAGTTGAACTCGACGTAGCGGCCGCGGCGACGCAGTTGCCACAGTCGCTCGGTCTCGCCAAACGGGAGTGGCTTCCGCTTCTCGACGATCGGCACGTACGCCTTCACGAACGCCCGCCCGAGCTCCTGGACCATCGCGAAGACCTCCTCGACCGGCTCGCCCTTGGTGCCCAGGTAGTCGAAGAAGATCCCACCGACCCCGCGGGTCTCGTTGCGATGAGGGAGCCAGAAATACTCGTCGCACCAGGCCTTGAACCGGTCGTAGTCGCCGACCGGTTTGTGGCGATCGCAGACGTCCGCGAGGGTCTGATGAAAGTGGACCGCGTCGTCACGGAAAAAGTAGTAGGGCGTGAGGTCTGCGCCGCCACCGAACCAGATGGTGTCGCCCTTCTCGATGCAGCGGAAGTTCGCATGCGTGGTCGGCACCATCGGCGAGCTCGGGTGCATCACGAGGGAGACCCCCGCTGCTCTGAACGTGCTCCCCGAGCCCGGCATGTGCGCGGACAGCTCGGCGGGCAGCTCGCCGTCGACGTTGGACCAGTTCACACCGCCCTTTTCGAACACCGCACCGTGCTCCAGGACACGTGCGACACCTCCGCCACCACCCGGGCGTTGCCATGCATCGGCACCGAACTCGCGCGCGCCATCGGCGTCCGCGAGGGCGGTACAAATCTCGCTTTGGAGATCGTGGAAGAACTTCGCGGCGCGATCGAACAGGTCCGACACGCGTGCATGCTACCATCTCGAATTACCGACGATGTGGGCCGCGATTCGCCTAGTCCGTGCGACGCGTGTGTTCGCGGTCATCTTCCTTAGCTATATCTGGGCCCTCGCGTGGGCTCGGTTGTGGCCGTCGCGCTGCGACACGGCGGACAAGTGGACGAAGACGCATCGTAAGAACGCGCGCCGCATGTACCGCGGCTTCGTCTCGCTGCGTGGCGTCTACATCAAGCTCGGCCAGATCCTCTCCGTGATGGGAACGTTCTTGCCGCGCGAGATCGTGCAAGAGCTCGAGACGCTACAAGACGACGTGCCCTCGAAGTCCTACAAGACGATCAAGAAGACGTTCTTCAAGGCATTCGGCAAATCTCCGGAGGAGATGTTCAAGACGTTCTCGCGCGAGCCGATCGCGGCCGCCTCGCTCGGGCAAGTTCACGAGGCGCACGATGCCGCGGGCACCAAGCTCGCCGTCAAGGTGCTCTACCCGCGCGTCGCGACGATCATCAAGGTCGATCTCAAGGTGCTCGGCTGGGCGATCAAGCTCTACAAGAACTTCGTCCCGGTCCAGCAGATCGAGCGCATCCACGAGCAGCTCGGCGACATGCTCTCGAGAGAAACCGACCTCGTCAACGAGGCCGCGATGATCGAGCGCATGAGCAAGAACTTCGCGACCGATCCGGACGTCCTGTTCCCGAAGGTCTATCCCGAGTACTCCACGCGCACGGTCATGACGATGACGTTCATGGACGGCGTCAAGATCTCGAAGAAGGATGCGCTGAAGACGCTCGGCCTCGACCCGTACGACGTCGCGACCAAGCTCGTCAAAGTGTTCTACAAGCAGCTGTTCATCGATCGGTTCTTCCACGCCGATCCGCACCCCGGAAACTTCTTCGTGCAACGCGGCCCGGAGGGTCAGGCGCGGATCGTCGTGCTCGATCTCGGCTCGGCCACCCCGCTGCGCTCGAACCTCGCCGATGGCATGTTCGACATCCTCCAGGGCTTGATGACCCGCAAGGACGATCTCGTCGTCCAGGGCATCGACGAGATGGGCTTCATGGCCGCCGATGGCGATCGCGAGCTGCTCGAGCGCACGACGCGCAAGTACTTCGAGAAGCTCCTCAACCTCAACATCCAGGACTTCTCGAAGCTCGATCCGAACATCGCCGATCAGCTCGCTGATCCGGAGATGAAGCGCGAAGAGCTCCGCGAGCTGATGCGCTCGATCGCCTATCCGGAAGGTTGGTTCTACGTCGAGCGCGCAGCCGTGATCATGTTCGGGCTGCAAGCGCAGCTCGCGCCGAAGCTCAACGGCATCCAGGTCGGCTTCCCGTACGTCATGCAGTTCATGATGGAGCGCAACAAGGCGCGCCTCGAAGCCGCGGCGGCCAAGGCGGCCAAGCCCGAAGGAGAGACCGCGAAGGATGCGGCGTCGTCGGGCTCGGACGAAGCGCTGCTCAATTGACGTTCGATATCGTGGTCGCGGCGGATCTCGACTGGGGCATCGGTAAGACCCAGGCGTTGCCGTGGCCGAAACTGAAGTCGGACCTCCAGCATTTCAAGCGCGTGACCAGCGCCGCGAGCGAAGGCAAGCGCGCCGCCGTGCTCATGGGGCGCAAGACCTGGGAATCGGCGGAGGTCGCGGGCCGGCCGTTGCCGCGCCGCTTGAATGTCGTCATCACTCGGCGCACCGATCTCACCGTTCCCGAGGGCGTGCGCGTGGCCGGATCGCTCGAGACGGCGCTCGAGCTTGCAGCAGCTACCGCGGATGTCGAGTCGACGTTTGTCGTCGGCGGCGCGGAGATTTACCGCGAAGCGTTCGCCCACCCCGCGCTGCGCTACGTCTACCTGACGCGCGTCGAGCTGCACTGCGGCTGCGATGCGCATATCCCGAACCTCGACGAGCTGGGCTTCGTCGTCGACCCGTGGGACGGCGATCAGCAGCTCGACGAGAACGGCGTGCGATTCCGGATCGAGCGGCTGCGTCGTACGCCCTAACAGAATCTCTGTACGTGGATTTCCGAGGCGAAGGTTTCGCTGGCAAGCCCCGAGAACGAGCGTACCGTGGGTTACGAACGCCATGGGTTTGCCGAAACAGTTCGAGGTCGTCGAGCTCGTCGACTACACCGCGGATGCCGGAGCGCACGGGTTTCGCTGTTCGATCTCGCTCTCGAACGAGCTGGTCGAGCGACTCGACGTCTCGACCGTGCTTGCGAAGTTCCGCGAGCTCCTGACCGCGAAGAATGGTGACCCTCGCTACGACACGTTTCGGGCCGTCGCACTTCGCGGTGAACCCGCGATGCCAACCATGCGAGCGAACTGGCGAGGTTCGTTGACGACGTTCGTCGAGCAGTGCCGGATGGGTCACGAAGGCATCAGCGACAGCGGTACGATCACCGCGCTCACGATCGATCGCGTGCTCGTGATCGGGCAGCTCGGGTTCGGCATCGTGCAGCGCGATCGCAAGCCGCTGGTCGTCCTGTCGACCCACGCTCAAGCGAACTTCTACGTCGAGCCGATCGCGATTCGCTCGCTCGTCTAGAAGCTGCGGACCGTCACCGAGACATGACGACGCCCGGTTGGCGCCATACCTGGTGAGGTGGCCGCCGCGACCTGCTGCGCTGCGGCCGGTTGCGAGGCACTCGGATCTGCGGCACTCGGAGGGGCCGCCTGTGCCTGCGGTGCCGTGGCGTCCTGGCTCTTGCCCTTGTTCATCATCCCGCTGATGCCCGAGATCAAGCTCGGGATCATCGGCAGCAGCATCTCGAGAAAGCCGCCGCAGACGGTCTCCAGGTCCCGGTCATCGATGGTGTCCATGCACTCTGCTACAGCACCCCGCGTGCCGACCGTAACCACGCGGGTTTGTTGAACCCAGATGGCACCGCAGCGCCGACCACGAGACTCGGTTGTTGCTTCGAAGAGGCGGCTACGCCAGCAGCCGGCGAACATCGCGCAGGCGTTCGCACGTCGCGTCGTACTCGGTGAATTCTTCGATGGTAGGCGCGTGCGCGAGGTCGCCGCGGGCAAGCTCGAGATGCTTCATCGTCACGAGGTAGGCCGCAGCACGGCGCTCCGGGGTCAGTGACTCGAGTCCCGCGAGCGCACGATCGAGCGACTCGCTGGCGGCATCGCACGCGACGAGGAGCTCCGCCTCGTACTGGTTCAAGACATCGAGGATCGTTAGCTTCTGAGGTTGCGAGAACGCGCGCTCGATCGATGCGAGCACCACGAATGGCAGCCGCGGCTTCGCGACCGCGAGCACGCCAGCGACGAGCAGGAACAACACACCCACGCGGAGGGCAAACCTTCGCACCGACCAGAGCATGCGCTCTTGGATAGTCACGCTGCCCGGGGCTGTCAACTCAGCGCGGGTTGCGCGATGCCGATGCCGCCCTCGTGCACCGGCCGATCGAGCACGCTCGCGATCGAGTCGGCCGGGTCGGCGAGCAGGCGATCGACGAGCGCGAGCACGTCGCGCCGGATCCGATCGGTGCGATGGAACTGGTTCGCGCCGATCGCGAGCTCGCTGCGCGAGATCACGAGCGCGGTGTGCGGGCTCGCCATCGTCATGCCGCGACCACTCTCGACCGCGAGCGCGGCCGTCGCGGGTGCGAACCGCAAGGCCGTGAACAGCGTGCCGAGAAACATCGATGGCGCGATACCGAGCCCGAGCAGGGGCGTACGCGCCGCGGCATCGAGCTCGCCGAGCGCAGCATTGACCTCGCGAACCGTCGCCTCGAGCGACGCGCTCGGCGCGAGTACCGTGCGCAGCGGCAGGCAGTTCGCGAGCATGCCGATCGTCGTCGCGGTCCGGCCATCGCGCCCCGAGACCACGACCCCGAAGACGACATCGTGAGTGTGTCGCTCGCGCGCGAGATGCAACGCGAATGCGGTCGCCCACACCGCGATCGGCGTGACCCCGCGGTCGCGCGACCACGCCGCGATCGCGGTGTCGAGTACGCCCGGCAACGGCTGGCTCGTCAGATCGCCGCCGACGAACACGGCCGGTTCGTAGCCTGCGGGGAGCCGCCTGCGCTGGCGACGCACGCGACGATGCGCGAGCCACGTGCGCAGCGCGAGCAGGCGATGGAACATGCGCCAGCCAAGATCGCCCATCCCGGCCGTGCGGGGCGCGGGCGCGGGCACGGTCGGTACGTGCCCCGCGAGACGGCGAACGAGCGCCTCGGATCGAACTTGCGTGCAGGCCGCCGCCGGCCCGCCGCCGCCGATCACGTGCTGTCCGGCGTAGCGTACGAGGACGTCACGGACGACCCGACGCGCTGATTCGCCGTCGAGGATCGCATGGTGATACGTGAACACGAGGTCACTGCGCTGCGCGCCCGTGAGCAAGCAGACCTCGAACAGGGGCGCGCGATCGAGCGCGAACACGCGCGAGATCCGGGTCCACTCCTCGGCGCGCACGCGGACGCGATACGCCGCGAGATCGAGCGTCTCGAGCGCGAGGTGGGTCGACGCGAGCGCGAGCGTCGGCTCGATCCTGGGCTGGACCTCGGGCCGGGTGACGAAGCAGGTGCGGAGCGCGGGCTGCGCGGCCACCTCCGCGCGCCACGCGGCCGCGAAGCGAACCGGATCGATCGGTTCGAGCAGCGTGAACGAGAGCTGCTCGACCCACATCGGGGTGTTCGGGTTCGCGAGGCTGTCGATCACCATCACGCGCTGAAAATCGGTGACCGCGCCGCACGATGGCAGCACGGCGGGATCGCGGAGCTCGGTCAGTACGGTGAGATCGGTGGGATCGCCGGGCTCGGTGGGATCGGTTGGCGCGGTGGGCGCGGCCGGCGCCGCGTTCGGGACCCGCGTGCGCAACAGCGCCGCGAGCCGCGCAGCGGTCAGCGGCACTGGCAACTCGGCATGCTCGAGGTGCCACCCTGCCCGCTCGATCTCGACAAGCAGCGCGACACGCGCGAGCGAATCACCGCCGAGCGCTGCGAGCTCGTCATCGGGGCCTGCTGGCGTGCCGGCGACCTGCGAAAACCACGCGACGGCTCGCGCGAGCTCGGCGTGCTCGGCGTGCTCGACGTGCTCGACGAAAGCGGTGCGCGGCGCGGTCGCGAGCACGAGCGCCGTGATCGCCGCGCGATCGCACTTGCCATGCGCGTTGAGCGGGATCGCCGCCACGACCGCGAGCTTGCTCGGCCGGGCTGGTCCGCGGATCGCCGAGAGATCGATCGGTCGGGTTGGGTCAGCAGGAACGACGACCGCGACGATCCGCCCCTCGTGCAGCGCCGCGCCGGCATCGCACACGCCTGGCAACGCACGCAGCGCGGCCTCGACCTCCCCGAGCTCGACGCGCACGCCGTGGATCTTGACCTGGTCGTCGAGCCGGCCATCGATCACGTAGCTACCATCGACGAGCCGGCGCGCGCGATCGCGCGTCCGAAACCACGTCGTCCCGCCCTCGCGGACGAAGCGTTCGGCGGTCAAGCCCGCCCGATCATCGTAACCGCGCGCGAGCACGGGGCCCGAGACTTGAAGCTCGTCGTCGACGATTCGCAACGCGACGCCCGGCAAGGCGCGACCGATCGTGATCGCACGGCCCGGCAAGATCTCGCCGATCGTGGCATCACCGCTGACCTCGGTCGAGCCGTAGATGTTGAACAACCGCGCGCGCGTGGCGGCGAACACGCGCTGTGCGAGCGCTTCGGGCAGCGCTTCGCCACTCGTCGCGATCGAGCGCAGGGTCGCGGGCAAGCGGGGGCGCGCATCGAGCAGCAGCGCGAGCAGGGAAGGCACGAGTAACAAGCGCGTCACGCCGCGATCGAGCGCGGCGACGAGATCCGCGATCGCGAACGGATGTGGCAACACGCAGGACGGCACGCCCGCGAGCAGCGGCCCGAAGATCTCCGCGTAGGCATCGACGAAGGTCGCCGGCGTGCGGAGGCACGCCAGCTCGTCTGGCTCGTACGGCATGACCTCGGCAAGCGCCGCGAGCCGCGCGAGCAGCGCGCGATGTTCGATCAACACGCCATTGGGGCGGCCGGTCGATCCGGATGTCTGGAGCACGAGCGCGAGCCCGCTCGGTTCGTCCGCGATGATCTCGGTCGAGCCCGGCACGACCACCGCGCCGATCCGGAACACCGCGAGCATCGAGG
>JANXOP010000230.1 GCA_025357755.1 Kofleriaceae bacterium | reverse complement strand
CAGGGACACCTGCGCCGGCCGGTCTGGCAAGACATGAGGCTGGTGCCATGAAGCAGGGGCCGTGGAATTTACGGCTCGCCGCACCCCGTCGTCTCCGCTCGCGCGCAGCGCCAGCGAGGCCGCGCGCCACCACCGCCGACGGCCGTGCGTCGCTCGCTCCGGTTGTCATGCGCTTGCATTCCCGCGCCGCAGGTCAGCTCCGCCCAATTGTTGTTTAGTTGTCGTTGCACCTCGCACGTGCCGCGCGCTTCGCAGACGACTGATCTCGCGATGCTCATCCGATCCCCGTCGGTGCTGTGTTGATCGAGTTGCTCCTCCAGGTAGTAGCTCGTGCTCTGATCCTCGGCGTTCTTGCTCGTCATCGTCATCTGCTTCTCCGTTCTCGTCTTGACGCGTTCGTGTTCGGCGCCACGTGCGCGCCGAGCCACAGGGGTTCGAAGGGGATCTCCAGGGGGAAGTGCCCGAAGCCTCTGGGGTGGTGGGGCTCCGCCCATACGCGGTGCCCGCGCCCGAGGACGTGCCGAGCGCGAGCAGACCGCTCGCGTTCACGCGATGCTCGAACTGTGCGGCGGCCGCTCTACAACGTCGGTCGACTCGGCGCTCGGCGCGGCCGAAGCGCGGGTGCCGCGGGGCGAGCCCCACCGCCCCAGAGGCTTCGGGCAAAGCCTAAACCAACTCGCATGAATGCCAACAAACCCGCGAGCGCGGCGGGCGCAGCCGTCGAAACCTCATCGACCGCGCGACTCAGCGCGATCCTTCCTCGGTTCTTCCTGGACTCCCTCGACGCTAAACACGCGGTACTCGGCGCCCTCAAGGCGGTGCACCAGCGCCGCCTGATACAGCGGACTGTTGTACGCAGCTCTCGCGTCTTCCACCGTGGGGAACTGGAGAATGACGGCTCCGTCTACCCTCGGGCCTTCCAGCGTCTCGACCGCCTCTCTGCTTCGCTCGGGTCTTCGTGCCTGTCTGCCTGCTTCGGTACCGGCCTGCGAGCACCCGCGCGGCGAAGCCGCACCACTATTTCCGGAACACGCAAGGCCCGCGAGCGCGGCGGCGCAGCCGCCGAAAGCTCTCTGCTTCGTTCCGATCTTCGTGCCTTTCTTCGTGCTTCGGTACCGTGCTGCGAGCACCCGCGTGGCGAAGCCGTACGATCACGTAAGCGCGCGAGCGCGGCGGCTTCGCTCGGGTCTTCGTGCTTTGGTACTGCCACGATCAGAGCCGCGGCGAAGCCGCACGACTATTTTCCGGATCACGTAAGGCCCGCGAGCGCGGCGGTGCCGACGAGCGATGCGTTAATACGCGGGGGGCTTGCCGTAGCGGCCCTCGGCGATCGCGCGATCGACGTCGGGCAGGATCTCGAGGCGGGCGAGGGTGACGTAGCGCTCGCAGTCGTTCTTCGTGACCATGATCCAGATCGCTGCGCCGATCGCGCCGACGGTGAGGATGATGTGGAGTGCCGGGTTCGTGCTCACGCCGATCGCGAGGACGAGGCCGCCGATCACTGCGGTGCCGCCGAGCTTGAGCTTGCCGAGGATCGCCTTCCACTTGAAGCCGACGCTGATCGCGGCCGCGTCGTACGAGGGGCGGGTCGCTTGCGCGATCATGTCTGGATCGCGCAGGCCGAGCATGCCGCCGGTCTTCATCGCGGCATGGATGCCATCGAAGAACGAGCCAGGCTTGGCCTTGGTCATCATCTCGGCCTGCCACGGCTGGGTGCGCAGCGAGTTGATGATCCGGAACCGTGCGGCGGGATAGTTCGTGTTGACGGCCATCGCGAGGCTGACCGTATAGGCAACGATGCCGGCGCCGCCGAGCGCGAGAAGGTAGCTGAGGACCTCTTTCATTCCTGGTCCTCCGATAGTACCGGAGTCGCGACGCCGGTGAACGCGCGATCGATCTCGGGGAGCACCTCGTGCTCGCCGTGCGCGAGCACGCCGGCGACGTCGTTGCGGCGAAGCAGGGACCACACGCCGCCGAGCACGGCGATCCCGCCGAGCGCGTTGACCCAGGTCGGCGAGGTGTTGCCGTGGCTGCGCGCGATGTACAGGCTGACGCCGCCCAGCATGCCGCCGACGATGCCGCGCATGATCGCGGCGACCCAGCGCCTCGCGAGCGCATCGGCGACGGTCGTGAACGCACCCCGGGTCGCGGCCTTGACCGCCGCGGGCTCCTTCGAACCGAGCTGCTCGGCCGACTCGATCGCGGCGCCGTAGGCCGCGAGGTAGGTGTTCGGCGCCGCCTCGATCAGCTTCTTGACCCGGTCGAGGTTACCGGCGCGTACCAGCTTCAGGACGACGTTGTCGGCGGCCACGCCATTGATCCGACGAGGTAAACAGTAGAACAGCGCCGTCCCCACGAGGGCGGCGCCGAGGCACGCGCTGATCGTGGAGAGGAGTACCGGGTCCATGGGTCGAGCGTAGCCGGTAGCGGGCCGGGCCGCGAGCGTGGTATCCGCAAGCTCATGTCCGTCATCGGAATCGTCGGTGGCAGCGGGCTCTACGAGCTCGATGGCCTGACCGATAAGAAGTGGCACCGTGTCGATTCGCCGTTCGGGCGCCCATCCGACGACCTCCTGTTCGGCCAGCTCGGCGAGCACAAGGTCGTGTTCCTGCCGCGCCATGGTCGCGGTCACAGGATTCCGCCGCACGAGATTCCGTACCTCGCGAACATCGATGCGCTCAAGCGCGCTGGGGTCCAGCAGGTGATCAGCGTGAGCGCCGTCGGCTCCTTGCGCGAAGATCGGCCGCCCGGCGATTTCGTGATCGTCGATCAGTTCATCGATCGAACGCTGCGGACCCCCAAGACCTTCTTCTCGACCGGCCTGACCGCGCACGTCTCGGTCGGCCATCCGACCTGTCGTCGGATCATGGCGGACCTGGTCGCGACCGGGACGAGCCTCGCGCTGCCGATCCACGAGGGCGGCACGTACGTCGTGATGGAAGGCCCGCAGTTCAGCTCGGTCGCCGAGTCCAAGCTGCATCGCAGCTGGGGCGCCGACGTCATCGGCATGACGAACATGCCCGAGGCCAAGCTCGCCCGCGAGGCGGAGCTATGTTACGCCAGCGTCGCGATGGTGACCGACTTCGATTGTTGGCACCCGCAGCACGATCACGTCGATGTCGCTCAGGTCGTCAAGGTGATGAACGAGAACGGCGCGAAGGTGCGGAAGCTGCTCGCGCAGGTGATTCCGGTCGTCGCCGCGCACGAGGGCGAGTGCAAGTACGGATGTGATCGCGCGCTCGAGCACGCGATCATGACCGCGCCGGGTTCGGCGGATCCTGCGCTCGTCAAGAAGCTCGATGCAGTCGCAGGCCGTGTGCTCGGACGTTTTACATGAACTTCAAATCGCTGATTCGCACCATCCCGGATTTCCCGAAGCAGGGGATTCGCTTCCGTGACATCACACCGCTGCTCGCGAGCGGCGTGGGGTTCAACCACGTCATCAACCTGTTCGCCGAGCGCTACGCGGGCAAGGTCGACAAGTTTGTCGGCATCGAGGCACGCGGCTTCATTTTTGGAGCCGCACTCGCGCACGAGCTGAAGGCTGGCTTCGTGCCGATCCGCAAGCCGGGCAAGCTGCCGCACACGTCGGTCTCGCAGGACTATGACCTCGAGTACGGCTCGAACCGGATCGAGATGCACGTCGATGGCCTCGCGAAGGGCGAGCGCGTCGTGATCATCGATGACCTGCTCGCGACCGGCGGCACCGCGCTCGCGGCGCTCTCGCTCGCCGAGAAGAGCGGCGCCGAGATCGTGGAGTGCGCGTTCGTCATCGAGCTCTCCGACTTGCCGGGTCGCAAGCGGATCGAAGAGCGCGGCGTGAAGGTCCACGCTCTCACGGCGTTCAACGAAGCCGAGTAAGCCCAGCAATGAACGTCGAAGGGATTTGGCGCCGCACGATCGAGCTCGCTGGTGACGGCCGCTCGGTGATGGTGATCGATCAAGCGCGCTTGCCGTACGCGATCGAATGGATGACGCTGACCAGCGTCGCCGAGGTCGCGCGCGCGATTCGCGACATGCACATCCGGGGAGCGCCGCTGATCGGTGCGACGGCAGCGTACGGGGTCGCGATCGCGATGCGTACCGGCGTCGCGCTCGATGCCGCCTGCGCCGAGCTCGCCGAGACCCGCCCGACCGCGATCAACCTGCGGTGGGCCCTGCATCAGATGCAGAGCGCGCTCGCGGGCGTGTATGCCGGCGAGCGAGAAGCCGTCGCGTATGCCGCCGCCGCGAAGATCGCCGATGACGATGTCGCCGCGTGCGAGGCGATCGGCAACTACGGCAAGGGCATCATCGACGCGATCCACAAGCCGCGGGTCGACGTGCTCACGCACTGCAACGCCGGGTGGTTGGCGACCGTCGATTGGGGCACGGCCCTCGCGCCCGTCTACAAGGCGCACGAGGCGGGCATTGCCGTGCACGTGTGGGTCGAGGAGACCCGACCCCGTAACCAGGGCATGCTGACCGCGTGGGAGCTGCTCCAGCACGGCGTCCCGCACACCGTGATCGCTGATAACGCCGGCGGCCACCTCATGCAGCGCGGTCAGGTCGATCTCTGTATCGTCGGCACCGATCGCACGACGCGCAACGGCGACGTCTGCAACAAGATCGGCACGTACCTCAAGGGGCTCGCCGCGCACGATAACGGCGTGCCGTTCTATGCGGCCGTGCCCTCGAGCTCGATCGACTGGACGGTGGGGGCGCCCGCGGAGATTCCGATCGAGGAGCGCAGCGGTGACGAAGTCCGGTTCGTCAATGGGCTGATCGAAGGCAAGCCGGGCCGCGTCGAGATCGTGCCTCGCGGCAGTGCGGTCGCGAACCCCGCGTTCGATGTCACGCCGCGCCGCTACATGACGGGCCTCATCACCGAGCGCGGCGTCGCCACGCCGGCGACGCTCGCGGGGATGTTCGGAAAATGACCATGCGCTTGCGCGACGAGCTGGTCTCGACCGCGAAGCGCATGAGCTCGCTCGGCCTCACGCCGGGCATGTCGGGCAACATCTCGATTCGCAGCCCGCTCGGCATGCTGGTCACGCCCAGCGGCATGCCCTATCCCGATATGACCGCGGACGACGCGGTCGAGCTCAAGATGGACGGCACAGCTCGCCCGGGTCAGCACGCGCCGACCACCGAATGGCAGCTCCATCGCGACATCCTGGGGGCGCGCCAGGACGTCACCGCGATCGTCCACACCCACTCGTTGTTCTGCACCACGATGTCGATGCTTCGCCGCGACATCCCGGCCGTCCACTACATGGTCGTGCTCGCCGGCTCGGATGCCATCCCGTGTGCGGAGTACGCCACGTTCGGGTCAGCGAAGCTCGCACTCAACGCGGTCACGGCCTTGCGAGGGGGGCACGCGTGCCTGCTCGCGAACCATGGAATGGTGGCGCTCGGCCCGACCCTGGCTGGCGCGTTGCGCCTCGCTGCGGAGGTCGAGACCCTGGCCTCGCAGTACTGGCATGCCGCCCAGCTCGGGACGCCCCACGTCCTGGACCGCGAGGAGCTCGAGGCCGTCCGAAACCGCTTCAGCGAGTACGGTCAGCGGCGTTCAAAAACGAAACGCTCCTGGTAGCGTCGAACCTTGCCACTTGACAAGGGTTTCCGGGACTGGGAAACCACTTCATCCTATGGCGCGCGCTAACGACCCTACGTCTCCCAAAGCCCTCTTCAGGTCGATTCCGCGGGCGTTTGACGATCTCCCCATCTGGGCGCAGCTGAATATCACCTACAAGTGCAATCTCGATTGCGCGTACTGCAGCGAGTACGACAACTCGAAGGATCACGTTCCGACCGCGGATCTCTACCAGCGGATCGACAAGATCAAGTCGCTCGGCTCGCTCCACACCGACCTCATCGGTGGCGAGCCCCTGCTTCACCCGGATCTCATTCCGTTGATGAAGCACGTGGTCGGTCACAACATGACCACCGGGATGACCACGAACGGCTTCCTCTTGACCGAAGACAAGCTCAAGGAGCTGATGGATGCCGGCATGGGCCGGATCCAGATGTCGGTCGATTCGCTCAAGCCCAAGGACGGCATTCCGAAGTCGTTGAAGACGCTGCGCAAGAAGATCGAGATGGTCTCGCGCCATCCGATCTGGTTCCGCGTCAACACCGTGATCTGCGACGAGACGATCGACGAAGTCGAAGAAGTCGCGAAGACCTGCTGGGATCTCGGCGTCGCGATCAACTTCTCCGTGGTCCACGATCACGGCCGCTTGAAGAAGATGCCGAACACGCCGCGCTATCTCGAGCGCGTGCAGTGGCTCAAGAACCAGAAGCAGATGGGCAAGCCGATCTCGACGCCCTTCTATCTGATCGATTATTACGAGAAGGCGCTCAACGACAAGCCGATGGAGTGGACCTGCCAGGCCGGCAACAAGTGCTTCTACGTCTCGGCCGAAGGCAACTTCCAGTTCTGCTACCACGTGCCCTCGCGTCGCAAGCTCGTGGATGTCACGCGCGAAGAGATCGCGGGCTATCGCGGCAAGAAGGGCTGCGAGGAGAACTGCGGCGTCGACTGCGTGATCCACACGTCGCTGCCGTTCTCGAACCGCACCGAAGTGATGAAGGTTGAAGTGAAGCGTCTCGCTGGTCAGCTGCTGCCCGTTCTTCGCGGGTAGCCTGCTACGATCCGAGCATGCGATCAGGCATGCGTTGGTTCGCGCTCGTGTTGGCTGCCTGCGGTGGTAGCCAGGCCACGGCGCCTGTACCGGCGGTTTCATCTTCCGGTGCGGCCGCGATGGCCGCGGCGCCGCCGCTCCAGATCATCGATCTCGCGCTCGCCCACATCGAGAACGACTACGTCGATCCCAAGCGGGTGAAGCCGCAGGCGATGCTCACGGCCGCGCTCGACGGCATGCAGCGCGACATCGCCGAGGTGATGACGAGCCAGCCCGACCCGGTCCACGTGGCGGTCCAGGTCAACGCGAAGGTCCAGACGTTCGCGCTCGACGACGTCACGACGCTCGACGCGCTCGAGCATCGCCTTGCCGAAATCTTCGCGTTCACGCGCGCGAACCTCGATCCGGGGCGCGACTTCGCGAAGCTCGAGTACGCCGCGTTGAACGGCATGCTCGACTCGCTCGATCCACACAGCAATCTGTTGTCGCCCGACGAAGCGCGCGAGATGGACGAAGGTATCGATGGCAAGTTCGGGGGCCTCGGTATCGGTATTCGCGAGAGGGAGCACTTCATCGAGGTCGAGCGGCTCGTCGATGGCAATACGCCAGCGCGCCGGGCGGGGCTGCAAGTCGCCGATCGGATCGTGATGATCGATGGTGAATCGACCGAGAACCTCGATCTCGATGCGGCGATGCAGAAGCTACGCGGTGATCCGGACACCACGGTCGTGCTCACGATCTCGCGCAAGGGCGTCGCGAAGCCGTACCAGATCAAGCGCGCGATCGTGATCGTACCCGGCACGAAGCACCAGCTGCTCGCGAACCACGTCGGATATATCCGCGTGCTCCAGTTCCAGCACGATGTCGCGCTCGAGGTCGCGGGCGCGCTCGCGGAGCTGCGCAAGCAAGGCGCGAGGAGCTGGGTGCTCGATCTGCGCGACAATCCGGGTGGCCTGTTGAACGAATCGATCGCGTTGGTCGATCTGTTCGTCGACAAGGGCACGATCACGACCACGGTTGGCGCCACGATCCACGACGAGAGCGACGCGACGTCCGACAAGAACGACGAGCACGGCGGCCTGGTCGTGCTGGTCAATGGCTCGACCGCCTCGGCCGCCGAGGTCACCGCGGGAGCCCTCGCGAAGCTGCAGCGCGCCACGATCCTCGGCCAGCGCTCTTTCGGTAAAGGCTCGGTCCAGGTGTTGTTCGACAACCCGGATCACTCGAAGTTGAAGCTCACGATCGCGCAGTACCTCGTCGGCAAAGATACGTCCGTGCAGGGCGTTGGAATCACGCCAGACATCGAGCTCGATCCGGCGCTCGTGCCCACGCAGCTCGCGACCGAGAAAGACGTGCTGCGGCTCAGCGCGCCCACGCTTCCTCGCGAGGCGGACTATCAGAGCAAGCTCACGTCGGTGCATGCGGTGACCGGCACCACGCGCTCGACGATCTCGTACCTGTTCGAGCCGGCACCGCCCAGCGGGGCGTTCTTCGAAGACGGTGAGATCCGGATCGCGCGCGACCTCGCGGCCGCAGCACGACCGCAGCTGCTCGATGGCAGCGCGAGGGAGCTCGCCGCGACGCGCGAGCGCGAACAGGCCAAGGTCGCCGCGGCGATGAGGAAGCTCGCGATCGATTGGACCGGCGAGCCGGCAAAGATCTCGGGATCCT
Source organism: Kofleriaceae bacterium (assembly GCA_025357755.1). GTDB lineage: Bacteria > Myxococcota_A > Polyangia > Haliangiales > Haliangiaceae > JABFXX01. The sequence continues at coordinate 30,330 of JANXOP010000230.1, read as the reverse complement.
CAAATCTATCGGCCACCTTCACCGTCGACAAACCGAAAGCGATCGCGGGCGATGTCATCGCGATCACCGGCGAGGTCACGAACCACGGCAAGGTCACGGTCTCGCAGGTCCACGCGCGAGCAACGAGCGACGATGGCAACCTCGACGGTACCGAGCTCGCATTCGGCGCGATCGCCCCGAATGCCTCGAAGAAAGCCGTCGCGTACATCAAGCTGCCGGCTGCTGCGGAGTCGCGGACCGAGATGATGACCTGGTCGCTGGGGGGGCCCGCGCTCCAGATGCCGAAGTTTCACCTCGAGGCGCTGCCGCATCCACAGTTCGCGTTCACGTATACGCTCGGCACGCTCGGCGACAACCACAGGCTCGCGATCCACATCACGAACACCGGCAAGGGCAAGGCTCCTGCCGCGGCGGTGCTCGCTTCGAGCAAAGAGGCCTCGATCAAGGCGGGCCGGCAAGAGCTCGGCGTCGTCGAACCCGGCGCGAGTAAGGATGTCACCTTCGAGATCACGCCGAAGAAGTCGCCGTACGTCCTCGAGGTCGGAGTCGGTGACGAGCAGCTGCTCGAGCTCACCGGCCAGAAGTTGCACTTCCCGACCACGCCGACCGGTGCGGTCTCGCCGCCGATCCTCGACGTCGACACGACCACGCTCGATACCACCGCCGATCACTGGCAGCTCTCGGGCCGCGCACACGACGAACGCCACGTCCGCGATGCGTTCGTGCTCGTGACGAATCAAGCCGCGAAGATCGAGGATAAGAAGGTCCTCTATCTCTCGAACGACAAGGCAGCGGACCGCACGCTGATGAACCTCGCGGGCTCGATCCAGCTGTGGCCCGGCACGAACAAGATCGAGATCGTCGTCCGCGAGGATGATCAGGTCCGGACCGTCCAGACGGTCTGGGTCCAGCGCACCTAGGTACCGAAGGTGGACCGGCTAGCTCGGCTGGGGCGACGTAGGGCGATCGCGGCGAGTGCCGACAACACCGCGAGCCCGACGAGGGTGCTCGCCGGATCGAGCGTCTTGGTAAGCTGCGCCAGGATGTACGGCACCGCGAAGCCGATGTACGTGAGGACGTAGTAGAGGCCGGTCATGCCACCACGGGTCTCGGGCTTCGCCAGGATCTCGACGTTGCGCAGGCCGGAGGTCATGCAGACGCCGTAACCGACGCCGAGCACCGGCGCGACGAGCAACAACAGGCTCGGCAGGCGCGCGCTGATCACGAACGCGCCGAGCAAGCAGCCTAGCGTGCCGAACACCAGGCCGATCCGCGCGGAGACCGTCGGATCGAAGCGACGGGTGACCGGTTGCGCGAGGATGCCGGCTCCGAGCGTGACGGCAGCGAGCAGGCCGATGTATGCGATCGGTGAGCCCCCGAGCGCGCCGGGGCCGAGCATCACGGGCATGACCGTGAAGACGATCACCGGGAAGGTGAACACGAACGGCGCCATCCACACGACCCCGAGTAAGAAGCCGCGGCGGTTCGTGCGATCGATGCCGACATCGAGGAGCCGCCGGCGCGGGCCAGCGGTCTTGCGCCCACCCGGTGCACCCGCGCAGACCGCGATCGCGGCGATCAGCGTCGCGAGGTGGACGAGGTACGGTAGCTGCGTGGGGTGCGGCGCCCATTGCGCGAGCACACCGCTGATCAGCGGGCCAAAGCCGAAGCCTGACGACAAGGCGATGGTCGCGCGCCGCGCCCCACTGCCACCGATCGCATCCTGCGACAGCTCGAGCACCCAGACCGCGCCGGGGTTCATCACCGCACCGCAGCCGATGCCGTAGAGCAGGCGACCGACGAGGAGTAGCTCGAAGTGCTCGCCACCGAAGCCGAGCGTCGCGCTCGCCACGAAGCACGTCACCGCCGCTGGCAGCACCAGCGCGCGGCGACCAAAGCGGTCGGACAGGGGCCCCGAGAGCAAGAGTCCGGGCACGAGGCCTAGCGCGTAGATGCCGAACAACAGCTGCGGCGCGGCCGGATCGAGATGGAGCTTGGCGCGATAGACCAGGAGCAGCGCGCCGAAATGGTTCGCACCCCAGCCGATCACGAACAACAGGAACGCGACGCGGCGCCAACCCTGCTGCATCAGGGCTCGTCCTTCGGGGGTGGCGTCGCTTCGATCTTGCGCGCGAACACGAAGAAGCGATTCATCGGATAGTTCCAGCACAGATAGACCAGGCTCGCGACGACGAGCTTGGAGATCCATAACCGCACGCCGAGCGCACCGACGAACAGCCAGACGCCGAGCGTCTGCAAGCCGGTCGAGCCCGCCTGGACCGGCAGCACGCGCGCGAACTGCCACCACACCGAGCCGCCGTGCGCCTCGAAGGCCCAGTAGCGATTGATCGTGAAGTTCGCGAGAAAGCCGACGAGCGTGCCAAAGAACGTCGCGAGCCGATAATCGATGCCGAGCTGAGCGAGCCCCATCATCGTGCCGAAATCGAGTGCGGTCGTGAAGATCGAGGTCAGGACGCTGCGACCGAGAGAGGTGCTCGTGATCATCACTGCACCGACGACAGGGCGACCTCGAACAGGTAGCGCGCGTTCAGGTCCTCGAGGTACCACGCGAGCTTCATGCAGCCCTGGCTTGTTGCTCGATCGCTTCGGACGGCGGAATCCGGCGCGCGGTCACGACGAGCAGCGCCGGCACGAGCACCAGCGCGGTCAACACGCACGCGACTTCGCCGAGCAGCGACGCCGTACCGAAGCCGCGGATCGCGAGGTTCTCGCTGACCAGGAGCGAGCCGTAGCCGATCATCGTGGTGAGCGAGCACACGAACACCGCGCTCCCGCTCGTGCGCAGCGTCATGATCGGATCTGGCACTTCGTCCTCGGCCTGGCGATGCGCGACGTTGATCGCGTAGTCGATGCCGAGCCCGAGGGTGATCGGCAGCGCGACGAAATCGAGGAAGTTCACCTTGAGCTGGAGCAACGCACACGTCGCGACCATCAGCAGCGATCCGGCGACCGTCGCGACCAGCACGGCGACCGCACGGCGATTGCGACCGACCGTGAGCAACACCATGATGACGAGGCCGATGCCAGCCACTGCGGTGACGCGAGGACCATCGGCTTCGATCTTGTCGAGGATGTCGGCAAAGATCACGGAGGAGCCCGAGGTCGTGATCTTTTCGCCATCGGGTAGCTCGACCCGGCGGACGGCATCCGAGAACCGTACGAGGTCGTGGCCGTTCCACTCGTCGATCGCGTTCGCCGAATGGATCGAGAGCATGAGCCCGACCCGACCGTCGAGCTCGGTGACCTCGGGCTTGTCCTTGATCGAAGGCGGCAGCTGGTCGATCGTGATCTTCTTCAGATCGGCGGGTGGCTCGAGCTCGAGGAGCTCCTTGCGCTGCTTGTCGTCGAGCGCATCGAGCGCGTCGTCATCGAGCATCGCGCGGATCTCCGCGAGCACCGAGAGCTTTCTGTCTTGATCGGGCGGCACCGCATCGAGGATCGATTCGACCGAACCGATCGTCTGCTGCGCGGCCGGCTTCGAGGCGTCACGCTTGCGGAACGCTTCGACGATCATCGGGACTTGTTCGGGCCGATCGGCCGCGATGAACGTGCGGCCGGCGTAGCCACGACCGAAGTTGTTATCCGAGACCTTCATCCAGTGGCGTGACTCGATCGCGGTCGTGCCATTGCTGCGCAGCTTCTTGAGGTCGTACTCGAACGGGTCCGCGGCGACGTAGCGGACGACCACGATCCCGGCAACGAGCCCGATCGCGAGCGAGGTGACGACGACCGCCTTTGAATTGCGGAAGCCGAGCATCCGGACGAGCAGCTTCGAGATCAGCGGATCCTCGCTGTGGCTCTTCAACCGCTTCGCGGCGACGATGATCAGCGCGGGCAACAACACGTACGAAGCGATCCAGCACAGGAGCATCCCGATCGCGCCGATCACGGCGAAGTCGGCGAAGCCCTTGAAGCTCGTCGCGGCGAGCGACCCGTACGCGATCGAGGCACCGAGCGATGCGACGATCGTGGGCCGCAGCGTGTGCAAGATCGCCTGGGCGAGCGCTTCATCGGGCTCGGCGCGGCGACGCTCTTCTTGATAGCGCGCGATCAGGAGGATGCCGTAGTTGATGCCGTTGCCGGCGATGATCGCACCTAGGAATGCGGTCGCGGCATTGAGGTGCCCGACGGTGAGCGCGGCCGCACCGAACGCCGCGGCGGTCGCGACGACGATCGTGCCACCGAGCAAGATCAGCAACGTCGCGGAGCGGAAGTAGAGTGCGAGCACCAGGCCGACCAGCACGGCGGTCACGATGCTCGACAGCACGATGCCGTTCGAGATGGCCTCGTGCTCCGAGACGGCGGTGACGATGCTGCCGGTGTAGCCCATCACGACGTCGGGATGCTTCGTGGTCATCCGCTGGCGGATCGCTTCGAGCTTCTTGATGAGGTCCTTGCCGCGATCGATATCTGTCGTGCGGAACGCGATGCGGACCTCGAGCATCGCGACCTTGCCATCGGGGCTGATGTGGCTCGAGCGCGCGAGCCGCGCCTCGGCATCTCGGCGCTTCGCACGCAGGTCGTCGAGCTCTTTCTGCGCGGCCGCGTCGTCCTTCTCGTGATCGCCGAGATCGATGTAGAGCGGGTTTGCCTCGAGCTTCGCGGTCTTGATCGTCTGCTTCAGGGCATCACGCGCGTGCTCGAGATCGGCGAGCGGCACGAACAGATACCGGTGGTCGCCGAGGAACGTGCGGATCTCGAGATCGTCATCCTCGACCTCGCTGACGAGATCCTTGGGCAGCGCGCGAAGCTCCGTCGCGAGCTCGTTGACGACGACCTTGCGGATCTCGGGCGAGGGGGTCTCGGCGACGTACAGCATGGTGTCGGTCGCCTTGACCCGCGCTTCGAGCCGGCGCAGGTCTTTGACCGCGGGCGCGTCCTGCGGCAGGAGGTAGGAGAAGTCCGCGAACAGCGGAAGCTTGAAGGCGATCAAGTAGCCGGCGATCCCGAGCACCACCGCGTGCGCCACGATCACCGCCACGACATGCCGGCGGATCCAGGCAACGTAACGGCGAGACTTCTCCACAGATGACGACGGCATGAGACGAGCTGCCGGACTATGCCACGCCGGGGTTGTCCTTGCCGAGGACGAGACGCCACTCGAGCGAGAGCCCCACGACGATGAGTGGAACGATCTGTATCGCGTGATAGAGCAGCGCGAACGCGAGCGCGGGCTCGTCGGGGATGTGAAGGAGGCGAGTTGCCGCGAGCACGCCGACCTCGAGTGCCCCGACCCCGGCGGGCGTGCTCGGCGCCGTGATCGCGAGGTTGAGGGTGAACAGGATTAACAGGCTCGCGCCGAGCGAGACTTCGATACCGACCGCGTGTGAGACGAGCCAGATCATCAGCAGATCGGCGACCCACACGACCAGCAGCGAGGCGAGCGCGGCGAGCAAACGGCGCGGGCTACGAAGAATTTCCATGCCCGCGATGAACCGCGCGAACCACGAGGTGGGGTCCTTGATCCGGCCGACCGCGATGTAGAGCCCGATGAATGCGACGAGCGCGAGTGCGGCGAGGATCATGATCGAGTTGGTGACCCACGAGGCGAGATCGGGGAGCAGCCAGGGCAGGGGCGCGACCAGGATCAGCATCGTCACGCCATCGAGCAGCTTCTCGGTGATCGCGACCGCGGCGACATCGGCGGTCGGCACGCCATCGCGGTGCTTCAACATCCACACGCGCAACAACTCGCCGGCGCGCGCGGGCGCGAGCACCGAGGCGGCGAACGCGACGATCGTGTAGCGCACGAGGCGCAGCGTCGGGACGTCGTAGCGCGGCGCGAGCATGATCCGCCAGCACACGCCCTTGCCGACGAGCAGCACGAAGTTAAGGATCGCGGCGACGACGAGCGGCCAGAGCGTCGCGGTCGCGATCGTCGCGCCGAGCTTGGGCCAATCGATCTTGCGGATCAGCAGCCACAAGCACGCCGCGATCACGCCAATCGTGACGACTCGAACGACCAGCATCAGCGCCTTGCGGCGCCCACCGGTCACTGTTCTTGAGCGAGAGGGGTCGCGCGAGCAGCCGAGCGCGAGCGGCCGGTGGCGCGCTCCTCGATCGCGGCGAGATACTCGTCGCGAACGCGATCAGCCAGTCGCTCCCAGTCGTAGCCGAGCGCGGCCTTGCGATTGATCTCGCCCTGGCGACGACGCGTGGCCGGATCGAGGCTCACTACTTCGGCGATGCGATCGGCGAGCGCTGCGGCATTGCTCGGAGGCACGAGGTACGAGCCATCCGGGATGGCGACCTGACGGTACCCATCGATATCGGAGCACACGACTGGCTTTGCAGCCGACATCGCCTCGAGGAGGACGATCCCGAACGACTCCTGGCCGGTCGAAGGAGCGACGAACACGTCGCAGTCGCGGTAGAGCTGGACGAGCCGGTCGAAGTTTACGGGACCGTGATAGGTCATGCCGTCCATCGCGGGAGGCGGCTGTGCCTGGCCGAGCTCGCCAGCGACATCGAGCGTCACGTTGACGCCGCGATCGCGCAGCATCTTGAACGCTTCGAACATGTAGCGAGCGCCTTTGCGCGAGTCGCCAATGCGGCCGACGAACAACAGCTTCAACGGCGAGCTGACATCGGTATAGAGCTTGGTCGGCGCCGGCGTGAAGATGCCGGTCGGGACGCCATTGGGAATCACCGAGAGCGGCCGCTTCCACACCATCGAGGCGTACCTGCGCGCTGGCTCGCTCACCGCGATCGCGCGCTGGAAGAACGGGAACATCGTCGCGCCCCACAGCTTGCGCGTGAGCGTGAATGCCTTCGACTCCTGCTCGGCGTACGCGTGGAACGTGGCGACGTGCGGAATCTTGCGGGTCAACCAGGTCGCCCAGTACGCGAGCGACGGTTGCGCCGGCTCGTGGATGTGCATGACGTCGAACTTGTTGTGGCGGAAGTATTTCGCCACCTGCCACGGCCGCACGAAGATGCCGAGCTGGTTGTCCGAGCCGTTCGCCGGCACGTTGACCACGCCGGAGAACGTGTGCGTGTGCTCGTCTTTCACGGGGGCCGACGCGGGTCCGATGATGGTGACTTCATCACCACGCCGACGCAGCGCCGAAGCGAGTTGCTGAGCATGGTGCTTCACCCCGCCACACGGCGACGCGAGGTCATAAGTGACCATCATGCAGACCCGCAATGGCTCGCGTCGCGCCGGTAAGACCGGTGGCACGCTCTCGAGAGCGGAGTCTGGACGTAGGTTAGGCAAAACCATGAGCTTAAGGGCGCACCGTATCGGAATCACGGGCTGCGTCAAGTGTCGATGATCTGGACAATACGAGCAGATCCGCTGTTTGGCGCGTACGAAGCGCCTCGTAACATCTGTTTGCCGTTCGTAGCCGCCTCAGGGTGCCCGATATGGCGCAAGGAACACCAGTTTCTCGACCTCTTTGGCCTCCCACGCCTTCATCCAGGGCGTGGATCGGTATCGATCCCACTGATCACAGGCAATCGTTACGACTGGCCCCTTCAGATCTGTGCGTGCCGCTACACGTAATGCAGCCACGACGTTCACACCGGTCGAACCACCGACCGTCAGGCCCTCCTCTTTCACGAGGCGCTCGACCATCGCGTACGCCTCGGCATCGCCGACCTTCTCGGCATAGTCGACCGAGGGCTTCTTGAGGTTCGAGGGCACGCTCGCCGAGCCGATGCCCTCGACGGTGAACGGGCCGTCGGGGCCGAGTTGGCCGGTGTTGATCCATTCGCCGAGGCCCGAGCCGATCGGATCGGCGAGGACGATCTGGACGCCCGGGACGTGCTCCTTGAGGAACCTCCCGACACCACTGATCGTGCCCCCGGTTCCGGCGGCTGAAACAAATGCGCCGAGCACGCCGCCCATCTGCTCGAAGACCTCGGGGCCGGTCCCTGGGATGGCGGTCGTGCCGTAATGTGCGTCGAGGTTCGCCGGATTGTGGAACTGGTTCGCGAGGAACCACCCGTTCTCCTCGGCGAGCCGGGCGGCGACGTTGCGGAAGTTGTCGGGGCTCTTGATCCCGGCGGCCTTCGCGATGAATACCTCGGCGCCGAGCTGGAGGAGCGCGACCCGCTTGTCGACCGCGACGCGCTCGGGGAGCACGCAGATGCAGCGGTAGCCGCGCGATGCGGCGACGAGCGCGAGGCCGACACCGGTGTTGCCAGCGGTGCCCTCGATGATCGTCATCGGCGGCGTGCGGTGCGGTACGAGGAGGCCGCGCACCTCCGCGTCGAGGATCAGCGCGCGGGCGGTGCGATCCTTGATCGAGCCACCTGGATTCAAGTACTCGCACTTCACGAACACGCGGTTCGGCAGCCCGACGGCGACGTGCTTCAGCTCGATCATCGGCGTGTTGCCGATCGCCTCGATGAGATCCATTGCGCCGACTCTACTACCAGACGTCGTCACCGCTTGCGTTGTGTCACGTTGTGATACACGATGTATCACACGTGTCACGCAAGCCGCCACCGTCCGACGAGCCCGAGCACAAAGACCGCGTGATCCATACGCGGGTCCCCGAGAGCCTCGAGGCCGAGCTGCGCGAGCGCGCCGAGCGGCTGGGGATGTCGGTCTCGAACCTCGTGCGCAATGTCCTCGGGCACGCGTTCGGGCTCGTCGGCGATGTCGTCGCCGATTCGCAGGCGATCGCGCGCGTGGCCAAGGGCGATGGCAAGGCCGCACCTGATCCCGAAGACATCCTCGCGTGGCAAGCGATCGTCCTCGGCAAGAACGCCGTGTGCTCGCGCTGCAACGCGCTGCTCGCGAAGGGGAGCGCGGCGGCGATCGGGATCGCCGAGACCGGCCCCTACAAATCGATCATCTGCACCCCGTGCTTCGAAGGGACCAAGCTATGACCCGTCAAGAGCTCCTCGCCGAGTTATTCACACCCGTGCGCGACGCCGCGCTCGGGGTCGCGAAGCTGGTGAAGCACGTGGGCGTGCGCGTCGATGCTCTCGCGTTCGATCTCGCGCGCGATGGTGGTGCGGTCGTGCGCGACGTGCAGGCGCTCGGTGGTGCCGCGCACGATCAATTCTCCACGATCGTGCGCGCTACGCCGCGGGTCACCAAGCTCGCGCAGCACGCCGCGGCGATGTTCGCGCGCCAGCGCTGGCTCGCGCTCTCGAATGCGGCGAAGACCGGCGATGCGCGGCTCACCGCCGACGATCATCGCGACCTCGCGCGCCGCACCGCGCTGTTTGCGGGCGAGCTCCGCGGCGGCATCGCAAAGCTCGGCCAGCTCGCGTCGTGTCGCCCCGACCTGATCGGCCCGATCTGGGCCAAGGAGCTCGCGTCGCTCCAGGCCGACGTGCCCGCGATCGAAGCGACCGCGATCCGCGCGCGCATCGAGGCGGAGCTCGGCAAACCGATCTCCGCCTTGTTCGCGAGCTTCGACGACGTGCCGCTCGCCGCGGCCTCGCTCGCCCAGGTCCACGCCGCGGTGCTCCTGAACGGCACGGAGGTCGTGGTCAAGGTCCAGGTCCCCGGCATCGAGGATGTGATCGCGGGCGACATCGCGGCGCTCCGCGCGATCGCGAGCTCGGTCGGCGAGCTTCCCGGCGTCGATCTGCCGACGCTCACCCGCGAGCTCGGCCGCGCGCTCGCGATCGAGCTCGATTATCGCGCGGAAGCCGCGGCGCTCGTCGCGTACGCCGGCGCTTGCGTCGTGCCTCGCCCGATCGTGCACGCCTCGTCGGCGCGCGTGCTCACGATGACGCGGATCACGGGCGAGCGCCTCACCGCGTGGCTCGATCAGGCGACCCCGGCCGAGCGCGATCGCGTCCTCGGCGAGCTCGTCGGCGAGGTCGCCGCCCAGATCCTGGCGCGCGGTCAGGTCCACGCCGATCCTCATCCCGGGAATTTCCTCGTCACACCGGAGGCGCACCTCGCGCTCCTCGATTTCGGCTGCATGCTCGAGCTCACCGCCTCCGAACGCGCGGCCTACGCACGGCTCGTGCTGGCAGTTGCAGGCCGCAACCATGATGCGGCGGCCCGCGAGCTCGGTCACCTGGGGTTCATCTGTGATGAACCCGACGCGCTCGTCGCGCTCGCGAGCTCGCTCGTCGGTGCGCTCGCGCCGGATGCGAAGGTCTCCGAGCTCGACTGGGAAGCTGCCTTCGCCGAGCAGCTCGGACATGCGAAGTCGATCGGTAACCTACAGATGCCGCGGTCGTTCGTGCTCCTCGGCCGCGTGCTCGGCTCGGTCGCAGGTCTGCTCGCCACCTACAAGCCGGCCCTGGAGCTTCATCCGCTGATCGCGCGCCACCTCGCGGCCGCCATCGTATACAAAGAGGCATGACGACCACTCGCCTTGTCTGTGCCGCTCTGCTCACTCTCGTCGCTCACGTCGGCTGTAGCAGCAACAGCGGCACGAAGACGCCCGACGCTCCGACGCAGGGCTCGGCCGCCGCGAAGATCACAGTTGCCGGTACCGCCAAGGCACAGGGCGCATCGGCGACGCCACTCGCGGGTGTCGCGATCGCTGCATACCGCAACGGTGACGAGACCACGCCGCTCGCGACGGCGACGAGCGATACCCAGGGCAACTATACGATGGATATCGAGACCGGTGGTGTCGCGATCGACGGCTACATCAAGGCGACGATCGCTAGCTACCTCGACACGTATCTGTATCCGCCGTCGCCGCTCGCGGAAGATTTCACAAACGCGTCCATCAATGTCGTCAACACGCAAGTGGTGAGCCTATTCGGCACGTTCTGCGGTGCGACGATCGATCTCGCGCAAGGGGTGGTTGCGGTCGAGGTTGCTAGCTCGACTGGAACAGCAGTCGCCGGTGCAGCCGTGGCGAGCACACCTGGCGCAACGTCGTACTGCTACGACGGAACCACCGCCGGGATTCCGGACAAGATGGCCACAGTGTCCGGCGCTGACGGCATCGCGTACATGCTCGGTGTCACCGGTAGCGCGAGCGTGACCGCGACCAAGAGCGGCGAGACGTTCGCGGCTCACACCGTCAACGCGCGCCCGGGCACCCTGACGACGACGATCATCGCCGGTCAGTAACTCGTGCGCATCACGGAACCAAGTCTGACAACGCGCGGGCGTATCTCGCGTGTGGTTGCTGTTACCATCGAACCATGCGGTGGGTGGTGGTGCTCGCGCTCGTCGCGAGTTGTGATCGGATGTTCGGACTCAACGACGTTGGTGAAGCGCCAGCGGATGCGTCGTCGAACGTAGATGCGATGGCCGACGCAGCCGATCAAACGATCGGCTGTGCGAGTGGCACGCGCGCAGCGCTCCTCGATACGGTCAGGATTGCCGGGTGCTCGGGCAGCTGGACCACACCCGGACTCACGAATGCGAAGGCGCTGTGCTCTCCTGGTTGGCACATCTGCGCGGACGGTGCGGATGCGGCGCGAAATGGCCTGGCCGACCAATGCGGCACGGTCCCTTCGGGAATGTTGTTCGCGACGCTGCAAGGCTCGAGCAGCGCCGACGTCTGCGATGGCGGCGGCAACAACGACATCTTTGGATGTGGTGTCGGCATCGGAGCAACCGTCAACGCGGGCACCTGCGGCGGGCTCGATGCGGCGATCGGCACGGACACGCCTGGCCTCGGCGAGTGGAGCGTCGGCACCGACGCGACGCACGAGCTCTTGAACGTGACCAAAGGTCTCAACAATGGCGGCGTGTTGTGCTGCAAAGACACGCCGATGAACTAGCTCAGCGGCTGCGGCGTTGCCCACGTTGTTGCAGCTGCTGCGTGCTCTCGGGGAGCTCGCCGAGCTTCACCTTCACGGTCGCCTTCGAGCCATCTTGGTGGACGACGTCGAGCTCGATCGTGGTGCCGGGCTTGGTCGCGGCGACCGTGGTGCGCAGCTCCTGGTCGGTCTTCACGACTTGACCCGCGATGCCGACGACGACGTCGCCCATCTGGAGGCCGGTTCGCGCCGCGGGACCCCCGGGCTGGATACCACCGACGACGACGCCCTGCGAGGCGCCGAGCTTATGCTCCTTGAGCATCGCGGGGGTGACGGTGCCGATGTTGACGCCGAGGTACCCGCGCGTGAACTTTCCATCCTTGATCAGCGCCTCCATGATCGGACGCGCCATGTTGGTCGGGATGGCAAAGCCGATGCCGGCCGAGCTTCGCGATGGTGAAGCGATCGCGGTGTTGATGCCGATCAGCTCGCCCTTGAGGTTCACGAGCGCGCCACCGGAATTTCCCGGATTGATCGCGGCATCGGTCTGGATGAAGTCTTCGAAGTCCTCGATACCGAGGTTCGCGAGGCCCTTCGCCGAGATGATGCCCATCGAGACCGACTTGCCAACGCCAAGCCCGTTGCCGACCGCGAGCACGATGTCGCCGAGCCGAATATTCGAGGAATCCCCGAACGCGATCGGCTTGAGCGGAGGTAGCTTGCCTTGGAGCTGGAGCACCGCGAGATCCGCGTGACTGTCCTTGCCGACGACCTTCGCGTCGACCTCGGTTCCTCCGGGCAACATCACCTTGATGTCATCCGCTCCTTGGACGACGTGCGCGTTCGTGAGGATCCGCCCACTCGAGGTGACGATCACGCCGGAGCCGGCGGCGTGCTCGGTGAGGTCGCTCATGTCACCACCGCCGAACTGTTGGCGGAAGAACGCTTCATCGGGTGAGAGCTTCATCTGCGAGGTCGTCGAGATCGTGACGACGCTATCGAAGACCTTCTCGGCCGTATCGGCCGCCGAGCCGTCGGTCGGAATACCCGACGGCGTATTGGCGCTCGCCACGGATGGAGCAAGGGCTGTGCCGGCAACAGCAGCAAACAGGAGCGAACGAAGTGCTTGCATGGATCCTCTGAGGTTCTAGCGGAGGCTTTACAGGCCTCGTGTACTACGAACGTCAGACCGGGGTCACGGTTGCCTGTATTCCGCAGGCCTAACTAGTTGATCGGGCAGGACCAGCCCACGGCGCAGGCCGGGCGCAGTGTGCCTGGACCGCCCGTTGCGTCGACCCCACCGACGCGCAAGGGCCGCGTCGCGTCCGTACGGCGCAGCCGTCAAGAGGCGCCTCCGCTCCGACGTCTGTGATCGATCGGCCTCTGTGGCAAGTCCACGAGCGGCCCGCAATATCCTTCGTGAGGCCCCGAAGGGGTGGCGCCGCGGCCTCCGAGCCTCGTGAAGTTGTGCGCAGGCAACTCGCGGCAGAAGTGGACACAGTTCGTGACCCACGAACCGACGACGAGCGGCACGACAAGCAGCAACGAGACGGTGATCTGATACGCGTTCGCGAGCCAGCGCCCGTTCGGCGTGCGGGCACCCGGCCACGGGCCTGGCCGTGCGGTCGCCGTTCCAGAGCCTCTGGTCGCATGTCAACGAGCCCGAGGAACCCCATCTCGCTGCGCACCGATGACTCGCGTAGGCCGTGCCAATCCGCGCCGTGCTCGATTGTCAATCGACGCGCGAACCCGCCGGAGATCGACTGCAGCTTCTTCTCGCGCTGTTGACGCGCAAGATCTCGTGAACGACCCGAGCACCGCGAATGGGCTCGCGCCGCCGATCCTGCACTGGCTCCCGGAACGCCGGCAACGCCAGCGCGGCTTCTAGGAGATGATGTGGTGCAACCTTCGCAAATCCACGGCACCGACCTGTGGTTCCATCCACTTCTCGACCGCGACCTCGCGCGACGTCTCATAGACCTCAGGTCCACCGATCTTCAACGTGGTATCGGATGGCTTTCGCGGCGTGGTTCCCATTCCGCAATTCAGATCTGGTCCTGCCGTCGCGCCAGACCCAGGATCCGAAATCTGAACGGCCGTGATTCTGCCCATTTCTCGATGAGGATTATATACGCCAAATCAATTGACAGAATCCCACGCGGGACTAGGCTTGCAGGATGGGGCGACCTCGCAAACGCCACGTTCAGGTCGAGCTTCAACTGCCGAAGCTCGACAAGAACAAGCAGCGCCGCGGCGGCTACCGACCGGGTGCGGGGCGCAAGCCGAACGGCGAGCGTGCCTGCGCTTCGCACGCGAAACGCACCCCGATCAAAAAGCGAAACCCACAGCACGTCACCCTGCGCGTGACGAACGACCTGGGTTGGTTGCGTCGGCTCGACATGTACGCGGCCATTCGGTGCGCACTCCAAGCGGTGCTCTTCCGGCACGAAGAGTTTCGCATCGTGCACGTGAGCCTGCAGAATAGTCATCTCCATCTGATCGTCGAGGCGAATGACCAGGCGTCTCTGGCCAACGGCCTTCGCGCGTTCCAGATCTCGGCGGCCAAGCGGCTCAATGCGGCGTACTCGCGCCGGCGTCGAGTTCCGCGTTCGGGCCGCGTGTTCACCGACCGCTATCACTGCGAGAACCTCGATTCGGTGCGCCAGGTCCGCAACGCGCTCGCGTACGTGATCAACAATTGGCGTCGCCATCGCGATGACGATGGTGTGTACACGCTGCTCGAAGGGCGCTTGGATCCCTATGCGAGTGGCCTGGCGTTTGGTGGGTGGCGCGAAGCCATTCCTCCGGATGTTCCGCTTCCCGAAGGTTACGAAGTGCCGCACGTCAGCCCACCGACGACGTGGTTGCTGAACCAAGGTCTTCAGAAGGCGACGACGATCAGCATGTTCGAGGTGCCCGGCCCTCGAAAGATCGCGGTCGTCGATCACTGAGCGGTGAGGCTAAGGCGGCGCGAGCTACGGCGTGACCTATGCGCGCGACAGGACACTCACACCGACTTGCTGGCGGGTCGACAAGGGCTTCGACGACACCGGGCTCGTCAGAGGCGTCGCTTGCCTCTGCGATCACGAGCGCTCGCTCTCGCGCCTCGAAGCCGCGCAAGATGCCCTCGAGCACGAGGCCACGGCGGTCCGCGTTTGGAATCTGCGGTGCAGACCGCAAGCGTTCTGCAGGTGACGATCATCGGAGGGCTTGTTTCGGATCCGTCGCGAGTACTAACCAGCGCGCGCACGCAGCGCGTCGACGAGCGCGGCGTGGGTCTCGGGCAGCGCTCGAGCGCCACGCGGGTCGCAGCGGCCACCGGCTCGAGGACCTCGGTGGTTCGCGATGAGCGGGCAGCCCGACGAAGCAGACGAGGCAACGTAGAAGATCGAGGAGCTCCGCGAGATCCCATGCCCGTGAAGCTCGAGCTCGCGATCGCTTCGTCTCGGAGCTCCGCGCTCGAGGGCAGGCAGGCGGCACGACGAACAACGGCGAGGGAAGCTCTCCCTCGCCGTTGGGCGTCACGAAGCTCGGCGACGTTTACCGAGCAGAGCCGGCAGCAGCCGGCACAGCTGGCGCAGCTGGCGCAGCTGGCTTCGAGGCGGGCGGCGTGACGACGGGCGGCGCCTTTGAAGCGGGTACCGCGGTGGAGCCTGCCGCGGCCGAGCCTGCGGCCGGCGGCTTGATTTGCGCAGCAGCCGAGCCGGCGACCGGCGTCGGCGTCTGTGCTGGCGCCGGTGCGCCACCGTGCGGCATGCCCGGCATCGGATCGACCGGCGGTGCCGAACCACCCGGACCACCGTGCTCGTTCGGCACCATGCCCGGATGATTTCCGAGCGGGTTGCCGTGGGGATCGAGAGACTTCCCGCTACCGGCGCCCGAGCCCGAAGGTTCGGTCTTGCCGGAGAACAGGTTCTCGATGTCGCCCTCGGTGCGCTGCGCGGTGTCCTTGCGGACGAGGCCTGGCATGCGTGTCTTCTCGGTGAGGATGTAGTACTCGGTCTCGCCCTTCGGCGGGTTCGCCGGATCGAGCTCTTGATCCGGTGCGAGCTGGCCGGGCTTCTCGTAACGCAGCAACTGCAACGTGCCGAGCGTGGCGCCCTTGTCGTTCTTGTACGTGAGCCGGAGGACCGGCGTCATGTCGCTCACCTTGAGGGTCGTCGAATACTCGGTCGGGCGCAGGTTGTTCACGCCGTCGACGAAGTTCGCCGCGAGCGTGTTCGGCGTCTTGGTCTCGGCATCCGCCCAGGTCTTGCGCTTGGTGCCGTCTTGCTCGGCATCGAAGCGAACCACGGTCTTGCTCTTGCCGCCCGCTTCGATCGTCACGGCATCCATCTTCGCGGCGTCGAAGCCGCGCGGATCGGTGAGGTGCAGCGCGGTCTCGCCCGTATCGAGGCCCGAGATCAGGTCCTTCGCGAGCACGAACGCGCGACCGCTCGCTTGATCGACGACGTAGCGATCGCTACCGCCGTAGACCGGACCACCGACGAGGAACGACTTCGCCCCATCCTTGAACGTGATCGTCAGAGTGGTCTTGGCGTCGGTGAGCTTGAAGTCTTTCTTCTGCTCGTCGTTTGGCACGCCGAGGTCGCGCAGCGCGCGCGCCGCGGCGTAGTCCTTGATCAGCTTGTCTCCCGGATCGCCGAGCGGGAACTCGTGCGTCTTGCGGCTGACTTCTTCTTCTTCTTCGGGCGGCGGCGGCGGGGTCGCTGCCGAGCCCGAGCCCGAACCCGAACCCGAACCCGAGCCGGTTCCGGATCCCGAACCGGCGCCCGAGCCGTTCGCCGGCTTGGCCTTCGGCTTGGTCTCGATCGTCGTATCGCTGCCCCACCAGTAGCCGTCGGCGCCCTGGCCCTTGCGCTCGAGCTTGAGGATCTTCTTCGGCGCTTTGTATTCGATCGAGACCAGATCGGCCTCGCTCTTATCCCACAGCACCACGTTGCCGGAGCTCGGCTCGGATGTCTTGTCGCGAGTCCACGTTCGGTACCCGTACACGAGCATCACGGCGAGCAGGACGCCATGAATCAGCGGTCCTCTCATTTCTGCACCTCGGTCGTCACTTTCTTGCGCCGGCGAGCCCACGTGCCCACCAGGCCGAGCGCGAGGACGACGAGCGGCATGCCGACGATCGTCAGCGTGAACCACACGGCATCCTGGCTCTTGGTGTGTTGAATCGCCTTGTCGTCTTCGGAGACCACTTCGCCGGCGAAGACTTCTTCGCCGCCGAGCCACTTCACGGAGTCATCGAGAATATCGCCGCCGAATAGCTGCGCGATCATCAGCACGCCGGGACGGCCCTGCGCGTTCTGCACGAGCGCATCGGCGAACAGATCGGCATCGGCGAACACGAGCGCGCGCCAGCCATCTTTGTCCTTACCATCATCACCCTTGAGCTTCGGACCTTCGAAGGCCTCGGCCTCGGTGTAGCGCTGGCGCTTCTCCGAACCGGCATCGAACGTGTCGTTATCGATGACGTCGAGGAAGCTCGAGTCCATCGACCGGATCGTCACGGTCTTCTTTGGCGTGTCCTTGCCGATCACCGGTGCATCTTCGAGCGAGCCGGCACCCACGAGCACGAGGCCCTTCGCGGCACGCGACAGCGAGGTCGTCGACGCGTGCGCCGAGAACTGCGTGGTCGCGACGAAGCGATGCTCCGACTTGGTGCCGCGCTGGTTGAGGAACACCTGATCATCGGTGAGCGGCAGCGGGTTGAACTTGACGCCAAGCTTGCTGCCGAGCGCGCCGAGCGACGGATCGCCTTTCGGCTCCATCGCGACGAGCACGCGGCCACCCTTGTCGAGGTACTTGTCGATCGCATCCCACTCGTTGTCGGCCAGCGAGATGGTCGGCGCGAGCAGCATCACGATCGTCGCGTCGTCCGGGACGCCGCGTTGTAGATCGATCGGGCCGAGGTCCTTGACCTCGTAGTTGAGCTGCGCCATGCGGCTCTTGAACACCGAGACGTGGCGCTCCTGGATGTCGCCGTTCTTGAACTGTGGCGGCACGGTGTCCCAGCTCGTGATCTCGCCATGACCCGCCACGAGGTACGCCTTGCGCTTCTCGCGGACGAGCTTCAACAGCGACGAGTTCACTTCGCGGTCGAAGTTGCGGAGCTTGTTGCCCTGCGCGCTCTTGCGCGCCTTCTCGATGTCCGTGTCGAGCTCGATCGTCTGCGACTTTTCTTTGTCGCCGGTGCCCTTCACGAGGACGACGACGCCATCCTTGGAGACCTTGTACTTGCCCGCGATCTCGGCATCGCCGAGCCGATCGTGCTCCTCGATCGAGAGGTGACCCGAGGCTGACGACAGCGCCGAGAAGTAATCGCGAACCTGCGCCGCGACTTCATTCGAAGGCGGGAAGAACATCAAGACCTTGATGTTCTCGGTCTGGCCCGCGACGATCTTCTTGGTCGAGTCGCCAGGCGACGACGTCTTGAAGTAGCTGACGTCGCGCTGGATGTTGCGATCGTTCGCGACGTTGCAGGTGACCATCAAGAGTGCGAGCGCGAGGCCGACGGTGAGGCCCGAGAGCCCGACGTCGCGCACGCGCATGTACTCGATGCCTTCGTCGCTACCGCTGTGGAGGTCGAGACCGTTGCGCAGCGCGGTGCCGAGCGAGATCTCGATCATGAACATCGGGATCAACGACACGACCATCACGATGCCCCACAGCACCGTGAGCGCGGTGCCGAAGTGATCGGCGCCCTTCTCGGTGAAGTGGAAGTGCCCCATGCCCCACGGCGTCGTGAGCAGATAAATGACGAGCGAGACGACCACGCCGAGCTGGCAGTAGAACAGCGTGCGCTCGACGTTACGGCGCGAGCCTTCGGTCGCGAGCATCGTGTAACCGCGCAGGCCGGTGACGCCGAGCACGAGCACGAGCCCGAGTCCGGTCATCACCATGCGCGTGCCGGGGAGGTGGCCGAACAGCCGCTCACCGACGAACAAGAACAACAGGCCCACGCCGAACAGCAGCGAGGCCCACCACGGAGATGCAGTTCTCATTGCCATCGCTTTGCCTCCAGCGTCTTCACGGCCAACAGCAAGAAGAAGTAGGTGACCGCGAGGTAGTAGACGACGTCTTTAAGATTGATGATTCCGCGCATGAAGCCGTTCTGGAAGTGGACCCACCAGAGGTCGACTTGCTCGAGCACCTCTCGCACCGGGCTGTCGAGCCGCTTTGCGAGGGGGAACAACATGCACATGATGAGGACGAACACCGCGCCCATGAGCGCGGCGACGATCTGATGCTTGGTCAGCGCCGATGCGAACATGCCGATCGCGAGCGTGGCCGAGCCGAGCAGGAACATGCCGAAGTAGCCGACGAAGATCTGGAGCAGCGTGATCTTGCCGTTCACCTTCACGAGCAACGGCATGTACAGCGACAGCACGAAGATGATCGTGAGGAACGTGAGCGCGGCGAAGAACTTGCCGAGCACGATCTCGGTGTCGCGGATCGGCGAGGTGTTCAGCAGCACCATCGAGTGGTTCTGCCGCTCCTCGGCGAGCAAGCGAAACGCGAGCAGCACACCACAGAAGGTGGGGATGCCACTCGCGAAGTAGAAGTAGCGCTCGAGCACCATCGCCGAGAGCTGCTCGCCCGAGAGCGCCTGGCTCTGGAACAAGATGCCCTCGACGAGCAGGGCCGCGGCGGCGATGATCCAGCCGATCGGCGAGCGGAGATACCGCCCGAGCTCTCGCCTATAGATGATGCTAGTTGCTCGCATCGGTACCTCCGACGAGACGGATGAAGGTGTTCTCGAGCTCCGAGCGCGAGTAGTCGAGCTTGAGCAAGTCGAGCTTGCTCTCGACGATCGCGCGCGAGACCTCCGCGCGAACATCCTTGGTCGTGGTGAGCGAGTAGGTGAAGCCACCGCCGTGCTCGAACGGCTCGCCGACCTTGGTCACGCTCGCGATCGCGGCGAGCACTTTCTGGATCTGCGCCTTCGGATCGTCGCCCGACGGAGCGCGCACGGTGACGGTGATCTGGCCGATGTCGCCCTCGTGCTTCGAGAGCTCGGTCTCCGAGCCTTCGCCGACCAGCGCGCCGCGGCTCAGGACCAGCAAGCGATCGCAGGTCTGGCTGATCTCGGTCAGGATGTGGCTCGAGATCAGGACCGTGTGGTTCTGCTTGAGATCGTGGATGAGGTTACGCATCTCGACGATCTGCACGGGGTCGAGCCCGCGCGTCGGTTCGTCGAGGATGAGAAACTTCGGGTTGTGGATGATCGCCTGCGCGAGCCCGACGCGCTGACGAAAGCCGTGCGACAGCGTGTCGATCGGATCGTTGGCGACCTCGTTCAACGACGCGATATCGAGGACCTCGCCGAGCCGACGCTTGAGGTCCACACGGGTCATGCCGCGGAGCTCGCCCGCGAACTTGAGATAGTCCACGACCGGCATCTCGGTATAGAGCGGCGGGTTCTCAGGGAGAAACCCGATCCGCTTGCGGACCTCGTGTGGCGAGGCAACGGCATCGACGCCACCTACCTCGATCGAGCCAGAGCTCGGCCGAAGATCGGAAGCGAGGATGCGAAGGGCGGTCGTCTTGCCGGCACCGTTCAAGCCGAGAAAGCCGACGGTTTCGCCGTCAGCGATCTCGAACGAGACCGGTCCCAAGGCGCGTTTACCGCCGTAGAACTTCGAGAGTTTGGTTGCTCGAATCATTGGTTAGGACCCTAAAATCGCTGGGCTTTGTTAATCGACACGGAGCCTCCGCGTCAAGCGGCCTACCAACCAGTGTCGAGGGCGGGAAAAATCCCGTGTAGGCGTCACAACCCCCTTTAATTGATCATGAAGTTCCGTTACGCAGCCGAATCGCTCTAGGTCTAGGCACGATCGCTGCACATAGTTGGCTCATGTCTATCTTGCGGCTCGGAATCGGCGCCCTGCTCCTCGCAGTGGGCTGCACTCCGATCGACCCGGCAGCGAGCACGTTTCCCCAACAACCCGAGCCAACCCAGGTCGCTGGTCCGCCGGGTGGCTACGTGGATCCGGGCTACGGCTACCCACAACAAGCCTCGCAGCAGGCGCCCGAGGCTGCCTACCAACCCGGATATCCGCAGGGATATCAAGGTGGTTACGCTCCGAGCACCGAGGATCAAGCGGCGACCGAGACGGCCTCTGGCACGCCCGAACCGGAGCCTTCCGCGACGCCTGGCGAGCCCGGGTACGACATGGGCGATGTGACCGATCCCGAGATCGATGCCACGCTCGACGGCTACGGTAGCTGGGAAGAGAACGATGACTACGGTCGGATCTGGCGACCGGACGCCACGACAGTGGGCGTGGATTTCACACCCTATGAGACCGATGGTTCATGGATCTGGTCGGACGCCGGCTGGAACTACAGCACCGACTACAGCTGGGGCTGGCTCCCGTTCCACTATGGACGCTGGGGTTGGTTCGACGGCTACTGGGGCTGGCAGCCCGGCTACAACTGGACCGCGGCCGCGGTCGAGTGGCGCGGCGGTGGCGGCTACACCGGCTGGCGCCCGCTCGGCCCGCAGGTTCGCGATCATCGGCATCCCGAGAACGGCGGCGGTCGCCACTTCGGCGAGGTCCGTGATTCGCAGTGGCGGTTCTCGTCCGACAAGGACTTCGGCCACGGTCACATCCGCGGTCATTTGTTTCAGAATCCAGCGGAGGGTCTGCGCGTGACGAGCGCCGTCACGCGGCCGTCGTTGCGCGGCAACTACGCGCCGGTCAGCAGCGCGAGCCTTATGCGGAGTCGCCTCAGCTCGCAAGCGACGCGCGCCACTTCGCCGACCTACAACGGCGTGCGCCCGGCAGCTCCTCAGCCGCAGGGCTTCCGTCAGCAGGGCTTCCGTCCGGCGCAGAACCAGCCGTATCGCGGCACCACGCCGACGTGGCGCCCGCAGCCGCAGCAGGGCTATCGCCCGCAGCAGCAGCAGGGCTATCGCCCGCAGCAGACGTATCGTCCGCAACCGCAGCAGACGTATCGCCCGCAGTACCAAGCTCCTGCGCGGTCGTACAACAACAACGCGTACCGCCCACAGTACTCGGCACCGTCGCGTTCGTACTCCGCACCGTCGCGTTCGTACTCGGCACCGTCGCGTTCGTACTCGGCACCGTCGCAATCGCACTCGTCGTCGAGCGGCGGTGGCGGTAGGTCATCGAGCGGTGGTGGCGGTGGCGGCGGTCGGTCATCAGGCGGTGGCGGCGGCGGCGGCGGTCATCACCGCTAGTGTGCTAGCCATGCGTGGCCATGCCACGCCTGCATGACCCGAGCTGGTTGCTGCGCCTCGCGATCGCGAGCGCGGTGATGTGTGCGCTCGGCATCGCGTGGTTCGATCTGCCGGTCGCGCGCTACGTCGCGACCCACGACACCCATCCGACTGCGTGGAGCACCGCACTCGTCACGCTGGAGTACGCGAGTGGCTTCGAGCCCTGGCGGTGGGTCGGTACGACGATCCTCGTCCTGGGCGTGATCGTCTCGCGGGCGATGCCTCGCTGGCACGGTGCCGCGAAGGCGTGGTTGTTCGTCACGTTGACCCACTTCGTCGCGTCGAACGCGATGATCTGGGGCAAGCACCTCACCGGCCGCGTGCGACCCTCGGAGTGGCACTACGGCACCTCGTGGTGGCAACACGGCGGCGCGTTTCCCTCGGGCCACATCGCGCTGATCGGTAGCATCGCGTTGCCGCTCGCGATCCTGTATCCGCGAACCCGCAGCTGGATGTTCCTCGTGATCGCGTTCACGGGCTGCGCACGCGTGATGGCGAGCGCGCACTGGACCTCGGATGTTTTCGGCGGCCTCGTGCTCGTCGCGCTCTCGACGTGGGCGTGTGCGGTCGCGGTGCAACGCGCACCGTGGCCCTCCGCTGCGTGAGCGCTCTTCCTGATATCGTCCCGTAGTTCCGTGACGCGCCGTGTTTCGAGCCTGATCGTGATCGCCTGCGCGCTCGCGGCCTGTCGCGATCCGAACTATCCGGTCGTCGTCGGCGATACCGCGCTGCACGTCGCGAAGGTCACGATCGTGGCGCGCGCGGGCGAAGTGCTCGCGGTCGACTACAAGCCCCTGCTCGGCAACCTCGGCTTGCGCCCCAAGGCGCCACTCACGCCGGAGCGCGGCTGGAATCCATTTCGGCTCGCCGAGGATCGTCGGCGCATCGCCGCGTACGTGATGGAGCACGGTCACTACGAAGGCCTGGTCGACGAACCGCAGTTGGTGTGGAATGCGGCGCACACGAGCGTCGCGGTGACCTGGCCGGTGCATGAAGGGCCGGCGTATCGCATCGGCTCGCTGGCGATCCTCGGCGCACCCGCGGATCAGCGCGCGGAGCTCGAAAAGCTGCTGCCGTTCGAGGTGGGCGCTCCGGTCGACATGGTCGCGTATCGTCCGCTGCGCGGCGTGCTCGCGGACCATCTGCAAGCCGCCGGGTACGGCCACGCGCGCGGCTGGAGTCGCGCCTTCGTCGATCGCACCGCGAAGACCGTCGCGTGGTTTTACTATCTCGATCCCGGTCCGCGGACCACGATCGGTTCGGTGGTCGTCGAGGGGAACGCGCAGGTGACGGCTCGGTCCGTGCTCGAGCGTGCAGGGCTCGCACCGGGCCAACCCTTCTCGACGACGGAGGCCAAGCGCGCCGAGCTCGCGCTGCTCGATACGGGCGCGTTCGCCTCGGTCAACGTGGTGAGCGATGCCGATGTTCCGCACGTGCCGGAGTATCCCGAGGTCGGAGGCCAGCTCGCGGCCGAGCAGGTGAGTCCTGCTGGTGCGATCGTACCGCGCGCGCTGGCTGCGCCGCTCGCGGTCCGGGTCGTCGTCGTCGAAGCGCCGCAACAGCGGGTGCGCGGCGAGCTCGGGGTCGAAGGTGATCCGAGGCGCGTCGACGTGTTCACCGGCGTGCGCACGGTGCTGCGGAACGTCTTCGCACCGCAGCATCACCTCGTGCTCGAGGGCAGCGCGGGATACGGATGGATCGTCGGCAACGATCATCGCGCCGAGGGCGCGTACGGCAGCGCGCTCGTCCAGTACGTCCACTCGCTCGACGTGACGGATCTGCGCGTGACCGCGCGCTGGCGCGACGTGCTGTATCCCTCGGCGCTGTTGCGCGAGGTCGTCGCGGGGCCGGGCGTGCATCGCACGCTCGCGCCGGGGGTGTTCGTCGAGGGCGATGCGTTCTTTCGGTTCGGGCGCCAGCTCGATCGACCGATGACCCTGCCGATGACGGTGCCGACGAACGAGCTCGAGCTCGCATCCGCACAGGACTCGAGCGGCCTCGAGCTGACCGGATCGGTGATCGCGGACCGCCGTGACGATCGGGTCGAGCCGAAGCAGGGGTGGTTCCTCGGTGCGACCGGATCGTATTCGCCCGGTGGACCGCTCGGCGATCATCGCTGGCTGCGCGGCACCGGCGACGCGCGCGTGTTCGTTCCTCTGGGCGCGCCGAACGGTACGTGGTCGCTCGCGCTGCGAGCCTCGGCGGGCTTCGTCGGCATGGCGAACCAGGAAGGTATTCCGCTCGGCCCGCGGTTGTTCGGCGGGGGTGCTTTCGGCATGCGCGGCTTTGGTCGCGATCAGTTGTCGCCCGCTCTATGTGCGGCCGGCGCGTCGGGATGCGATCGCGTGCTCGTCGGTGGCCGGAGCCTCGCCGAAGGCAGCGTCGAGCTCCGCATGCTGCCGTTCTTCAAACAGTATGGCGCCGCGACGTTCGTCGATGTCGGCGAAGCGGGCGCGGGCTTGAATCCGTTCGCCGAGGGCATCTCGCTCGCGGCCGGCGCCGGGTTTCGGTTTCGGTTGTGGTACGTGCCGATCGCGTTCGATCTCGCGTACCGGATCGTCGACGCGAATCACGCCGGGCTCGCGTGGGACCGCGTGCTCGGGTTCGTCCGGATCGGAGAAGCCTTTTGAAGCGGCCGCTCTGGCGCAGGCTCGTGCGGATCTCGCTTACCACGCTCGCGAGCCTGATCGTCGTGCTGCTGATCTTGCTCGGCGTCCTGCACAGCTCGATCGGCAAGGGCTTCGTGCGCGGTCGGATCGCCGCGAAGCTCGCGCGAGCGGTCGATGGCACCGCGGAGCTCGGCTCGGTCGACTATGGCTTCTTGTTCAGCCACGTCGAGCTGAAGGACCTCGTGATCCACGATCGCGATGGCAAGGAGGCGATCAAGATCGCGGCGCTGCACGTCATCGTCGATCGCGCCAGCGTGTTGCACGGCGCGCCGGTGATCGATGACCTCGCGGTCGAAGGGCTCGAAGCCACGATCGTGCAGACCGGCGATGGCAAGACGAACCTGACCGGCTTGTTCAAGCCCTCGGGCTCGCCTGCGCCCGCGTCGATCACGGTGCGTGAGCTCCACCTCGCCGGCGCGGTTCACGTCACCCGGTTGGATGGCACGGTGATCACGATCGCGGAGCTCGCGATCGCGGGCTCGGCGGTCGTATCGCCGCGCGACCAGATCGCCGATGTCTCGCTGTCACGGATCTCGGCGCAGGTCACGCTCGCAGTGCCGAAGGCGCCCGTGCGGACGCTCGCCCTCGCGATCGGCACTGTGGTGGTCGCACAGCGCGCGGGAGCGGTCGAGGCGACGCTCGCGAACGTCTCGTTCGGTGCGCTCACCATCGAGCGCGTCCACGCGGCGCTCGCGCTCGTCGCAGGCAAGCCCGCCGGTGCACAGGCCATCTCGATCGCGAACGCGAAGCTCGATCATCAGAAGCTCTCGACGCTGCTCGGCAAGGAGATGTTCCTCGATGACGTGAAGCTCGATGCCGCGCTGACGGGGCCGCTCGACAAGCTCGTCATCCACGGCGGAGTCGTGACCCGGCAGACCACGCTCGAGCTCGATGGCACGCTCGATCTGTCCAGGCCCGCGCTGCCACGCTACGACGTCACGCTGGTCGGCAAGGGCACGAGCACGGATCTCCTGGCGCACTCGCCGCCGAACGTGCCGCCGATCCGGACCGACGTGACGCTCGTGGTGAACGGCACCGGCTTGGTGTTGCCGGATCTCGATGCGAACCTCGCGCTCGAGGTCGGTCCGACGCAGATCGGATCGATCTCGGTCGAGGGCGTCTCCGCACACGCGCATGCTCTGAAAGGCGGGCTGGTGATCGAGCGCCTGCACGCGAAGGGGCTCGGCTTCACGATCGATGCGAGTGGCGAGGTCGCGGCCGATACCACGCTGCACGGCTCGCTCACGGTCGCGGGAAGTCCGGTCGAGGCGAGTCGCGTCTTGCGTGCCGCGGGGATCGCGGCCTGGTATCGCGTGCCGCTGTTACCGCATGTCGAGGTCACGGTCACCGCTGCGGGCAAGCCCGAGGGAGAGCTGCTGCTCGAGGTTCGACCGATGCAGCTCCCCCTCGCGGGCGGCTCGATCAGCATGGCTGGTACGGCCGCGCTCGAACATCGGATCGTCACGCACGCCTCGACGACGATCGGGCTGCACGGGCTCGATCTCGCTGCCCTCGCACGACTCGCGCACAAACCCGTGCCGAAGGTGAAGGGCTCGCTGTCCGGATCGGTCGCGGTGCAACGCGCGGGCGACGTGATGGCGGCCACGTACGATCTGAGCATCGCACTGCACGCTCCGGCGATCGTCGCGCGGGTCCACGGCAAGGCCGACCGAGGTGCGGCGGATCTCGCGGCAACGATCATCGCGCAGGGCACGTCGCTCGCGAAGATCACGGCGCACGTCGCACATGATGATCGCGGCCTCCTGCCGGATCGCGCATGGCAGGTCTCGATCGACGCGCCCGAGCGCACGCTGGCAGACCTGCTCGCGCTCGCATCACCGGAGCTTCGCGCGCAGCTCGCGCTTCCCGAGGGTGATATCGCGCTGCACGGAGACCTCTCGGGCACTCCGAATCATCCGACCGGTTCGATCCTGATGATCGCGCACGTCGCGACGCCCGCGGGTCCGCAGGTCGCGGAGCTTCGTGCAGTGCTCGCAGGGCATGGTGCCGGCACGAAGATCGCTACGCACCTCGAGCTCGGGCCGCCCACGCATGATCCGCGCGAAGTGAGTGACACGGTGCTCGATCCGTATGCGCAAGCGCGCGCGCATGGCACCGCCGCCGAAGACGCGACCCCGTTCGCGATCGTCGACGGTGCGGTCACCCTGCCGCGCCTGTTTCGCGGTCGCCAGCTCGATGTCACCGGGATGCGCAGCGGCGTCGCGTTCGACGAAGTGCTCACGCTTCCTGATCACGAGCTCGCGCACCTCCCGCTCGTCACGCCCCAGATCGCGCGGCTCGGCGGCACCCTCGGGGGCAGCGCGACGATCACGGGCACGCCGTTCGCGCCGCACGTTCGTGCGGCCCTCGCATGGCGCGGCTATCCGATCATCAGCGGCCTCGGCACCACCGAGCTCACGCTCGCGGGCACGCCGCTGCACCTCGAAGCAAACGTGACGAGTGGTCCGCTCGCGATCCACAGCTCGATCACGCGCGCCGGTGATCACCTCGCGGTCGAGACCCTGATCCACGCCGATCCGGCGCCGCTCGCGGCGATGGTCCCCGCGTCGCTCGTGCCCGATCTTCACGGTCTCCAGCCCGGTACGTTGCGCTCGGATCTCTCGGCGAAGCTCGCCTTGGTCCTGCACGGCAAGCGAATCATCCTCGAAGACATCGCCGTTGCCGGCTCGCTCTCGGTCAAGGACGGTGCGTTCGCGATCCCGAACAGCGATCGTCGCTGGCACGACCTCGAGCTCGAGCTCGAGGCCACGCCTGAAGGTGTGACACTCACGAAGCTGTCCGCGCACGAAGATGGCGCGCGCGCGCTCGAGGTCTCGGGCTCGGTCGCGGTGAAAAAAGATCACGATGCGGCGGGCGCGCTCGTCCTCAAACCGGACAAGGCCCACCTCGAGGTGGTGATGCACGACTGGCTCGCCCTCGGCTCCGGGCCGCCGCTGCTGAGCGATGCCCCCGTCGCGACCGTGAACCTCGCCGCCCAGGTCGACGCAGATCTCGCGGCCCCCGTGATCGCGGTCGATGCCACGATCTCGAAGTTCGATTTCGCGCAGCCCGATCGGCTCGAGCACTCGCACGAGCCCGAGCAATGGCAGGTCACCGGGGACGTGATCTACAGCGCCGACAAGTCCGGTGCGCTGCCGGCCGCGCCGGTCGCGTCCGTCACGCCGGGTGTTGCGAGCGCACCGCACCACGTCGTGCCGCTCGATGTGAAGATCCACATTCCACACCCGATCCACGCGCTCAAGAGCCCGCTCGACCTGTTCGCGAAGGGCGAGCTCACCGTCGCCGTGCGCGATACCGGGATCGAGACGCGCGGCGCCGTCGAGGTCACGGGCGGCAAGCTGCAGCTCTTCCACCGCGATCATCACGTGGTCTCGGGCTCGATCGTCTTCGACGCCGCGCATCCGCACGGCAACTTCGCGCTCGCGTTCCAGTACGAGCTGCCGCCCGAGGTCGTGCGCGAGCTCGCACATAGCGGTGCGCGCGTCGACATCACGGGGCCGCCGACCAAGCCGCTGATCTCGTTCGGAGGCGCAATTAACTCGACGCTCGCCGAGGCGCTCACGACCTATCATGCGGGCCACCCAGTCTATCTGTCGTGGCCCGGTCTCTACCCGAGCGCGACCCCCGAGGTCCAGAGCGGCTACACCTACTACATCTTCGGCTTCCTCTCGAATGCGCTGCCGCACTTGCTGTTCCTGGATCGCGCGATCGGCTGGGTCGATCCGAACGAGCCGCGAGGTGCGTACGGGCGGATCCGAAACCTCGAGCTCGAGGGCTACGCGAGCGATCGCAGCGCACGGGCGCGCGTCGTCGCTCGGCCGACCGAACCGGGCCGCAGCACCGCGGAGCTCCAGCTCGATCACCTGTGGATCGATGGCAACCAGCTCCTCGTCGGCGCGGGCGTGCGCGCGGGCGATCGCCTCGGCGGTGGCGTCGGCCTGTTCTTCGAGTGGTCGAGCAGCCATTAAAAAAGGCGACCCGAAAGCCGCCTCTTACAGATCGCGAGACGCTTCGATCAGCCGAAGTTCTTGTTCGCGAAGTCCCAGTTCGTGAGCTTCCAGAACTCCTCGATGTACTTGGGGCGCGCGTTGCGATAGTCGACGTAGTAAGCGTGCTCCCAGACGTCGAGCGTGAGCACGCAGGTCTTGCCTGCGGCGAACGGGGTCTCGGCGTTCGAGGTGGTCTCGATCGCGAGCGAACCGTCTGCACCCTTGACGAGCCAGGCCCAGCCCGAACCGAACTGCGCCGCAGCGGCGTCACCGAACTTCTTCTTGAAGTCGGCGAACGAGCCGAACGACTTGTCGATCGCGGCCTTGATGTTGCCGGTCGGATCACCGCCGGCCTTGGGGGCGAGGCAATGCCAGTAGAACGTGTGGTTCCAGACCTGGGCAGCGTTGTTGAAGACCTTCTTCTCCGACGCTTGGCCGTTCGTCTGCTTGACGATGTCCTCGAGCGACATCGACTCGTACTTCGTGCCCGGGATGAGGTTGTTCAGGTTGTTGACGTACGCCTGGTGATGCTTGCCGTAGTGATAGTCGATGGTCTCGGCCGAGATCGTCGGCGAGAGTGCGTCTTTCGCGTAGGGCAGCTCTGGGAGAGTGAAAGCCATTGCAAGACTCCTTTGTCTGCGGCGGTTGTACCGCATAAAGTCCGAGGGTGTTGGCAACCCTCGGTCATGTCGCAGACGGGCTGAAGTACCTCGCGACGGCGCGTCGCCAACATGCGAGCGACTTGCTAACAGCCAAGCAGCTCGCGTTTCCGCACAGCGTGGCACTCCCGCACGGTCTCGAGGTCACGTGGCTCGGGACCGCGGGATTTCGGTTCGCGTATCAGGGCGTGGTCGTGTGGATCGATCCATACGTGACGCGGATGGGGCTCGGCGATGTGGTGCGCCGGCGGGTCGTCGCGCCCTCGCACGCAGCGGTCGATCGCTGGATCGATCGCGCGGATGCGGTCCTGGTCGGGCACACGCACTTCGATCACGCGATGGACGTGCCGGTGATCGCTGCG
Source organism: Kofleriaceae bacterium (assembly GCA_025357755.1). Lineage (GTDB taxonomy): Bacteria > Myxococcota_A > Polyangia > Haliangiales > Haliangiaceae > JABFXX01. The sequence continues at coordinate 720 of JANXOP010000230.1, read as the reverse complement.
CGCACGGGCTGCGGCGTGTACGGAGGAGGTTCGCTCGAGCACCTGATGGGCCTGCACGGGCTCGCAGATCGAGCAACGGTCGTGGTGCCGTATCACGACTACGAAATCGGACCGTTCAAGTTCCACTTCGTGCCGAGCGTGCACTCGAAGCTGCAGCTCGGCTTTCGCGTCAATTACGGTGGCGAGCTCACGTGCGAGCACCTCGACGAGATGATCCCGCAACGCTATCGCTGCGGTCAGGTCTGGGGCATCGCGCTCGAGGTCGCGGGCATGCGGTTCTATCACCAGGGCTCGGCCGATTTGCTCGACGACGAGATCCGCGATCGCGACATGGACGTGTTCCTGTGCGGCATCGCAGGTCGCAGGTTCACGCCACATTACGTACAGCGCGTCGTCAAGGCGCTCGCGCCCAAGCTCATCGTGCCCAGCCATTTCGATGACTTCTTTCAACCGCTTGGCGGCGATCCGAAGCTCTCGTTCAACATCAACCTGACCGCCTTCGCCGACGAGGTCCATGCGGCCTCGCACGAGCTTCCGATCGGTGTGCTGGAGGTCGGTCGACCGATCGGGGTATCCTCATCGGTGTGAATCGCTGGGTGGTGCTGACAGTCACGGCCGCTGCGTTCGCGGCCTGCGGGCTCGACGCGAAGAGTGTCGAGCAGCGCAACACGGTGTTCCTCGATGCGGCGATCGCGACGCTCGATGGCGGGTCCGCGGGGA
>JANXOP010000149.1 GCA_025357755.1 Kofleriaceae bacterium | reverse complement strand
CAAGTCGACGGTTGGTCCATCTCCTGCACAGGTGCCTGCGGTCGCGCCGGCACCTTCGCAGCCGCCGGTGCCGACGCCGGAACCCTTGCCTTCGAACGTGACGATCACTCCTATCGAGCCAACGCCGTTGCCGCCGCCTCTCGTCACGCCTCCACCGGTGAAAGTCACGCCGACCCCAGCCACGCCTCCTGTCGTTCCGAAGAAACTCGTACCCGGCAAGCCCGCGACTCCACCTACCAAGCCGAAAAAGAAACCGGTCGAGGATCCAGGTGAAAGTCGGACCTGAGCACGTAGCGCTCGCACTTGCGGCCTTCACGACCCTCGCGCACGCCGACAGCTCCTCGGCGGACGACGCGTTCAAGCAAGGGCGCGAGCTGCTCAAGGCGGGAAAGTTCGCGCAGGCGTGCGAGCAATTCGAGAAGAGCCAGGAGCTCGATCCCGCGCTCGGCACGCTCTACAACATCGCGCAGTGCGATGCCGAGATCGGCAAGCTCGCCGAGTCGCTCGCCGCGTACAAAGAAGTCATCACGCGCGATACCAACGCCACGCGTCGCCAGGCCGCGAGTGATGCTGCGGCGAAGCTCGAGCTGCGCGTTCCGCGCGTGATCGTGAAGGCCGAAGTCGGCGTCACGCTCGAGCTCGATGGCCAACCGATCGCGGCGGATGCGCCGATTCCTGTCGATGTCGGCAAGCACAAGCTCGTCGCGACCAAGGGTGGCAGGCGCGGCCCCGTCACGACGGTGAAGGTGCCCGACGAGGGCAAGACCGTCTCGGTCAGCGCGAAGCTCCCCGCCGAAGAAGGCGACGTCGAGATGCGGGTACCCGAGACGAGGTCGCATCAACCGGACCTCAAGGTCATGGATCCCACGGAGTCCGGAGCTCCGGCGGAGAACGACCACGCGGGCCTGTGGGAGTCCCATCGCAAGGCGATCGCGATCGGTACGATCGCGGTCGGTGGCGCGGCGCTCGCGACGGGGCTGGTGTTCGGTGCGCTTGCTTCTTCGAACTGGAACGACGCGAAGGCGCTGTGCAACGGCATGACGACCTGCTCGAGCCAGATGCTCGCGGATCAGGCGGCCGCGCTCGGCAACTCCGCGCAGTCGAAGGCGACGGCATCGACGATCTTCGTGATCGCAGGGATCGGCATCGCGACCGCGGGTGTGGTGATCTATGCAACGGCGCCGCGCAAAGAGCACCAGATCGCCGTGACCGCGATGCCGGCGCTCGATGGCGGCTCGTTCGCGCTCTCCGGCAAGTTCTAGTCAGTAGCGAGCTTCGGGCGCGTACTGCTGCGGGGGCGCCCACAGCGGATCGATGAACGTCTGCACCAGCACCACGGTGATGTTGTCGGTACCGCCGTTGTTGTTGGCCGCGCGGATCAGGTTGTCGGCCACCGCTTCGAGCGATTCGCCCGAGGTCATGATCTCGCGGATCATCCAATCGTCGACGAGATCCGACAGGCCGTCGCAGCACAGCAAGTAGACATCGTTGTGCTCGGGCACACCTTGGTTGTGCTCGATGTCGACACTCGCATCGAGACCGACGGCGCGGATGATCACGTTCGAGGTCGCGGGCCCGAGGGTGCCGACGAGATCGGGGCGATCTTGGTAGAGGTTCCGCAGCGAGTGGTCGCGCGTGATCTGCGACAGCATGCCGTTGCGCAGCAGGTACGCGCGCGAGTCGCCGCAGTGGCAGACGTGGACGAGATTCTCCTCGAACCTCAGGCCGACCGCGGTGGTGCCCATACCGTGGCACGCGGGATCCATGAGCGAGCGCTGGAACACGGCGGCGTTCGCGGCCTTCATCGCCGAGGTCAGCGGATCGACTCCCGGACCGGGCGGCGGGTCGCCGGTCTTGAGCGAGTGCACGATCGTGCGAATCGCGATATCGGACGCGACCTGGCCCGAGGCGTGACCACCCATGCCGTCGCAAACGACGTACATGCCGAGGAAGTCGTCGTAGTACATCGCGTCTTCGTTTTGCGTGCGTTGCGCACCGACGTCGGTGCGGCCCACCGCGCGCAGCAAGAACTTCTCGACCGGGATGGTCCTGGGTTGATCACTCATGGTCTGACTTCTGGTCGGCCCGCCGATTGCGAAGGGGGATTTCGGTCCACGGGAGGCGGCGATTCGCGCGATCGCGGACCAGCAGCTCGTGCTCCTCGGTGAACGGCGAGCGCGCGAGTGGCGGGAGCTTGAGGTCCATCTTCATCGCGCGATCGACCTCGGCCACGATATCCAGGCGCTGTTCGGCGGCGTAGTCGATGACCTCGAACAGCTTCTCGAACACGAGCTCGGGGCGGTGGAGGTCGCGGAGCAATGCCTGGGGCGCGCATTCCTTGAGGTCGTCCTTGAGCTCTTCGCTGAGCTCGACCTCGCGAGGTTCGGCGATCTGATACGCGCGATCGGCCATCGCTTGATCGAACTGCGCGATCGACGGGTCGACGCGGAGCTCGACGTGATAGTCGTGCTTGAGCAGGGTCGCCGGTTCGACTTCGGTCCGCACGCGGATCAGCTCGAGCAGCACCGGATCGACCGCGGCACACGCCTTCGCGCGGCGCTCGATCACCGCGAGCATCTCGGGATCCTGGATTCCGGCGCGGGCGTGGTCCTCGGCCACCGTGTCGAAGGAGGGGAGGGCGAACCACCTTGCGAGCTCGCGCTGCGTCGCCGCATCGACGACGTCGTCCAGCGTGGCGCCGCCGTCGAGGAGTTGCTTGACCTTGATGTCGTCGTCGCCAGGCATGTGCGGAGCTACATCTGCAGGACGATGACGTACGCGATCACGCCGACCGCGATGCCGATGGTGAGCGACACGATCCAGAACAACATCGATGCCCCACCACCCGCGACCCGATGCGGTGCGGTCATCGGTCCGGCGCCCATGCCCATCTGCTGGCCGGGGCCCATCTGGCCAGGAATAGCCCCCGAGGGCCGACCCGCCACGGACACGATGCCGTCGGTCGGTTGGAGCAGCACGGTCTTGTTCGGTCCGCCCTGCTGCGGCGGCTGCTGCAGCTGCGGGTTGTAGCCCTGCGGCGTTCCCTGCGGCTGCTGCTGCATCATCTGTCCGCCGACGATCGGCGGCGCCATGCCCGCCACGATCGTCTTCTGCATCGGGTTGCTCTGGACGAAGTTGCCTTGCTGCTGCGCCGGCTGCTGAGGATGCTGCTGCGGCTGTTGCTGCATCTGGGGCAGCTGACCGTTCGCGAAGGGGCTCTGGCCCGCGATCATGGTCTTGGCCTGCGCACCGGCCGGCGCATACTGCTGCTGTGGCGCGAGCCCGCTCTGTTGCGGTTGCTGCTGCGGCGGCGGGAAGCCACCGTACTGCTGCTGCGGCTGTCCCATCTGCTGCGGACCAGCGATCATCGTACGCGGCACGCCACCGCCGCCGACCGAGACCGCGCCCTGATTGAGCTCGGCGAACACCTGCTGGCAGTGCTGCATCATCTCGCCCGAGGATTGGTAGCGGCGTGCCGCATCCTTCTCCATCGCGCGCCGCACGATCTGCTGGACCGAGTAGGGGATGCTGTCGGGCATCGGCGGAATGGCCGCGTGCAAGTGCATCTGGATCACGGTCATCGGGTTGTCGTCGTTGAACGGCACGTTGCCGGTCAGCATCTCGAACGCGAGGACGCCGAGTGCGTACAGATCGCTGCGCGCATCGAGCGGTAAGCCGCGACCTTGCTCGGGCGACATGTACTGCGGCGTGCCGAACACGACGCCGGCCTGCGTCTTCATGCGATCGCCTTCGAGTAGCTTCGCGACCGAGAAGTCGAGCAGCTTCACGAAGTCCGGCGAGCCCGCCATGTTCAACAAGAACAAGTTATCGGGCTTGATGTCCCGATGGATGATGCCGATCGAGTGCGCTTCGGCGAGCGAAGCACAGCATTGGATCAGGATCTTCACCACGCGTTGCGGCACGAGCGGGCCGCGTGCGAGTGCGTCGCGCAGCGATAGGCCGTCGAGGAACTCCATGGTCATGAACAACCGGCCATCTTGGGTCTGGCCGAAATCGAACATGCGGATCGTGTTGGGATGCTGGAGCCGCGAGCAGGCCTTGGCTTCGTTGTAGAAGCGCTGGACCCACTGCTGATCGCCCTGCATCTGCTGGTTCAGCATCTTCAGTGCGATGGTCCGGTCGATCGACATCTGGCGCGCCTTGTAGACGACACCCATGCCGCCCTCACCAACGCGCTGTTGGATCTCGTAGCGGCCGTCGATGACCTTGCCGACGAAAGGATCTACTTCGCTCATTTCGGGGGTGGGGTCAGCTTCACGCGCGGGTTCGCGCTGACCTGATCGGTGGTTAGATGAACTCTGCCGACGGTCTCGCGCTTGCCCACGCGGATCACGACGACCTCGCCTCCATCCATCGTGGCATCGCCATCGCCGCGGAGGACGTGGCCCTTCCAGGCCTTCGACACGCCTTGATCACCACCCGCCGCGATCGTGATGATCGTGTCGGCGCCTTGGACTTCGGTCTTGATCACGCGACCGGTGACCGGCGGTGCCGTCTGGTCATCGCAGTTCGGGTTCTGCGGATCGGGGTTGTTGATGTCCATGCACTTGGGCCACTTACTCTTCGGGCACGACCGCACGCGACGATCTGGCGGGTTCGGGCACGGCATCGTGTTCCAGCACGCGGAGTTGTTGACGTCCGGCGGATCGGGGCACTTGCCCTTGCAGGCCGGCCAACCGGGCGGTGCATTCGACGTCGGGCACACGTTCTTGCAGGCCGGAACCTTCACGTCGAACGTGAACTCGTCGCAGCCGATTTCGATCTCGGGGACGGCCGCGAGCTTCGGCGGATCGGGAATCTCGACCTTCGAGAGATCGAGTGCGATCGGACCGTTGTTCTCTTTGAAGTCGACGGTGAGCTTGTATGCGCCCGCATCCCCGCGACCGACCGCGTACACGCGAATGAAGTACTTGCCCTTCGCATTGTCGATCGTGGCTTCGCGAACGCGCGAGGTCGAGCGCTTGCGGCTCGTGCGCTTCGACTGGACGATCGGTTGGTTGTATTCGTCGAACACGTCGAACGCGAGCTGGAGGCCCGGTCGCGGCGGTTGCCACTGAAGCCGAACATCGATCTGGCCGCGCACGTTCGGCGGAAGCTCGACGGTCTTCCAATCGACTCGATCACCACCGGGATAGGTGACAATGCCTTTGGCTTTGCCCTCCCCATTCTCCATGTTGATCGGGCGCGCGCCCTTCACCTTGCCATCGTTTCCGGTGGCCGAATCTTGCGGCACGTTGTGCGCACAACTGAGGCTGATGAGCGCCGCGAGCGCGCTGATCAACAGCAGTGCGGCGCTCGCCGATTTCCCGAACATAACAGGATGTTATGCCCCGGGTTTTCCAGTTACAAGGGCTAGCTACGGCGGTGTGAGGCGGAGCTTCTGGTTGACCTCGAGCGTTCCTCGAACGCTACAGGCCGAGAGTGACCTGACCGGAGCCTTTGATCTGGTCCGGGGTGACGCCCTGAAGCACGGCGGTGCACGCGCGCTCGTTGCAGGTCCCGAGCTGGAACGCGCCATTCGCGATCCCGGTGATCTTCCCCTTCATGCCCGAGGTCGCCCCACTCGAGGTACCGCGACCGACGGTGATCTGGGTGCCACCCGAGACGATCGCGACGTTGATGATGCGCGCCGAGATCGTGGTGACGGGGGGCGGGGGCGGGGGCGGCGTCGGACCTTTGTGTACGACCTTCTTGGTCGACGTCACGACGGCGACGGGCGGATGGTAATTTTTCGGCGTGTCGTCAGTTGCCGGCACGACCGGCAGTGCCGGCACGAACGCGACCTGGGCCGGGAAGTCACTCTTGACCTCGGCCGGTGCCGAGCCCTTCATCACCGCGTGCAGGATGTAATCAGCCGTATCGAGCCGGCCCTGCAGGTAGAGGTGGACGTAGTAGCGCCCGGGCGGCTGATCTTTGATCGCGAGCTGCTTGTTGAGATCACCCTGGCCGTCGCCCTCTTCGTTGTCCTTGCGGACGAGCATGCGATAGCCAGCATCGAGGACCTCGACGCCGAGATCGAACGCATCGTTGACCGCGTCACCCGGCGGCGTGATCTCGATCCGGAAGTCGACTTCACCCGGGACGGCCAGATCGATCGCAAACCAGGCCGACCGATGCTGCGCCGGATACGAGAGGTCGCCCTCGGCTTTCGCCTCGCTCTTCTCGTCGAACTTGAGCGTCTTGAACTTCTTCCACGGCTTGGCGTTGGCCTTGTAGCCGTTGTGTTGCGGAATCTGCGTGCCACCGCATGCGGCAAGTGCGAGCAGCGCGAGTAGCCCGAGACGTCTCATCGGCCGAAACACTAGCATGCCGTGTGGGGCGACCGGTTCCTGCGGCACCCCGTCACACGACAACCGGGGCAGCTTGTGGCACACCATGGGTGTGAAGTGGCTCGTCGCCGCGGTCGTCATCGCACTCGGGCTCGGCGCGTGTGACGCCGGTGACCAGGGCGATGGTAAGGTCGTCTACGAGAAGGTTTGCACGACCTGCCACGGACCGACCGGCACGCCCGACGCGACGATGGTCGCGAAGCTCGGCGTGAGGGATCTGCGGTCGCCGGAGCTGCGCGCCCGGATCACGACGTACCTGGTCGAAAATCAGGTCAAGCACGGTTCGAAGAACAAGCTGATGCCCGCGTTCGAGGGTGCGATCAGCGACGTCCAGATCAAGGCGGTCGCTGACTACGTGTCGTCGAAGCAATTTCTCGAGCGTAAGTAAGCTCGGCGCGGACCTCGGGATCCGGATCGTCGTCGGGCAGCGGTCCACCGAGCACGCCGAGCGCCCACACCGCGTGGAGCCGCACGATCGCGTGGGGATCGGCGAGCAGCGCGGTGAGCACAGGAATCGCCTCGGGGGATCCGGTGTTACCGAGCGCGATCGCGATGTTGCGGCGAAGCAGCGGGCGCGTCGTCCGGCGCAGCGCGGTGCGCTTGGTGAACTGGCGATACTGATTGCCGTTGAGCGCGGCGAGCGCGACGAGATCGGGCAGCGCATGCGCGCCGCTGCGTGGCCGGAGCAGAGGCTCGGGCTCGCCACCGGCACCGGCATTGAACGGGCAGACCTCCTGACAGATATCGCAGCCAAAAATCCACGTCCCGATCGCCGACCGGAGCTCGCGCGGGATCACGCCGTGAAATTCGATCGTGAGGTACGAGATGCAGCGCCGTGCATCGAGCACGTACGCGTCGACGAAGGCTCGGGTCGGGCACGCATCTAGGCACTTCGTGCAGCTGCCGCAGCGCGGCTTCGGGAGCTGATCGGGTGCGGTCGGTTCGATCGCGACATCGAGCAGCAGCTCGCCGAGCACGACGTACGAGCCGAGGCCGGGCGCGATCAGCATCGTGTTCTTCGCGACGAACCCGAGGCCTCCGCGCTCCGCCCACTCGCGCTCGAGGATCGGTGCGCTGTCGACGCACGGTCGCGTCGCGACGGGATGCCCGAGCACGCCTGCGATCCGATCGGCGAGCGCGACGAGGCGATCGCGCATGACCAGGTGGTAGTCCTCGCCGCGGGCGTAGCGCGCGATCTTGCCGGTCAGCGCACCGACGGGAATGGGGTTGTCGCGATCGTAAGCGAGCGCGACGACGACGAGGGTCTTCGCGGTCGCCAACAGCTCGCGGAGATTCGCGCGCGGTGCGACATGCGACGGCTCGGCGAGATAGGCCATGCCACCGCCGTAGCCCTCGGCGAGCCAGCTCGTATAGAGGTCATGACGGCGCGCGGGTTCGATCGGCACGATCGCGGCACGGTGAAAGCCGAGCTCCTTCGCGAGCTCCGCGATCATCTACTGACCAAGCCGGCCGGGCTGACCAAGCTGGTCGGGCTGACCGTGCTGGTCGGGCTGGTCTCTCGAGCCTTCGCGGTCGTCATCCGGGGGGTGGTCCGCAAAGTAGATGGAGTCGTAGGGGACCGTGCAGTCGCGTTCGCGCGGCTGTGGATACTCGATACGCACGCCGCGATACGTCGAGACGATCACGCGATCGTGATCGATCTCCTCGATGTAGTTCGGCACGAGCGGAACCTTGCCGCCGCCGCCGGGTGCATCGAGCACGAGCATCGGCACGGCCATGCTGTTCATCCAGCCGCGCAGGCCCTTGTAGAGCTCCTGCGCCGCTTCGACCGGCGTGCGCAGATGATCGGTGCCGATCACGGTGTCACCCTGGAACAGATAGTAGGGCCGCACGCGCGAACGCAGGAGGCCGCGCATCAGCGCGCGCAGCGACGTCACCGACGAGTTGATCCCGCGCAGGAGCACGGTCTGATTGCCGACGGGCACGCCCGCATCGACCAGCTTCTCGCAGCCGCGCCGCGCTTCGGGCGTCAGCTCTTTTTCGTGATTGAAGTGGGTGTTGATGAACAGCGGATGGTGCTGTCGGAGCATCGCGCACAGCTCGTCGTCGATCCGCATCGGGCACACGACCGGCATCCGCGTCCCGATCCGGATCGTCTCGACGTGTGGAATCGCGCGCAGCCGCGACAACAAGTGGCCGAGCCGGCGCGTCGACAGGAGCAACGGATCGCCACCCGAGAGCAAGACGTCGCGGATTCGTGGCGTCTTCGCGATGTACTCGAGCCCCGCTTCGAGCTCCGCGGTGGTCGGCGGCTCGTCGCCGCCGCCCAGCCGCCGCCGATTGCAGTGCCGGCAGTAGATGCCGCAGCGATCGACGACGAGGAACAGCACGCGATCGGGATACTTGTGGATCACCGACGGCGCGGGATTGTGAATGTCCTCGCCGAGCGGATCGCGGAGCTCCTCGGCGCGAATGTTGGCTTCGGCGGGATGCGGAATCGCCTGCATCCGGATCGGGCAGCTCGCGTGCACCGGGTCCATGAGGCTCGCGTAGTACGGGGTGATACCGACGCGAAACAGCTGCGCGGAGGCCGCCATGCCGGCGCGCTCCGACGACGAGAGCTCGACCGCGGTGGCGAGCTCGTCGGCGGAGGTCAACATGTGGCCGAGTTGCCAGCGCCAGTCGTTCCACTGGACGTCGCTGATGTCCGCGCGCCGGACCGAGCGCACGGCGAGCGCGGGCTGATGCATCGGCAGGTGGACCACGGCGGCGGTGTAGCACGCGGCCGCGCAATTTCGGCACGGCGAACGCCGCGCAGGGTTCAGCGCCAGCCCTGCGTGCGTGCGCGGGCCAGGACGTCGAGCAAACCCTCGGTGTGCGGCAGCGCGGCGAGCTCTTCATCCGTGACCCACCGGGCATCGCGAACGTCGCTCGCGGCGGCGAGTGTTCCACCGATCGAGCGCGCCAGATAATCCAGGATCACGAAGTGGTAGCCCTCGCCCATGCGCTCCACCACGCACGCCAGTGGCCCGACGTCGACGACGAGCCCGGTCTCTTCTTGGACTTCGCGCGCGACGGCTCGTGCGAGCGTCTCGCCCGCTTCGAGCTTGCCACCGGGTAACGACCACAGGCCTTCGCCCGGTGGCTTGCCACGCTGGATCACGAGCACGCGATCGCCGTCGAAGATCAACGCCGCGACCGCACAGACCGGTGTCACGCGCGCTTCGCTCTGGGCTGCTTCGCGACGGATCTAGACTTCGGCGCGGGCTTCTTCGAGGTGGCCACCGCTGCTGCGGTGCCCTTGCGCGCGGCGCGTTGCTTCGCGTTCCACTCGGCGCGTGGCGACGGATCCTTGGGCTGCACCGCGGCAAACGCACTCGGGCAGTGCGGCGCGAGGGTGCAGTGATCGCAGTCCGGCTTCTTCGCGATGCAGACGCGGCGGCCGTGCCAGATCAGGCGATGGGCGAACGGCGTCCATTGTGCCTTCGGCAGGATCGCCATCAGGTCGTGCTCGATCTTGACCGGATCGGTGTGCGTGCTGAGCGCGAGGCGCGCCGACAGCCGCGTCACGTGCGTATCGACCACGACGCCGACGTCGAGGCCCATCGCACTGCCGAGCACGACATTCGCGGTCTTGCGCGCGACGCCAGGGAGGCCGCACAGCTCTTCCATGGTGCGGGGAATCTCGCCGCCGTGCCGGGTCACGACCGCCTGGGCCATGCCGATGATGTGCTTGGCCTTGTTGCGGAAGAACCCACTCTTCACGATCAGCTTCTCGACCTCGGAAGGGGCGGCCGCCGCGAGCGCATTCGCGTCGGGGTACTTCGCGAACAGGGCGGGGGTGATCGTGTTGATCGTCTTATCGGTGGATTGCGCCGCGAGGATGGTGGCGACCAGCAGCTGGTACGGGTTCGTGTGGTCGAGCTCGACGACGGCGTCGGGATAGGCCTGGCCGAGCAAGACCGCGAGCTGGGCGGCACGAATGCGGGTCGCTTCGGCCGGCGCGCTCGTTACGGCATGTTTTGCCCCGCTGTTTCGGGAACCGATTGGGGTGCTGGGTGTGCTATTTCGAGGGCGTCCTCCCATGGCTCGACGCGACCGTATCATTTTCTTACTGCTGTCATTCGCGCTCGCGGGTGCGTGCTCGACGAACAAGAAGGACGTCAAATCCGCGCAGCACTCGCTGTACGACGCTGACTTCGCCCTCGTGTACACGGCGGCACTCGCGGCGACGCGCGATCTCTACCCCAACCTCGACGACAACCCGGGCCCCGGCAAGATCTCGACGTCGTGGCATCAGGTCCAGTACTCGAACTGCGCCGGCGCAGGATCGACCTGCGATGACTCGATGGTGAACCAGCAGGTGCTGTCGCAGCAGCAGGGGATCCAGAACGGCATGGGCACCGCGACCCCGAACACCGCCGGTGGCGCGCCGACGCGGCTCGCGTACAAGCGCTACTTCATTCGCTTCGATGTCCACGTGCTCGGCGGTCGGCCGTGGCGCGTGAAGGTCACGGGGCACGCCTCGTCGTGGGACCCGGGCGCAGCGATGCCCGTCGAGATGAGGGGCGCCGACAAGCCGCACTGGCTCGAGGGCCGCACCGAGGCGCTGCAGGTCGCGATCTGGAAGCGGATCAACAAGTACGCGATTCCGATGAAGGACGAAGCTATCCGAGGCGAAGCGGCCGAGACCGTGGTGCATACCGATCCGAAGGCGTTCAAGAACGTCCCGGCCGGCGCCGCCGTGGAGCTCGCCGCGATGAAGGACGTGCTCGCGAAGCGCGACTACGGCGTACTGCGCACGCATGTCTCGGAGGATGTGGTGTGGAGCCTCGGCGGCGGCGCGGGGGCGGATGCCGCGTTGGCGATGTGGCAGGCGGATCCGACGACGCTCGAAGCGATGGCTGGCACGCTCGGCGCGTGTGGCTCGGATGGGGACAAGCGCGTGCTGTGTCCCGCAGGCCAAGCCGCACCTGGTGCGTGGCAGCTCACGCTCGAGCCGCGCGGTGCGGACTGGAAGATCACGTCGTTCGTGAAGGCCGAGTAGTTGCGCTTCGCGTGGCTCGTCGCAGTCACGTGCGCATGCGGCTCGGGGGGCTCGGATCGGACTCATCGCTCGCTGAGCGAAGCGCGCACGCTACCGGCGTACGATCTCGGCGCGCTGCACATCAGCGGCGCGCCGGGGATCGATCGCGCGATCGGCACGCAGCTCGATCGCTACGGCGCGATCACGAGCTCGCGCTTGCTCGATATCTCGGATGACGGCACGCAGCTGCTCGTCGACCAAGGTGGCGAGGCGATGATGGTGCCTCGCCCACTCGCCGCGCCGGTGCCCAAGGCCCGCGGTGTCGATGTCCAGTGGGCCGCGTTCGGCGAGGCCGGTGCGGTCGACTACGCCGGCGATCACGACGGGACCGAGGACGATCGCCTCTACCAGGTCACCGGTGCGACCGTGAAGACGCTGGTCGCCAAGCATCGCATCGCCGATCCGATCGAGCGCCATGGTCGGCTCGTGTGGGCCCAGCCCGAGGCCGGCTCGACCTCGATCTGGATGCTCGATAACGGTGCGCCGAGACAGGTGTTCACCGACGAGGGCGTGTGGGCCGTGATCGATCTCTCCAGCGATGGCACCCAGCTGCTCGCGCGCAAGACCGTATCGCTGCAATCCTCGACGCTGTATCGCATCGCGACGAGCGATGGCCACGCGGTCGCGCTGACCTCGGTCGATCCGCGCGTCGCTGCGCCGGGCGCGCAGTTCGGTGCCAGTGGCGAGCTCTACGCGATCGCATCGGCAGGCGATCGCTTGAACGTTTGGCAACTGATGACGCGTGGCCAGCGCCTGATCGCGCCGGAGCTGGCCTGGGATGTCACGCAGCTCGCGGTGGCGCCGGATGGTGGCACGGTCGCCTTCACGACGAACGAAGACGGTGCCTCGGCGCTCTACCTCTACGACACTGCCACGCACACCCATCGGCTGGCCCCGAAGGCCCCGACGGGCGGGGTGATCACGGAGCTGCGATTCGCGGCGCACGCGCAGGTGCTCGCGTTCTCGTTCAGCGATGCGCATCACCCGCGCGACGTATTCACGTACGACATCGCGAGCGAGACCACGGTGGCATGGACGCACGCCGACCTCCCGTCACTCCCTCTCGCGACGCCCGAGCACGTCAAGATCGGCGATGTGCCCGCGCTCGTGATGCGCCCGGACCGCGACGAAGGCCGCGCGCCGGTGATCATCGACCTCCACGGGGGGCCCGAAGATCAATGGTTGCCGAAGTGGGCGCCGTTCGAGCAATTCCTCGTCGCGCGCGGCTTCGCGATCATCCAGCCGAACGTGCGTGGCTCGGTCGGTTATGGACAGCGCTACGCGGCCGCAGACAATGCCGCGAATCGCGAGGTCGCCGTCAAGGATGTCGGTGCCGTGCTCGCGTGGGCTGCGGCGCAACCGGGCTTCGATCCGCATCGCATCTCGGTCATGGGCACGTCGTACGGTGGCTACCTCGCACTCGCGTCACTGATCGCGTTTCCCGAGCGGCTGCACGCAGGTGTCGAGATCGTCGGCATCGCCGATCTTGTCGCTTTCCTCGAGGGCACCGCGCCGTATCGCCAGGCCTCGCGACGCACCGAGTACGGCGACGAGCGCGAGCCGGTGATGCGCGCCCGGCTCGCGCAGCTCTCGCCGATCGCGCGTGCCGCGACGATCCGAGCCCCCGTGCTCGTCGCGCACGGGCGCAAAGATCCGCGCGTGCCCTCGGCGGTGAGCGACAAGCTCGTCGCGACGATTCGCGCCGCTGGCGGCACGGTCTGGTACCTCGCGGCCGACGACGAGGGTCACGGCTTCACCAAGCCCGAGAACCTCGGTGCGTTGCAGACCCTGATCGTCCAGCTACTGAGCTTGTAGTTTCTCGATCACGATCAGACAGTTCGAATCGGGGAGCTCGGTCACGATGTCGTGCTCGTCGGTCAGCGCGATCGCGGGCGCGAGGTGATCGCGATAACCGGGCTGGAGATAGCTGCGCAGTGGCGCCGGGATCGCGACGACGCTCGCGCGCTCACCGCACCACCGGAGCAGGGCGGCGACATAGTCGTCGTACGTGAGGATGCCGTAGAGCTCGCGGATCTCGTACGGGAAGCTCGCCGGTCCCCACGTGTACGTGTAGAGAAACTCCATCGCATCGGCACTCGACAGCTCGACCCGGTGATCGCCGAGCTCGCGATAGTGGATCGGTCGGCCCTCGAACTGCGCGACATACAGATCGAACACCGCGCGGGCATCCGGCGCGATGAACTGGATCCGCCGCGTGCCCGCGGCCGGCATCACGCCATCCCGGATGACGATCCGGCCGCCCGGCCGCAGCGCCGCGAACGCCGCCTCGATCACGCGCTCGACCGAGGCGAGCTGGAATCGCGGCTCGGTGTACGAGTAGACCTCGTGGAGGATCGAGCAGAACACGACGGTGTCGACATCGCGCGCGTACTCGGGCAGGGACTCGGCGGCGCCGAGGACGACGCGCCACCTGCGACCATTTGTACGCGCGCGAGCCTCGAGCGCGGTGACTACCTCGCGCGAGAGATCGACGCCGATGACCTCGGCGGTCGGAAACCGCGCTTCGAGCAGATCGAGCACGACGCCGCCGCCGGGCCCGACCTCGACGATCCGCCCGGGCCGGACGAAATCGAGCATCCGCTCCTTGTCGCTGCGCGCCGAGTTCATCGAGGCGAGGTAGCTCGCTTCGTTCGCGACGCGATCGAACTCGTCCTTGCGGAGCCCGTAGAGGTCGCACAGCGCCTTCAACATCTGATGGAACGAGACCTGCGAGCGGGTCTCGTAGATGCCGAGCAACGTGATCAGCGCGGCGCTCTCCGGCGTGTCGGCATACTCGAGGACGATCGCATCCGGATCGCCGGCCGCGGCCAACCGCGCGGACAACGTGCCGAGCGGGCCCAGGGGCGCGCCGCCCGCGAGCAGCTCGCGGATGGGCCGCTGGGCGAGCGCCGCTTCGACGAGCCGCAGGCGGTAGCGCGCATCGGGACCCGCGAGCTGCACGACGAGCGGACGGAGCTGGGCGTGCCACGGCCGCGTGACATCGACGCCGATCCTACGAGCGGCCCCCACCGCTGCCGCGAGCACACCGAGCTGCGCCGCGGGTGACAGCGCACTCGTCGCGGCTTCGCAATACCAGAGCTGACAGGTCGCGAGCGCGGGTGCGAGCGCCGCGAGCTCGGTCTCGCCGAGCGCCGCGACCGCATCGTCGACGGAGGTCACCGGTTCGCCGGCGCGTTGCCGACCCGCACGCAACGCGCGCAGGCGTTCGGCCAGGTGTGCGCGATCGGGCGGTGGCGCGAGCGTTTGCAAGGCGGCGAACGGATCCACGAACGGGGTCTGCGCGGTCACGATCACGAGTTGATCTCGAACGCGGGCGAGCTTGGCGAGCAACCCGTCGTCGAGCAGGCCCTCGCGCACCGCAGCCGTATCGCACGCGTTGAGCACGTGCAGGCCGTCGAGTGCGAGCTTGGTCGCCTCGTGCGGCTCCAGCGCCAACAGCCGTCCGAGCGGCGCGGCGATGTCGCGCAACGCGGCGACGAGCGGCGCGAACATCATGATCGGGCCTTCACCACGCACGTGCTGACCGGCGAGGCCGTGTGCCTCGACCCACGCGATCGCGAGCTTGCCGAGCGGCGCGGTCAGGTTCCACGAGCGCGCACGATCGGCGCGCCGCAGGATCGCTGCGGCGGCTTCGTTGTGAACCTCGAGCGCGATGCCCAGCGCTTGCCATGCGACGCGGTGATTCGCGCTCGCGGTCTTCGCGATGTCGAGGTGGAGGATCGCGGCGCGCAACGCGGGACCCAGGCCCGCGGCGAGCACGCGCGCCGTCACGTCCGCGAGGTCGAGAAACGCGCGTGCGCTGAGGCCGGCCTCGCGCTGGAACACGGTCCGGTCGCGCGCTTCGAGGCCGCGCAACTTCGCCCCTAGCAAGCGCGTGGCGATGTGGTCGAGCAGGGGCCGCGTCTCGCGCGCATTCGGTGGCGGGTCGTGCTCGATTTGCGCAGGTGCAGGCGCAGCGAGCGCGGCGAGCTCGGGGAACGCCGCCGTGACCTGGACCGCACCGGGCGAATCGGGCTGGCGCAGCAGCTCCAGCGCGGCAGTCGCGAACGCGGTATCTCCGAGGACGCACGCGATGATCGCCCGAGGGGATAACCAGCTCGCGATCGCCGCGGCGCCCGCGTGGTCGACGAACCGGCGCCAGGTCGCCAGATCTTGGGTCGAAGCACCTGCGAGCGCGTGCGCTAGGTCATCCACTGCTCCACTCTAATGCGATACGATCATCGGGTGCGAGTACGCGCCACGTTGCTCTTCGCGCAGGTCGCTCTGGCGGCCCTCGCAGGATGCAGCTCCATTCTCGGGATCGATGGGTTCTCGGTCGGCGATGCCGGTACGGGTCACGGGGATGCGCGTGATGCGGCGCCGTCCGGGATCGTGCAGCGCGCGTATCTCAAGGAATCGAACACCGCCGCGACCGACGCGCTCGGCACCGCGATCACCGTGTCGGCCGATGGCAACACCCTCGCCGTCGGTGCAGATGCCGAAGCGGGCACCGGCGCGGTCTACATCTACACGCGCAGCGGCACCGCGTGGACGCAACAAGCGATCGTCAAGGCGGCGAGCGGCGATGCCGGCGATCTCTTCGGTCACTCGGTCTCGATCTCCGCGGACGGCAACACGCTCGCGATCGGTGCCGATGGCGAAGCGAGTGCATCGAACCAGATCAACGGCACGCAGACCGACAACACCAGCCCGGCGAGCGGCGCGGCCTACGTGTTCACCCGCAGCGGTGCGACATGGACGCAGACCACGTACTTCAAGGCGAGCAACCGCGACGGCGATGACCATTTCGGGTTCTCCGTCGCGCTGGCGGGCGATGGCCTCACGCTCGTGGTCGGTGCTCCTCAGGAAGACAGCAGCACCTCGACGATCAACACCGGCACGGGCAACGCGAACGACAACGGCATGAACAACGGCGCGGCTTACGTGTTCTTCAACAACGGCACCGCGTGGACCGCGCAGGCGTACGTCAAGGCCTCCAACAGCGGCACGACGGATCTGTTCGGCACGTCCGTCGCGCTGTCGAGCGATGGCTCGACACTCGCGGTGGGAGCGACCGGTGAATCGAGCGCGGTGAAGAATGTCGGCGGGCTGCAGACCGACAACTCGGCGGCCGGTGCCGGCGCCGTGTACACGTTCACGCGTGCGGGCACCACCTGGTCACAGCAGGCCTACCTCAAGGCATCGAACACCGAGGCCGGCGACGCGTTTGGCTCCGCGCTCGCGTTGGCGGGCGACGGCAATACCGTCGTGGTCGGTGCACCGAGCGAGGACAGCTTGACGGGCCCCGGCGACAACAATGCTCAGGATAGTGGCGCCGCGTATGCGTTCAGTCGCAGTGGGACGACCTGGACCGCGGTAGGGATGCTCAAGGAAGCGGCACCGGCCGCGAACGATAACTTCGGCGCCGCGGTCGCGGTCGCGACCGATGGCCTCGCGCTGGTCGTCGGCGCGCACGGCGCGGGCGGCAAAGGCGCGGCGGACGTGTTCACGCGCGCCACCAGTGGGACGAGCCCGATGTTGACCTCGCACCTCACCGCCGCGAACGCCGGCGCGACCGACAACTTCGGCGCGTCGGTCGCGCTCGGTGGCGTGGGCGTGGGCACCACGCTCGACGTCGCCGTGGGTGCACCGGGCGAGGATTCGAACGCGACCGGGATCAACGGCGACGGTGCGAACAACGCGGCGACCGATAGCGGCGCCGCGTACGTGTTTCAATAGCTCCTACTCGCTGCAGCGCTTTTGACGCTCGGGCAACCGCTTGCCCGGATTCAACAGCCCCGACGGATCCCACATCGCCTTCCAGCGATGCTGCCATTCGATCAACTGCGGGCTCTGCTCGAGCGTGACGTACGGCTTCTTCGTGAGTCCGATGCCGTGCTCGCCCGAGAGCGTGCCGCCGAGCGCGACAGCGTGCGTGAAGATCTGACCGGCCGCATGCCACAGCTTCTCGCGCACCGCGGGATCCATCGGATCTTCGTTCGACAGGAGGTTCGTGTGCAGGTTGCCATCGCCAGCGTGACCGAAGACCGCGATCGGAATCCCGGTCTCGGCGGCGATCCGATCGCAGCGCGCGATCATCTCGACGATCTTGCCACGCGGGACGCAGATGTCTTCGTTGACCTTGATCCGGTAGGCCTCTTTGAGGGCACCACTGATCAACCGGCGCGCCTCCCAGACCTTGCTGCGCTCGGCCGGCTCGCTCGCGGCGAGCACGTCGATCGCGCCGAGCTCGTCGAACGCGAGGCCGATGCGCTCCATCATCATCTCCATCATGTCGGCTTCGCCGTCGACCTCGCACAAGACGATCGCGCCGGCGTTCGCGGGGAACCGGTAGCGCGCCTTGGGACGAACCGCATCGATCGAGAACTTGTCGGCGATCTCGAGCACGCTCGGACGCACACCGGAGCGCAGCAGCGCTTCGATCGCCAGCCCTGCCTTCGCGAGATCGGTGAACACGCCGAGGATCGTCGCGGCCGCGGCAGGTTTGGGGACGAGCTTGACGCACATCTCGGTGATCACGCCGAACGTGCCCTCGGTACCGACGAAGCCGGCGACGAGATCGTAGCTCGTCACGCCCTTGGCGGTGCGCCGGCCGCAGCGCAGCACTTCGCCACCCATCAGCGCGACCTCGAGGCCGAGCACGTAGTCGCGCGTGACGCCGTACTTGAACGCGCGAGGACCGCCGGCATTCGTCGAGGCATTGCCGCCGATCGAGCAGTACTCCAACGACGCGGGATCCGGCGGGTAGAACACGCCTGCTGCTTCGACGGCCTCCTGGAACTTGCCGGTGATGACCCCGGGCTCGACGACCGCGACGAGGTCGGCCGGATCGATCTCCTTGATCCGCTGCATCTTCTCGGTCGACAGCACCACGCCACCGCGTACGGGCAGGGCACCACCCACCATGCCGGAGCCCGCGCCACGCGGCGTGACCGGCGTGTTTTGCTCGAGGCAGATCCGCAGCACCGCGGCGACCTGTTCGGTCGACTCGCACAGCACCGCGCAGGCCGGCGGATAGAACTCCGGCAAGGGACTCTCGTCACGCCCGTAGTCCTCGAGCCGTTCATCGCCTGGGCCGACG
The DNA here is from genome assembly GCA_025357755.1 of Kofleriaceae bacterium. Lineage (GTDB taxonomy): Bacteria > Myxococcota_A > Polyangia > Haliangiales > Haliangiaceae > JABFXX01. Next base: position 26,772 of record JANXOP010000149.1, on the reverse strand, counting down.
ACAGCTTCCTTGCCGAGCTCGCGCTCGAGCACGCTGACGATGTTCACGACGGCTGCTCGGAGAGATCAGACGCTGAACGAAGAGCCGCAACCGCAGGTCGACTTCACGTTCGGGTTGTTGAACTTGAACCCGGCGCCCTGGAGACCTTCGACGTAATCGATCTCGGTACCGACGAGGTACATCAGGCTCATCTCGTCGACGACGCAGCGGACGCCCGCGGTCTCGAATTGACGATCGACTTCGGTCGGCTCGTCGAAGTAGAGATCGTACGAGAAGCCGGCGCAACCGCCACCGACGACGCGGAGCCGGAGCGCCATCGTGGTTTCGATGCCTTCGGCGTCGCGGATTTCGTTGACCTTCACGGCAGCGCCGGAAGTGATGAGCAGCATCGACTCCGGACCAGGCGCGTAATCGGGCGCCGAGGTGAAGGAGCTAGCGGAGGTGGCGAGGTCAGACATCGCGTGGACCTTACCCTCACGTGAGGGTTACGGCAAGCTCTGTGGTAGGTTCCGTCCGTGGCCGGATATGACGCTCTACTGAAGGACTTACGCAACTCGCTTGCCGAGATCGACGTCGCGGGGCTCGCGAGCATGGCGTCGGCAACGCAGCCCGTCATCATCGATTGTCGCGAGGCCGACGAGTGGGCCCAGGGCGCACTCGCGAACGCGGTGTGGATCCCGCGCGGCTTTCTCGAATCGAAGATCGAGCGCGAGGTCCCAAATCGCGACGCGCCGATCGTCGTGTATTGCGCGGGTGGGAGTCGCTCGTTGTTCGCGGCGCGCACGCTGCACGAGCTCGGCTACACCAACGTGAAGTCGCTCGCCGGTGGCTTCGGCGGCTGGAAGAAAGCGGGCCAGCCATGGATCATGCCCGCGACGCTGCGCCCCGACCAGGAGACGCGCTACTCGCGCCACGTGATGCTGCCCGAGGTCGGGCTGGTGGGCCAACAGAAGCTGCTCGCGGCGAAAGTAGTGTGCATCGGTGCAGGTGGGCTCGGCTCGCCCTCGAGCATGTACCTCGCGGCCGCCGGCGTCGGCACGATCGGCTTGATCGACGACGATGTCGTCGACGTCTCGAACCTCCAGCGCCAGATCCTGCACGGCAACGATCGCCTGCAGACGCTCAAGGTCGACAGCGCCGAGCGTACGCTCAAGAACCTCAACCCCGACGTCAACATCGTCAAGCACAAGACCCGGATCGTCGCGGAGAACGCCGAGGCGCTGCTCGCGCCGTACGATGTCATCATCGACGGCGCGGATAACTTCGCGACGCGCTACCTGGTCAACGACATCGCGCTCCGGCTCGGCAAGCCGGTCGTCCACGCGTCGATCTTTCGGTTCGAGGGCCAGCTCACGGTGTTTCCGGCGAACGGCTCGCCCTGCTACCGCTGCCTGTATCCCCAACCGCCGCCGCCCGAGGATGCGCCCTCGTGTGCGGAGGGCGGCGTCCTCGGGGTGCTGCCGGGCACGATGGGCACGCTCCAGGCGACCGAGGCGATCAAGCTGATCCTGGGCATCGGCACCACGCTCGCCGGCCGGCTCCTCATCTATGACGCGCTGGCCGCGAAGTTCCGGGAGATGAAGCTCAGGCGGGATCCGAAGTGCCCGACCTGTGGCGATGGCGTCGACCGCAAGGCGATCCAGCTCGTCGATTACGAGCAGTTCTGTTCGGCGCCGAAACGCGCTGAAGCTCGATAGGCTAAACTAAGCGCGAACTGATCGCGCCCGGCCAAACCATCGGGAACTACCGCATCCTGACCAAAATCGGGACGGGCGGTATGGGAGCCGTCTACCTCGCCGAGCATCCGACGATCGGCAAGAAGGTCGCGCTCAAGGTCATCCATCGCGAGCTCGCCTCGAACCGCGAAGTGGTGCAGCGCTTCTTTCAAGAGGCGAAGGCGGTCAACAAGATCGGCAGCGAGCACATCGTCGAGATCCACGATTTCGGGGTGACGCCCGAGGGCGACCACTACTACATCATGGAGTACCTCGAGGGTTCGAACCTCGCGTCGGTGCTCGCCCGCGAGGCGGTGCTCGACACGCGCCGCGCGCTTCACATCGGTGCGCAGATCGCGAGTGCGCTCGCGGCCGCGCACGCCGCCGGCGTGATCCATCGCGATCTCAAGCCCGACAACGTGATGCTCACGTTGCGCCTCGGCGACCCCGACTACGTGAAGCTGCTCGATTTCGGGCTCGCGAAGATGTTCGCCGGTGGACCTTCATCGGTGAAGACCGCGGCCGGCGTCCTGCTCGGGACGCCGCAATACATGTCGCCAGAGGCGTGCGAGAGCCGCGTGACGATCGACCACCGCACCGATATCTACGCGCTCGGCATCCTGCTGTTCCAGATGATGACCGGGGCGCTGCCGTTCGATGGCGAATCGATGGGCGAGGTGCTCGTCAAGCAGGTGACCCAGCTGCCGCCGCCGCCGCGCGGCTACAACCCGAATATTCCGCCGAGCGTCGAGCAGATCCTGCTGCGCTGCTTGATGAAGCAACCGGACGCGCGATTTCCGACGATGACTGCGCTCCGCGAAGCGCTGCTCGATCCGGAGCGCTATCTCCATCAATCGCCGCCGATGTCACCCGCGCGCTCCATGGCACCTGGCGAGCTCCGCGTCGACGCGAAGGCGGTGATCGCGTACGCGGCCCAGCAGCAACGCGACAACGCCGCCCAGCAGGCGACGCGGATCGGCATGACAAACGAGTTGCCGCTCGCTGCCCCCGTGATGTCGATGTCGGGCGCGAGCTCGAACGCGACGATGATCGGCGACGGATCCTTGATCCCGCCGCGCCCTGCACACGGGCAGGGCCCGGACCTCGCGTTCCCCGCGATGTTGAAGACGAACACGATGCGGATCGCCACGCCGCTCGGGTATTCGTCGCGCCAGCCGCGCAAGGTGTGGCCGATCGTGGTCTCGTTCGCGCTGATCCTCGGCCTCGGCGGCGGCGTCATCGCGGTGTCCTGGTACCGCCACGCCCAGTCCGAGTCCACGGCGTCCACGCTCGCCGCGATCGAGCCCGGTGAGCCCAAACCGCGCGTCGCCGTCATCGCGGATGCGGGTGTCACACACGCAGCGGTGCTCGTGCCGGACGCCGCGGAGGCACCGACGACCGCGTCGGTCGAGATCGATAGCGTGCCCTCGGGCGCCGAGATCTTTGGGCCCGATCTGAAGTCGCTCGGCGTGGCCCCAGTCAAGCTGGTGATGCCGATCAGCAAGACCCCGATCCAGATCGAGCTCCGGCTCGCCGGCTTCAAGCCCAAGCCCAAGCAGCTCGTGGTCAGCGGGAACGTGATGATCCAGGTCTCGCTCGATGCCTTGCCGGTCACGCACCCGGCCACCGTTCATGACACCCCGAAAACGCATCCGAAGCAGTGCGATACCTGCCTCGAACGGCCCGATTGAGTGCTGCTCGGAGCGGGCAGGCGGTATAGTCACGCGGTGTTCGTCGCCATCGCCGTCGGGCTCGTCGCGCTGATCGCGGCGGGAGTCCTCGCCGCCCGCACCGCGGCTGCCGAGGCCGCGCGGATTCGTGATCGCGCCTCGATCGATGCGCGGGTCGAGGCGGCCGCGCTCGTGAAGGCCGCGAAGCTCGACGCCGCAGCGACCACGCAAGCGAGCGACACCGCGGCGCGCGTGAGCGCGCTCGAGCAACAGGCGGAGGCGGATCATCAGCTCGCCGAGACCGAAGCCACGATCCAGGCCCGTGAAGATGCCCTGTCGGCGCGCGAGGCCGAGCTCGCCATGTTGCGCGACACCGTCGAACATCGCGAAACCTCGCTCGACCAGATCCATCAGGAGGTCCAGTCGCGTCGCGATCGCGCGAGTGGCCTCGAGCAAGACATCAAGCGCAAGCGCGACGCCGTGCGCAGCGAGCTCGAGACGCGCGCCGGCGTGCCGGTCCAGGAGCTGGTCCGCGAGATGTCGCGCGCGTGGATCGAAGATGCACGCGCGAGCGCGGCGGCTGCGATTCGCAACGTGGAACAGAATGCGACCGACCCGGCGTACGACCGCGAAGCCAAGCGAGTGATGGAGATCGCCGCCGCGCGCTGCTCGATGCACTTTCTGACCGAGCGTAACGTCTCGAACCTCAAGGTCGGCTCGGACATCGTGGCGATCGTGCTCGATCACGACAACGCGATCCACCGCGCGCTGGAGCGGGTCAGCGGGATCCAACTCCAGATCAACGACGACAAGGATGCGATCCGGCTCGAAGGGCTCGATGGCGTCGGCAAGGAAGTCGTGCGTCGTGCACTCCACCGCTTCGTCAAGAAGCCGGAGTCGATCGACGACGCGAAGAGAGACCCCGAGGCGTGGGCGGCCAGGGCGCGTGAGGGGCTCAACCAGGAGATCCGCGCGCTCGGCAAGAAGGCGTTCTCCGTCCTCGGCGTCCCGAAAGCGCATCCCGAGATCGTCGAGCTCGTCGGCGCGCTCAACTTCCGCACGAGCTACACCCAGAACCAGTGGCTGCACGCGGTCGAAGCGGCGTTCCTCGCCGGTATGATGGCATCGGAGCTCGGGCTCGATGCCGGGCTCGCGCGGCGCGCCACGCTGATGCACGACATCGGCAAGGCGCTGACCCACAAGATCGAAGGCAGCCACGCCGTGATCGGCGCCGAGATCGCGCGCCGGGTCGGCGAGAGCGAGCTCGTCGCCAACGCGATCGGCTCGCATCACGCAGACGAGCCGTGCAACTCGGTCTACGCGTACCTGGTCGCCGCGTCCGATGCGATGAGTGGCGCGCGTCCCGGCGCGCGCCGCGAACAGACCGAGGGCTTCAATACCAAGGTCGAAGACCTCGAACGGATCGGCATGGATCACCGTGGCGTCCTGGGTGCCCATGCGGTCCACGGCGGGCGCGAGCTCCGGGTCTATGTTCGCGAGACCGAGGTCGATGACGCAGCGTGCGTGGAGATGTCCTCCGAGATCGCCGCCCGCGTTGCGGACGAGCTGACGTTCCCCGGGCAGATCAAAGTCACGGTAATTCGAGCCTTTGAAGCCACATCCACGGCGAACTAGCGACCTTACGTAAAGGTTAGGGTTGTCGCTTGACACCCCCTACCTACACCGTCATAGTCCCATCCGTAACCAGCAACCTTACGTGTACGTAAGGGTTACTCTGTTCATGGATGCCAACGAACTCAAACTGATGCGCGTCGGAGAGCTCGCCAAGGTGGTCGGCAAGACCGTCCGCGCGATGCACCTCTACGAAGAGCTCGGTTTGCTCGAGCCCCGCGCGCGGTCCGAAGGGGGCTTCCGCCTCTACGGTCCCGAAGCGGTGGACCGCATCCACTGGATCGTGAAGCTCCAGGCGATCGGCTTCACGCTCGCCGAGATCCAGGGCTTCGTCAAAGACTTCCAGAATGCGAAGTCCGCTCCCGCGGCTACCTCGCGAGTCCACGCGATGTTCCAGGAGAAGCGCCAGCAGATTCGCGATCAGATCACGCAGCTGCAGGTGATCGAGAACGATCTGGTCGAGGCGCTCGGCTATCTCGATTCGTGCCAGCCGTGCTCGACCGAGCACGCGCCATCCGAGTGCGGCACGTGCGACCACCACGGCCATCGCCGCGGTGAGGCTCCCCCTTTGTTTGCAGGTCTGTCCAAGCGTGCGTCGCAGGCGCCACAAGCGGCCGCGACGGCTCAGGCGGCCACGGACTTCGATGTTCCGGTGGCCACGCTCTTTCGTGAAGGAAACAACTGATGTCGGAAACCGAAGTCAAGATCCCGATCTTCATGGATAACCAGTCGACCACGCGCGTCGATCCCCGCGTCGTCGAAGCGATGCTGCCCTTTTTCACGGAGCAGTACGGCAACTCGGCGAGCCGCAACCACGTGTTCGGCTGGACCGCCGAAGCCGCGGTCGAGCATGCGCGCGAGCAAGTCGCCGCGCTGCTCGGTGGCGATGCCAAGGAGATCGTGTGGACCTCGGGCGCGACCGAGTCAAACAACCTCGCGATCAAGGGCGCCGCTAGCTTCTACAAGAAGCAGGGCAACCACATCATCACCGTCGAGACCGAGCACAAGTGCGTGCTCGATACCTGCAAGCGCCTCCAGCGCGAGGGCTTCGAGGTGACATACCTCCGTCCGCAGAAGGACGGCATTGTCACGCCGGAGATGATCACGAACGCGATGACGGACAAGACCGTCCTCGTCAGCGTGATGGTCGCGAACAACGAGATCGGCGTCGTCCAGGACGCGAACGCGATCGGCGCCGCGATCAAGGCGAAGAACCCCAAGACGCTGTTCCACATCGATGCCGCGCAGGCCGCCGGTAAGATTCCGTTCGACGTCGAGGCGGCCAAGGCCGACCTCGTCTCGGTCTCGGCGCACAAGATCTACGGGCCCAAAGGCATCGGAGCCCTGTGGGTTCGTCGCAAGCCGCGGATCCGGATCGATCCGATGATCGATGGCGGCGGTCACGAGCGCGGCATGCGTTCGGGCACGTTGCCGGTCCCGATGATCGTCGGCTTCGGCAAGGCCGCCGAGCTGGCGAAGGACGAGATGAGTGGCGAAGCGATTCGCCTCACGGCGCTGCGCGACCGGCTCTATCGCGGCATCACGTCGAAGCTCGATGAAGTCTACGTCAACGGCACCATGGACAGCCGGCTGCCGGGCAACCTCAACATCTCGTTCGCCTTCGTCGAGGGCGAGTCGCTCTTGATGGCGCTCAAGGATGTCGCGGTGTCGTCGGGGTCTGCCTGCACCTCGGCGTCGCTCGAACCGAGCTACGTGCTCCGCGCGCTCGGCGCCGGTGACGACCTCGCCCACTCGTCGATTCGCTTCGGGATCGGCCGCTTCAACACCGAAGCCGAGATCGACTACGTGATCGACATCGTCGTGAAGTCGGTCGAGAAGCTGCGCTCGCTCTCCCCGCTCTGGGAAATGCACCTGGACGGCATCGACATCAATTCCATCCAGTGGACCCCTCACTGAGCAGCAAGCCGGGACTTGCTCCCGGCGCGCAGCACGGCCGAAGGCAGTGCGAAGTTAGACGTTAGGGACGTTAGGAACCATTATGGCGTACTCAGAAAAAGTTCTCGATCACTACGACAACCCGCGCAACGTCGGCACCTTCTCGAAAGATGAAGGTGACGATATCGGCACGGGGCTCGTTGGCGCGCCGGCCTGCGGCGACGTGATGCGTCTCCAGATCAAGGTCGTCGACGGCAAGATCGCCGACGCGAAGTTCAAGACGTTCGGCTGTGGCTCGGCGATCGCGTCGAGCTCGCTCGCGACGGAGATGATCAAGGGCATGACCCTCGAGCAAGCCGCGACCATCTCGAACACGCAGATCGTCGAGGAGCTCAACCTCCCGCCGGTCAAGATCCACTGCTCGGTCCTCGCCGAAGATGCGATCAAGGCGGCGATCGAGGACTACAAGAAGAAGCACGCTGCGAAGTCGTAGGTGACCCATGAACACTGCTGAAGCCCAGACCGCTACCAAGCCCGCCCCTGCGCCCTCGTCCAAGCGAGAGGTCGTCGTGACGGAGTCGGCTGCGCAGGAGATCTCGAAGCAACGCGCCAAGCGTGGCACGCCGGGTTCGCGAATCCGGGTGGGCGTGCGGGGTGGCGGCTGCACCGGATTCACCTACGTGTTCGAGTGGGCGGACGAGCCGAAGCCGACCGACAGCATCTTCTCGGCGACGACGCCCGAGGGTGAGCTGGTCGGCATCGTCGTCGATCCGAAATCGCTCGTGTACCTCGGCGGCATGACGCTCGATTTTGTCCGCGGGATGATGGGCCACGGGTTCAAGTTCAATAATCCCAACGCCAAGGGCGAGTGTGGCTGTGGAGAGTCCGTCCAGTTCTAGGCAGCCGGACGCGTTCGACCTGCTCGGCTTGCCGGCGCGGTTCGATCTCGATGGCGATGTGATCGAGCGCGCGTTCTACGAGCGCTCGAAGGAGCTCCACCCCGACAGGTTCGCGTCTGCACCTGCAGCCGAACGCGTGGTGGCGTTGTCGCGCTCGCGCGCTCTCAACGACGCGTATCAGACCCTGAAGAAGCCGGTCGGTCGGGCGGAGTACCTGCTCGAGCGCGCCGGCGTCTCGATCGGCGAGAACGAGCGGCTCGATCCGGTCACGATCATGGCCGTGCTCGAGATGCGCGAAGAGCTCGCCGAGGCCCGGGCCGCGAAGGCCATCGCGAAGATCGAAGCGCTGCAGACGGACATGAAGCAGCGCCGCGCGCGAGACCTCACCGAGCTCGACCGGCTATTCGCCCAGCAAGACCTCGACGGGATCAAGCGGGTCCTCATCGGCTTGCGCTACGTCGATCGCTATCTCGAAGAGTGCGACGCCGCGCTCGATCAGGACGAGGACTAAATAGATGTTGCTCCAGATCTCGGAACCGGGCGAATCGACGATCAAAGAAGCCTGCAAGCAGCGGGTGATCGGCATCGATCTCGGCACCACGAATAGCCTCGTCGCCTGGGTCACCGACGGCTCGCCTGTCGTGATCGGTGAAGATCCGATCGTACCGTCGGTCGTGTACTACGGCCCCGACGACACGATCCTCGTCGGGCGCGAGGCCGCGAAGCGCGGGCTCGATTCGCCGCGCGAGACGCTCGCGTCGGTCAAGCGGCTGATCGGCCGCAACCTCTCGGACGTCGAGAGTGTGCGCAATCTGCTCCCGTACGAGCTCGTCGGTGATGACCGCGCGGTGCGGGTCGTCGTCGGTGACAAGGAGGTCTCGCCCGTCGAGGTCTCCGCAGAGATCCTCAAGGCCCTCAAGCTGCGCGCGGAAGCCGCGCTCGGAGGCACGATCGAAGGCGCGGTGATCACCGTGCCCGCATACTTCGACGATGCGCAACGCCAGGCGACCCGTGATGCGGGCAGGCTCGCGGGTCTCGAGGTGATGCGCCTGATGGCCGAGCCGACCGCGGCGGCCGTCGCGTACGGGCTCGACAAGGGCTCGCAAGGCACCTATGCCGTGTTCGACCTCGGCGGCGGCACCTTCGACATCTCGATCCTCAAGCTGGTCGATGGCGTCTTCGAGGTCAAGGCGACCGGCGGCGACAGCGCGCTCGGCGGCGACGACCTCGATCGCTCAATCGCGACGGCCGTCGTCGGTACGTTGGCGAACGGCTCGGACCTCGCGCATCGCAAGCACGTCGCCGCGGTCGTAGCGGAGGCGCGCCGCGTGAAGGAAGCACTGACGACTGCCGAGACCGCGCTCTACAAGGTTCAAGGCGCCGAGCGGCAGATCAGCCGCGCGGATCTGCGCGAGTACGCCAAGCCGCTCCTCGATCGCTGCGCGAAGGCGTGCCGGCGCGTGCTCAAGGACGCCGAGCTTACCAAGGACCAGCTCGACGGCGTGATCCTCGTCGGTGGTTCGACGCGCTCGCCGATCGTGCGCGAGTTCGTCGCCGAGCTGTTCGGCAAGCAGCCGCTCTCGGATCTCGATCCCGATCAGGTCGTCGCGCTCGGCGCGGCAGTCCAGGCCGACGTGCTCGGCGGTGGCGAGCAGCAAGTCACGTTGCTCGATGTCATCCCGCTCTCGCTGGGTGTCGAGATGATGGGCGGCATCGTCGAGAAGCTGATCCATCGCAACACCACGATCCCGAGTGGCGCGACCCAGACCTTCGCGACCTACGCCGACAACCAGACCGGCTTTGTCATCCATGTCGTGCAAGGCGAGCGCGAGACCGCAGAGGCGTGCCGCTCGCTCGCCACGTTCACGCTCAAGGGCGTGCCGCCGATGATCGCGGGCATGGCACGCGTCGAGATCACGTTCCTCGTCGACGCCGACGGCTTGCTCAAGGTGATGGCGAAGGAGCTGACGACCGGCATCGAGACCTCGATCGAGGTCAAGCCGAGCTACGGCCTGTCCGATGAAGAGGTCGAGCGCATGCTGATCGAGTCTTTCGATTTTGCCGAGACCGACCTCGCGATGAGGAACCTGCTCACCGAGCGCGTCGAAGGCGACCGCATCCTCAATGCGACGCGCGGTGCGTTCGCGAGCGATGCCGCCTCTGCCGACCACCTGCTCGACGACGATGTCCGCGATGCGGGCATCGCGGCGATGCGGGACCTCGAGCGCGCCATGGCTGGCGACGACCACTTGAAGATTCGCGCGATGGTCGAAGCTCTCGATCTCGCAACCAAGCCGTTCGCGCAGAAGCGCATGAATCGGGCCGTCGAGGCCCAGCTCCACGGGCTCACGCTCGAAGAAGCCGAGTCCCAGGTGAGTCACTGATGCCGAAAGTACGTTTTCTCAACCCGCATGGCGTCAAGTCGACCGGTCCCCTCGAGGTCGAGGTCAAGCGCGGTGAATCGATCCTCGATGTCGCCGAGCACTGCGGTGCGCGTGTAGGGCATGCCTGCGGTGGCAACCTCGCGTGCTCGACCTGTCACGTCTGGGTCGAGCAGGGCGTCGAATCGCTCGCCGCGGTCCACGACAAAGAAGACGACATCATGGACAAGGCGTTCGATGTCCGTCCCGAGTCGCGGCTCGCTTGTCAGGCGAAGGTTGGCGACGTCGATCTCGTCATCGAGATCACGCAGGAGTCGCTGCAAGCGTGGCTCGACGAGAATCCCGACGAGCGCAAGCGCGAGGCCGCGGAAGCGCAGGCGCGTCGCGCGGCGGCCGCGGCGGCTGCTGCTAACGGCTAGCTGAAGACTGCTGCGGCTTCGCCGCTGATTGCATGTCGCGAGTTGCTGGGAGCGTTACCAGGAGACGACGTGGAACTGGTCGCTCGGGACGCCGCAGCTATCGGAGCCGCGATACGCGATCTGGACGACGACGACCGTCAGCTCGGGCGCATGAAATGCGGCGCGCAGGAACGCCGGGTTGTCGCAGCTCGGGCGAACGGGCGCGAGCCACGCCTTGCCCTCGACGGTGACGACCTGGCGATCGGAGTTGTGGCGAAACACGTGTACGTGATCGCTGCTCCAATCGACATCGAGCCCGTCACCGATCGCGAGGTGCGGGAACGTGTTGTCGGTCGGGGCCTGGATCTCGAGCGGCTTCATCGCGACGAGGTCGTGCAGATCGTGGAGCCGCCTCAGCTCGGTGTTCGCTACCTCGATCCGTTGCTGTAGCTCGGGCCCGGCGATCCCGCCCGGCGCGAGCTTCTCGTACTCGTTCGAGTTGAGGATCTGGATGGTCTGGATGGTCTTGTCCGCGCGATCGCGGACCTCGATGCGGAGGTTCGCGAAGCCGCGCTCGCCATCGATCTGGCGGACCGCGACGATCGCGACTTCACCGGCACGCGCGACCACGGGCAAGGCCTCGGTGCCGAACGCGCTGTCTTTCCAGGCGATATGCGGCGCGGGCGTGCCGCGATGCGGCAGATCGGACGATCCGATCGGGTCGCTCTTCTCGTGCGTCGCGCCGTTCGGACCACACGCCGCCGCGATGCCCAGCACCGCGGGGATCAGCACCCGACGCATTATTCGACGAGCTTCAGGTGGCCAGTGGTGCGCTTCGCTCGCGGCGCGGGCTCGACCGCTGCCGCCTCGCTGACCTCGGGGATCGCGTTGCCGTGCGAAGTCACGGCCGGCTGATCGCCGGAACCGGTGAGCACGTCCTCGGGCACGTCCTCGGGCCACACCGTGCCACGCTGCTCGCCCTCGACCATCGCGGCGTAGACCGCGGTCCACGGCAACATCACGTGGAACGGCGAGCCGCCGAACGTGAGCGTGCCGGAGATGCCCTCGTCGTCGATGCACAGATCGCGGATCGCGGGCTGGAGCGTGTAGCCGAAGCGCAACACCAGCGAGGCATCGGCGCGAAAGCGGGGTGGCACCGCGACTTCCGTGCGGCGTGCATCGACGTGAACGAGCACCGGGCCACGCGCGAGCAATTGCTCGAGCGTGCGGCGCTTGTCGGGGGCGCTCGCATCGTCGTCATCACGCAAGGCGCCGATGGTCTCGACCTGGTCCGGTTGCTTGCCGACAAGCTCGACTAACTCGTCGGCATTCATCAGGCCGGCGTCGACCGCATCGCGCAGGATACCCTCCGGACGATCGCCCGCCGCGGCGGTGACGCGCTCGACCGTACGTTCGCAGCGCGCGGCATGACGGAGCACCGCACCGTGAGCTGCGAGTGCGGAGTGCGCACCGGAACGCCAGCGAGCCAGCGCACGTTCGACGTCGACGAGCGACGTCGACACGCGGTGCTCGATGAGCGCGGTCACGACGGTCTGGAGCCGGGCCAGGGTCTTCGGGTCGCGCTCGATCACTGCTCGGTCCAGGGCATCCGGGGGGCTTAGCCCGGTTACGCCGTGCGCTCAAGAGGGAAAACCAGATCGAAAGATCGGTCTTTGGTTATGCGGCGCGCGGTGCTAGGTGCAGACGTACACCGCATGCCGCTGGAACACCGGGGCAGGGCGGCGCGAGCTTCTCGAGCTCGATCACGACGCCTGCGCGCGGATACAGATCTTGGATCTTCTCGGCGATCGTGCCCGCGAGTGCCTCGAGCAATTTGAAGGTCGATTTCGTACCGACCGCGACCACGATCTCGGAGACCTTGAAGTAGTCGACCGTGTCCGCGATCCGGTCGGAGGAGGCGGCGGCGCCGAGTGCGAGCTCGAGCGTGAGGTGGACGCGAAACCGCCGCGTGCCGCGTCGCTCGGCCGCGGAGTAGCCGTGGTTTCCCTCGAACTCCAAGCCACGTACGAACACGCTATCGGTCATGCGCGACGCTAGGCTTCCGCGTCTTCGGCGATCGCGTCTTTGACCTTCTGCAGCTTCTTCTTGATCATCTGGCGCTTCAGCGGGCCGACGAAGTCGACGAGCAGCTTGCCGGTCAGGTGATCGTTCTCGTGCAGCAGGCACCGCGCGAGCAGCGCCTCGCCGGAGATCTCGAAGAGCTTGCCGTCGATCCCGAGCGCCCGAACGCGTGTGCGCATCGGCCGCTTCACCTTGATGTAGATGTCGGGGAACGACAGGCAGCCCTCCTCGGAGTCCTGCACGTCATCGCTCGACTCGAGCACGACCGGGTTGATGAATGCGATCGGAAGATCTTTATCGGTGAAGCCCGCGAGCTTGGGCTCGACGATGAACATCTTGCGGTTGTCGCCGATCTGGACCGCGGCCATGCCGAGGCCGTTTTCGGCGTACATCGAGTCGCAGAGGTCTTGGTACAGCGCACGAACGCTGTCATCGATCTCCACGACTTCGACGGTCGGCTCGCGAAGCCGCGCATCGGGCCAGATCACGGTCGGGCGCACTGCCATAGCATCGCAACCTTAGCATGTTCGGGTGCGACCGCCGACGATTGACAAGGGCCACACGGGGGGTCATACACGGCCCCAGCACATGCTTTCGAGGTACTCCGAGGCCCGCCTCCCGACGCCCTACGGAGAGTTCCGTGTGGTGGTGTATCGGACTGGCCAGCGCGGCAACCTCGGCTCGACCGCGGTCGGTATCGTCGACGAGGAGCACGTCGCCATGGTGCTCGGCGATGTCCGCGGCGACAACGTCCTCACCCGCGTCCATTCGTCCTGCTTCACCGGCGAGGTCCTCCACTCGCTGCGCTGCGACTGCGGTGCGCAGCTCGATGCAGCGTTCGAGAAGATCGGCCGCGAGGGCCGCGGCGTCGTGTCCTACCTGGTTCAGGAAGGCCGTGGTATCGGCCTCGGCAACAAGATCAAAGCCTACGCGCTTCAAGATCACGGCAAGGACACGGTCGAGGCGAACCTCGAGCTCGGCTTCGAAGCTGATGCGCGTCACTACGATCTCGCGGCCGCGATGCTGAGTGACCTCGGCGTGCGTTCGGTGCGCTTGATGACGAATAACCCCGCGAAGCGGCGTGGACTCGAGGAGGCCGGCATCGTCGTCGCCGCGCTCGAAGCGCACCACGTCGGTCTGACCGAGCACAACGCGCACTACCTCGAAGCCAAGCGCGAGAAGATGGGCCACCTACCGTGATCACCGAAGACCAAGTCAAAACCGCACTCGCGACCGTCATCGACCCGGTGTTCGAGAAAGACATCGTCAGCTATCGGATCCTGCGCAGCGCGGAGGTCCAGGGCGAGGACGTGATGGTGCGGCTCGATATCCCGACCCACGCGTACACGCTGCCAATGCGGCGCGAGCTCCAGAACCGGATCGAAGCGGTGATCAAGCCGCTCGGCGCCAAGCGGGTGACCGTGATCGCCGACGTCAACACTGCGTTCACGCCGACACCGAGCGACAAGGCCACGCTGAAGGGCCCCAAGAACGTGCTCGCGATCGCGGCCGGCAAGGGTGGCGTCGGCAAGTCGACCGTCGCGGTCAATGTCGCGCTCGCGCTCCTCAAGCACGGCGCGAAGGTCGGCTTGCTCGATGCCGACGTGTTCGGCCCGTCGATCCCGACGATGCTCGGCGCGCCCGAAGTGCCGGCCCGCGCCTCGGAAGATTCGAAGATCATCCCGGCACAGATGCACGGCCTCAAGGTCGTCTCGGTCGGCTTCTTCGTCGATAAAGATGAAGCGGTCGTGTGGCGTGGCCCGATGGTCCATCGCCTGCTCCAGCAGTTTCTCGGCGACGTCGACTGGGGTGACCTCGACTACCTCGTCTGCGATCTGCCGCCCGGTACCGGCGATGTCCAGCTCTCGCTGTCGCAGCTCATTCCGATCGCGGGCGCCGTGATGGTGACCACCCCGCAAGAGGTCTCGATCGTCGATGTCGTGAAGGGCATCGCGATGTTCGAGAAGGTCGAGATTCCGATCCTCGGCATCGTCGAGAACATGAGCTACTACAAGTGCCCGGCGTGCGGCCACCACGACGAGATCTTCAGCCACGGCGGCGGCAAGCGCCTCGCGCAAGAAGTCGGCACCAAGTTCTTCGGCGAGATTCCGATCGACACGCGCATCCGGTTCGGAGGCGATGCGGGGGTGCCGGTCGTGATCGCGAGCCCGGATTCGGAAAACGCAGCGCTGTTCATGGATATCGCAAGCCGAGCGGCGATCGAAATCGCACGGGGCGTGCTCGGCAAGCCGAAGCGATCGCCTCGCCTCGCCGTCATCAAATAATTCGAACGCACTCCGGACAATCGGCCCCAGCCTTTCGTTAGGCTTCGATCGCTTGGAGGGCTCAGCACGGTTAGCGTTCTCGGATCTCGAACGAGCGATCGCGTCCAGCGATCCGATGCTCGGCGAGCTGATCGTACGCTACGCCGAACAAGCGGACCCCGAGCCCGGTCACAGCGAGCTCGACGATGGGGGCGCGACCGACGACGAATCGCAACCGCCCGCGATCGAAGTTCCTGCCGGCGCGATCACGGGCTCGACGCTGAAGTATCAGCTCGGCGCCGCCGCCATGCGCGGCAAGAATCCGACCGAGAAGAAGCACGCGCGCCTCGAAGCGTTCGCGGCTGCCGAGGCTTCGACGTTCGCGCCGCCGCGCCTGCGCCTCGGCAAGCTCGTGCTCGCGCTCTACGAGCGCGGCGATGCCCAGGGCCGCGCGGCGATCCTTTACGTGGTCGCGCACGGCGCGTTGAAGTGGGGGGTGTGGCAAGGCGTCAAGGCGATCTACAAGCTCGCCGAGGATCGCCATGATGCGGCGATGTTCGGCGCCATCGCGTGCCGCCTCGATCGCCAGATCAGCGGCACGGGCGAGGTCTCGGCCGGGACCTTCATCTATCTCAAGCGTCGCGCGTGGCGCTACCTCCGCCAGCTCGGCCGCGCGCTGCCCGACGCGTACGCCACGTTCTGCGTCGAGGTGCTGCGCAACTATCCCGAAGGCTATCGCGCGGGTTCGGTCGTCGCCGCGCACATCTGGGCGCACGGCGCTGCGATGAAATACAACCGGCTCTACGGCAGCTTCGAGCCCCCCAAGGATGCCGAGCTCGCGACGGCGCGCGCGTATCCCGAGGCGTGGAAGCTGTCGCCGGCGCCGCTCCTGCGCTTGCTCGAGAGCGCGGACAACGATGCGGTGTGTCGTTGGGCCATCGCATCGCTGCGCCTCGATCATCCGCTCGCCTTGCGCGCCGTCGAGCCCGCGTGGCTCGCGCGGCTCGGTCGCCGCCCGCTCGCCGCGATCCACTCGTTCGTGGTGACACTGCTCCAGGAGAGTCCGGAGTTTCATCAATCGAAGCTCCGTGGCCTCGGCCTCCACGACATGGTCGTCGGGTTCCTGCGCTCGCCGTCGCCGGACGCGCAGACCTACGCGATCGAATATGCCGCCGCGAACGCACCGGAGATTCCGGTTGCCGAGCTCGTCGATCTCGTCCTGCAAGGTGCACCCGCGGTCCGCACGTTCGCTGCCGCGCGGCTCGAGCAGATGACGCCGCAGCAGCTCGGCATCGCCGTGCTCGCGCAGCTGATCGTGCAGGGGGCCACCCCGTGGGCCGCCGCGAAGCTGTCGCAAGGCTTCGCGCCGCGTGACATGTCGGCAGAGGTCTTCATCGATACCGCCGCGCAGGGCGCGAACGCCTACAACGCGCTGGTCAAGTTCTGGAACGACAAGAACGCGACCATTCCGGCGCGCACGTTTACCCAGCTGCTCGACGATCCGCGGTTCGAGGGTAACTATCAGCTCCGCGGCGTGGTCACCTCGATCTACACCGAGCTCGCGAAGCGCACGGCGAAGGAGATCGGCGTCGCGTGGATCCAGAAGTCGCTCGAGAATGCACAGCGCACCCCGAACGTGCAGCGCTGGCTCGAGGCCGGCATGCTCGCCGGTCCGGACCTCGACGTCGATTGGCTGAAGGCGCTCGTCGCGAAGCCGCGGCTTCGCTCGATCGCGCTCAAGGCGCTCGCGGATCGCCGGCTCGTCGCGGCGAGCTCGATCGGGCTCGGCTGGTTGCTCGAGCTCGCGCGCAGCTCGGAGCCCGATCTCGCGCAGTTCGCCCAACGCATGCTGCTCGAGAGCTTCGAGCCAAAAGATTTCGGCGGCGTCGAGAAGCTGTGGGAGATGGCGACCGGCAAGAAGCAGCCGGAGGCGGTCCGCACGTTCGCCGCGACCTACCTCAAGGCGCACCACCCGGATCTCGGGCCGCGCCTCGCCGAAGCCAAGGCCCTCGGGATCCAGCCGCGGCTCGGTCACGACGCCTACCCGATCGAGACCATCCGCCCGTTGTTTGCCGATGACCGCGCCGATGTTCGCCGCCTGGCCGCGGCGGTCACGGGCGAGGAGCTCGTGCGCTGGAACGATCAGGATCTCGTGTACGAGCTCGCGGGCTCGCCGCACAAGGAGCCACGTCAGCTCGGCTCGGAGCTGTTGCTCGGCGCCTTGGTCCCGCTCGGAGAGGGCGACTCCGTTCGTCGCGTGCCTGCCGCATGGATCGATGGCCGCCGATTGTTCCAGCTCGCCGAGAGCAATCAAAAGGCCGCGCGCGAGGTCGCGCTCACGCTGATCCGCAAGCTCTACGACCGGGTCGGCGGCGCCGAGCGCCTCGCATGGTTGATGGATGCGCCCGATCGCGACGTGCGGCTGTTCGCGGTCCGCTTGTTCTGGGATCGCCATCGCCCGCGTGCGCTCCCGGTCGGCTTCGCGCCGCGCAAGAACGTCGGCGACAGCCTCGGCACCGAGCGGTTCGCGGATCTCACGGCGCTGCGCCAGTTCGCGCGCATCGTCTTGTTCGGCTTGCCGCCAGGCCGCGTCGGCGAGCGCGATGCGCCGCTGCCGGGCGCCCCGGTGCCCGAGCGCGCGCTCGCGGCGAGCATCGCGAAGCGCCGCTTGATCGAATCGATGCGCGATGCCGCGCTCGAGGACGTCGAGCTCGCGCGTGCGATCACGCCGGTGCTCGAAGAGATGTCGTCGTCGATCGCCAAGGGCGAATGGCAGGCGAGCGTGCAGGCGCTCGTGCAGCTGCGCGCGCACCACGCCGATCTGGAGACCGGACCATGAGCGCGAGAAACGCGGAAATCTCATGACGCTCTTCGGTCCATGGATCGAGCGCCTCGAAGCGATCGCGGTCTCGCAGAACGTCGTCGCGGCGGCCGGATTTCGCGATGTCGCGGGTGCGGTAGCCGGAACTGCGTCGCGGGTCCACATCCTCCCGACGTCCCTGCTCGAGGGCAAGGGAACGGGTTGGTCGTTCGATGCCGGCGCGGCGGTCCGCGCGCTCGCGTTCATCGGCGACGAGCTGCTGCTCTCAGGCGGCGACGATGGCCGGTTGAATGCGTGGGATGTCACCGGCCAGAAGAACCTCGGTGGCCTGAAGTTCCCGGTACCGGTGCGTGCGCTCGCGGTCGATGCGAACGTCGCCAAGGCACTTCCCGGCATGATCGCGGTCGGCACCGCCGACGGCATGCTCCACGTGCTGCCGTTCCAGCTCGCGCAGGGTGCGCCGCAGTTCGGGGCACCGGTCGGCCGCAAGCTCGGTGAGGGTGCGGTCGCGTCCGTGTGCTTCGATCCTGCAGGCCTCGTGCTCGCAGGGGCGGCCGAAGGCCAGCTGTGGATCGTCGCTGCGAATGATCCTGCGGCGCACGCGCGTGCGGTGACCCCGGGTGGCGATGGCGGCATTCGCGCGATCATCGCGATCGGCGATGGCCGCGCCGCCGTGGGTTGTGGCGATGGCTCGCTGCGCACGTGCTTCATCGTCGGTGACGTCGAGGCGACAGATCGCTCGGGCGATCATGGCCATGAAGGCGCCTTGCGCGGCCTGGTACTCGGTCCGCTCGTCATCGACGACAAAGGGCGCGAGCTGCCTCGCCGGATGTTCAGCGCGGGCGAAGACGGCACGATCAAGTCGTGGCTGCTCGATGGCCGGCAGCGGCCGCGCACGCTCGAGCCCAAGCTCGGTCCCTTGACCGCACTCGCATTCGCGCCCGGTGCGATTCGAGCGACCGATTCGTCGGCCAAGCCGGGTGTCGGCCGGCTGTGGTTCGCTTCGAGCGAGCGCGATGTCGGCGCGATCGTGTTGTCGGCCGAGACCGAGCCGGGCGACCCGATCAAGCTCGGCTCCGAGCTCGATCGCCTCGAAGAAGTCCTGCGCGATGGTCGCGCTGCCGCGAAGGTCAAGGTCGCGGCGGTCGAGGCAGCCGCGCTCCTCGACGAAGATGAAGCGCGCGTGCTCCTGGATCTCGCAGCGCGCGATGGTGCGACCGAGGTCCAGCTCGCCGCGATCCAGGCGATCTCGCGATCGCGTCGGCGCGCGAGCCGACCGGCGCTACGTGCGGCGCTCGCCGCGGCCGTGCCGCTCGTCCGGACCGCGGCGTTCGGTGCGCTGCTCGAGCTCGAGCGCGATCAACCGCTGACTGCGATCCGCGCCGGGCTCAGCGCGAGCGCGGAAGATGTCCGGATCCGTGCGGTCGGTGCGCTCGTGCCACTCGCGAAGGCCTCGGTGATCGCGACCGGCATGGTCGCCGATGCGATGCGCGACGGTTCGATCAACGTACGTCGCGCCGCGTTCCACGCGCTTCGTCAGATCCAGCCACCGCTCGAGGCGGTGCGGACGGCCCTGACGCGCGGGACGCCCGATGTTCGCGCCGAAGCGTTACTCGTCCTGGGCTTCGCCCTCGGCGCGATCGATCCACCTGCGCGCGCACTCGCGCTCGGTGCGCTCGACGACGCCGATGCTGGCGTGCGCACCGCCGCGTTCTTGACCGCGGTGATCCAACAACCGCGCCTCGCGCCCGTGGTGTACGCCGCAGTCCCGAGCCTGAAGCAGAGCTTCGATCAGGTCGCCCAGCAGCTCGAGAGTCCGCTCGCGCTCGGCCCGGCGGTCGCGGCAACGGAGCTCGGGGATTCCGAGCTCGAGCCCTTGTTCGCCTCGCTCGCGTGTCGCTCGGCCGATGCTGCGATTCGCGGTGCGGGTGCGCTGCTCGCGCTCGGCGATCCGCGCGCGGTCGGTGCGGTGCTCCAGCTCACACGCGAGGCGGATCCCGCGTTGCGCCGAGGCGCGACCTCGTACCTCGTGCTCGCGATCGCGACGTGGCCCGACGACGACCGGTTGAGTGCGCGGCTCACGTGGCTGCTCGACGACAGCGATGCCGAAGTTCGCGCGTTCGCGTTCGATGCGCTCGCGAGGGCCGCCGCCGCACGCGGTCCCGAGGTCGAGCTCGATCTCGCCGAGATCGCGCTGCGCTGTAGCCAGGAAGATCTGCGCGCGCGCGCGCTCCAGATCCTCGTGCGCGTTGGCGCGCCAGGCGCGCCCGTGTCGGTGCTCCACGACCGAGCTGACCGCTTACTCGGCGACGCGCTCGACGACGAAGCGGCGAAGGTGCGCAGTGAAGCGTTCCGTACACTGTGGGCGTGGCACGCCGCCGATCCGCAGACCCCGATCGCGCGCGGTGCGGCGAGCCGGCACGCGGATCTTCGCGGCCAGGTCGTCAGCGAGATCGCGCGCCGTCGCCAGGCGAAGCAATCGAGCGCCGAGCTCGATCGTCAGCTCCTCGCACTCGTCAAGGACTCGGTCGCGAGCGTCGGGCTCGCCGCGTACGCGGCACTCACGCAGCGGGCCGACGGCGACGAGACGCCGATCGATCCGCAGGTCTATCTCACGGCGATGTCCTCCCCCGTGATCGCAGTCCGCGCGGCCGGCGCGACCGGTGCGAAGAAGTCGCCCGCTGGTGCCGTTCGCGCGCGGCTCGTCGAGCTCGTCAAAGACGATCGTCCCGAGGTTCACATCGCGGCGATCGAAGCGCTCGATGTCGTCGCGCCGAACGATGCCGAGGGCTTTGCACTCGCGTTTGCCTCGGTGTTCTGGAACCTGCAAGTCCGCGCCGGCGAGCTGTGCGGGCAGCGGCGTGACACGCGCGCGGTCGCGCCGATGGAGCGCATCCTGTCGGTCCCCAAGACCGATGTGAATCGGCCACCCGAGGGCATCCGGCAGCGTGCGGCACGTGCGCTCGCGGATGTCGGCGAGCCCGCCGCGATCTCGTTCCTGCAAGGTCTCACCGACGATGACGATGGGGTCGTGCGCGAGATGGGTGCCCGTGGCGTCACGACCGCGGCACGTTCGGGTAGCGAGCCGGTGTTGATGGCGCTGCTCGGTCATGCCGATCTTTCGGTTCGCTCGTGGGCCGGCGAGGGCCTCGCGAAGCTCGGCGACGTGCGCGCGCTGCCGGTGCTCGCAGGGACGCAGCGCCACGATCATCCCCCGCTGCGGATCGGCGCGATCGCGGGCTTCGTCGCACTCGGCCCCGATGGCGTGCGCGGCCTTCGCCAGGGGCTCGAGGATGCGGATCGCGAAATCCAGGATCTCGCGTTCGCGGTGATCGTCGCCCGCGATGCCGCCCTCGCCGAGGCCGGCATCGCACCGGATCTCCTCGTCGATGCGATGTCGAGCCCGAACCCGGAGATCCGATTTGCCGCGGCGAGGTTGTTCGAGCGCCGCTCGGCGGGCGAACCGATTTCGGGTGAGATCAGCGCCGAGATCGTGGGCCCGCGCAAGCCGGCCAACGCGAAGGACATGAAGGAGTGGCCCGCGGCCGCTCGTCGTGTCGCGATCCAGGCGGTGCTCGCCGACGCGATCGCGAGTGCGGATCCACTGCAGCGCTACGCGGCGGCGCAGGTGCTCGCGGTGCGCACGCAGCCACTCACGTACTGGCGCGAAGCCGCGCGGCTCGCCGGGCCCGCCAAGGGTGCTCCGAGGACGAACTGGTCGGATGAGGGCCGTACCACGCGCAATACGGGGTGGTTGCGCCGGCTCGTCGCCGAGCGTCGCGATCCGCGCGAAGCGGAAGCCTCGGAGCTCGAACGGCTCGCGCGCATGTTCCTGCGCGCCGGTGCTGGCTCGGCCGTCGCCCCCGCCGAGCTCGCGGCCGCGCAGCGCCTCGTGTTCGGCGTCTACGCCGGCCTCGTTCGCCAGGCGCCTCTCGCGGGCACGAGCGCGCAGACCGACGAGACCCATCGCGTGCGCCGCGATGCCGTCGCTCGCCTCGTCGAGCTCGCGCGCGAAGAGGCGGTCGGCGCCGAAGCCGTACTGCCGGTGCTCGATCACGCCATCGGCGATCCGCATCACCTCGTGCGCCAGGCCGCGATGGCCGCGCTGCGCTCGCTCTATCCGACCGGCGCACTGGCGCCGCTCGCGATGGCAATCGCCGCTGCCGCCGATCTCGGCAAGGCCGCGATCGACGAGCTCGTACCGCTCGCGATCGCGGGGGACGAGCGCGCCGCGGCACTCGTACGCGGCGCGATCGATGCGGACAACTCTGAGGTCCGCGCGCACGCCGCGCTGCGCCTGCCGCGGTTGTATCCGGCGGGCAGCGCCGAGCCGCAATTGATCGCGGCCCGCAGCAAGCACGGCGATGTGCGGCTCGCCGCGATCACGCAGCTCGCCTCGGCCGCGCAGCCCACGCAAGCGATCACGGATGCACTGGTCGCGGCGCTCGGGAGCGAGCACGCGGATCTGCGGTTGCGTGCGGCCGTCGCGCTCGCGAAGGCGAATAACCCGCTCGGCGTCGATATCCTCGGCTCGTTCCTGCGCTCGGACGAGCAGGGCGCCGAAGCGCTCGCAGCGTTGATCGCCCTCGCCAGCAATCCCACCAGCGCGGGCAATGCCGCCGAGGTGATCGGCGCACGGCTCGACGAGGTCGACGGCACCGCCGAGACCACGCTATCGCCGTACGCATTGATCAGCGCTCTCGCGACGCTGCGCCATCCGATCGGGGCACCGGCGCTCGTCCGCGTGCTTGTCGCGGTGTGGCCGGGCAAGCAGGGCGAGGTCGATCAGCTCGCGGATCCCGCGATCACGGCCCTCCTCGCGATCCTCGTCGATCGCACGAAGCGGTCACAGGTCCTGCCGGATGGTCGAGAACGCCCGCGATATATCGAAGCGCTCGCGCTACCGCATCTCGCCGCGATCGCCCGCAGCACGAACGCGCTCGTGCGCAAGCGCACCGCCGAGGCGCTCGGCAACGTCGATGACCGCGGCGCCGAAGGGGTGCTCGAGCGGCTGCTCGGCGATCGCGATGCCGAGGTCCGCACCGCGGCGGCCGAGGCGCTCGCGTTACGCGCGGAGTACGTCCCGGATGCCACGCTCGCCGCGCTCGAGGCCGCGCTGCGCGGAGGCCGTCGCGAGTTGGTGCTGCCCGCCGCCCTCGGCCTCGCCGCGAAGAAGCGCGCCGAGGCGTTCCAGCCCCTGCTCCTCGTGATCAAGGCCGGCGAACCCGCGGAGCGCGAACGCGCGTTGCTCGCGCTCGGCGCCCTCGGAGATCGCCGGGCCCTCGCCGAGATCGATCCGCTCGTCGAGCCGTTGCCTGAAGCCGATGACGCGACGCGCGCGCTCGCTCCGGTCGCGGTCGAAGCACTCGGTCGGCTGTTGCCGGGGCTCACCGGCGACGAGGCGACCGAGGTCCGTGCGCGGGTCGAGCGGCTCGCGATCTCCGGCTCGGGGCCCGCGCGGCAACGCGCCCTCACGGGCCTGCGCTATGCCGGTCAGCTCGGTATCGTCGAATCGGTCGCGGGCGATCGCGAAGCGCGCAGCGAGATCCGGATCCACGCGATCACTCAGCTCGCGCTCGCGGCCGCGGCGTCGAGCGAGACCGTGCTCGCGGACCTGCTCGCCGATCCTGATTGGAGCGTGCGTGCGGCCGCGGTCACCGCGCTCACGAAGGTCCTCCACGGCGATCGCACGCGGGTCAGCCTCTACGCGCTCGGTTCGCCGCACGATAACGTCAGCGCACCAGCCGCGAGCTATCTCGCGAATGCGGGTGATGTCGCGACGCTCGTTGGCCGGCTCGGTAGCGTGAGGAGCGCCGAGCTCCGCCAGATGCTGCGCGAGGGCCTGATCCGTCGCGCCGCGTTTCCGCAGCCCGAGCTCGAAGCTGCCTTGCGTGGCGCCGATCCGCGGCCTCGCGCGGAGGCCGCCTGGATCGCGGGCTACGCCGGCGCAGCTGCGAAGCCGCTCGCCGATGCGGTGGCCGCCGCGGCCACGCGCGGCGAGGCGGGCTGGCGTCTTGCCGAGCCTGCCGCACGCAAGAATCCCGAGGCGCTCGCGAACGAGACCCATGCGTGGCACGCCGCGCTGTGGGCGGCGGGTCAGCTCGGTGCCGAGCGCGCGGTCGAAGCACCCGCGACCGCGGCGACCGAGAGCGACCGCGTGCCACGCGAGGTCCGTCGCGCGGCGGTGAACGTCCTCGCGAAGACCCCGTCGAGCGCGGCGCTCGCGACACTGCAAAAGGCGATCGGCGATCGCGATCGCGAAGTTCGCGCCGTCGCGACGAATGCGATCGCGGTGCACGCGCCGCAACAGGCCGGCGCTGCCGTGCAACAGCTCGGCGCGCGTGCCGATGCCACGACCATCGCGCCGCTCGCCGCGATCGCGTGGCCGCAGCTCGCGAAGCCACTCCTCACCGATCCCGACACGCGCGCCTGGGCTGCAGCGGTCGCGATCACGAGCCGCGATCGGATCGCGCCCTTGATCGCGCCCTTGATCGCGATCGCCGAAGCACCGGGCGATGATCCGAGCCGCCTCGTCGCGATCGCGGCGCTCGGCCGGCTCGGCGGACCGGCGGCCGAGGTCTCGCTCGAGAAGATCCACGGCGATAAATCACAGCCCGATCCGGTCCGGCTCGCCGCCTGGAAGGCGCTCAAGCGCCTGCTCCGCGCGAAGTCGAAGAAGACGTACGGCGAGAACGAAGACAAGGGCGCCCCGGGCAGCGGCGGCTCGTCACCGAGCGGTGATGACGACGGTGAGGACGGCGACGAAGACGGCGACGAAGACGGCGACGACAAAGACGGCGACGACAAAGACGGCGAGGGTGCTGCCGTGTCGCCTGACGGCGATGACGGCGACGATGACGATGACGATGACGAAGACGAAGACGAAGACGAAGACGATGGCGACGACGAAGATGAGGACGAGGACGACGATGAATAGCCGCATCGATCTCGCTCGGCCTATTTGCGAGGCACGCTCGTGAGCACCGCGATCGACAAGCTCGAGGTTCCCGTCGCGTTCGCCGAGCCGACCGTGAAGATCGCGGCCGACGGCGCGATGCGGATCTCGATCGCCACCGACGGTCAGCGCGCGACGCCCCAGCTCGCCGCACGGCTGCATCGCCCCGGGGTCGCGCGCGATGCGTTCCTCGCGGTCGGCGACGTGCTCGGCAGCGACCTCCGCCGCAAGGCCAACGATCGCGCGGACTATCTCCAGTACCTGATCGCGCGCGGCAAGGGCGTCTCGAAGGCGGTGTGGGACGCGCAGAAGGAGTACCTCGCGCTCCAGTACAGCGTCGCCGCGAAGCAAGACGATCCACTCGATCCGGTGCTCAGCATCGGCGCGGACGCGTTGCGCTTCGAAGTGCTGTCGCGCGACGAGTCGACCTACGCGCAGCTCGTGCTCAAGCGCCCGAGCGCACTCGTCGACGCCGACCACGCGGGTGACACGGGGCGCGCGTACGGCACCACCTTCGCCCACCTCGATGCCGCGGCCTTTGCCGCGATCACGCGGATTCGCAGCTACCGTGCGACGACGTTGGAGCTCGCACCCGCCGCGGCACCGGTCGCCGCGCAGCGGACCGTGCCCGTGAAGTGGCTGCGCGCGTTCGGTCAGATGCAGGCAGCGTCACTGCTCGCCGCCGATCGCTTCACGCTGTCGCCCGTCGATCTTTATAACGTGTTGCTCGCGCTGCGCATGCGCAAGGCGAAGACCCCACCGCGCGGCCTGCGTTACGAGCTGGTCCCGGGCGAGCGACCGCGTCTCGTGCTCGAGCCGTGGGATCTCGTCGTCCACGGTAACGGTGGCGTCTACACCGGCGCCGCGCCGCGCGTGATCCGCACGTGGGGTCGCAATCGCTTGAACGTGCTCGCACGCGTGTTGCCGCACGCGAAGTCGGTGACGGTCTCGGTCGCAGGGCAGGGCCTGCCGGCGCTGTACTCGGTCGACCTCGGTGATGCGACGTTCTCGCTCGCGCTCTCGGGTTGGACCGATGCGGGCTGGGCCGGCATCTCGACGTTCGATCTCCTCGCTGCCGACGACGACGCGAAGAATGTCGACGCGGTCGTGACCACGCTCGCGCAACCCGCCACCCTCGATGCACTGGCGACGAAGCTCGGCCGGTCACCCGGCCTTGTTCGTCGCACGGTGCTCGCCGCGCTCGCGCAGCTCCGCATCGGCCACGATCTCGCGACGGGCGAGCTGTTCGCGCGGCCGCTGCTCGCCCAGGCGCTGCCGCCCACGGCCCTCAAGTTCCGGGATGCACGCGAAGCCGCGGCACATCGCTTACTGCAGGAGCCAAGTGCGGTGACGCTGACGAAAGTTGCCGAGACCCCCGAAGGTCGCGCGATCGAGGGCCAGGTCGTCGATAGCAAGGCGCACCGCACGTTCTATCCGGCGTTCACGATCGACCGCGAAGGTAAGACCTCCGCGGCGAGCTGCACGTGCTCGGCGTTTCGTCGCGCCGGGATCAAGGAAGGTCCGTGCGAGCACATGGTCGCGCTGCGCGTACTCCTGGCGCGAGAAGAAGCGCGGCTCGAAGCCGACCGCCTCACGCCCGAAGGTCGTGCGCGGATCACCGCCGAGACGCGCACGTTGTTGCGCCGCACGAAGGCGGGCGCGGAGACCTACCGGCTCTCGCTCGACGGCCGCAATGTCGTCGCGAAGTTCGGCCCGGGGACTGCTGAAGATGCGAAAGCGCGCATGCAGCGGCTACGCTTCGCAACGATCGATGCTGCAAGGGCCGCGTATTTCGCGCGGCTCGAGGATCTCGCGACGAAAGGATATCTCGATGCAACCCAGGAGTAAGACGCTCCTGGGTGAGCCCGTTGTTTCGGAGGAGGGATTGGTCTCGTTAGCCTGTGCTTCGGCACAAGGGCGGCGTCGCGCCGTCCGGGTACAACCAGTAACCATTCACCACAAGGTAGGCTGTTCTTGGTCTGCTAGCCCTAGGCGGTCACCGTCGATGGGCTCAGCTGGACCAACCACACCACTGCGGTTCGAGCCCATCGACGGTGAC
>JANXOP010000135.1 GCA_025357755.1 Kofleriaceae bacterium | reverse complement strand
CGCACCCTTGAGCGCGTCGCCCGCCTTGCGCTCGCAGATGCGAACCGAATCGACGCGGCTCATCTGACCGGCGCCGATCGCGACGGTGACGCCGCCCTTCGCGAACACGATCGCGTTCGACTTCACGTGCTTCGCGACCCGCCACGCGAACGCGAGGTCCGCGCGCTCGGCATCGCTCGGCGCGCGCTTGGTCGCGACACGTGCGGTCGAGAGGTCCACCATGCCGTGATCGACGGTCTGGACCAGCGCGCCACCCGCGATCGTCCGCACCGACCACGCCAGGTGATCGGTCGGCGGGGCCCAGGGGCCGTGTGCGGCGACGAGCCGGAGGTTCTTCTTGCTCGCGAGCAGGTCGCGAGCGGCGGCGGAAAAGCCCGGCGCGATCACGCACTCGAGGAACGTCTCGATCAGGAGCTTCGCGAGCGTCTCGTCGACTTCGCGGTTCACCGCGACGATGCCGCCGAACGCCGATTGTGGATCGGCCGCACGCGCCTTCTCGTAGGCGGTCGTGAGGATCGCATCGGTCGCGACGCCACACGGATTGTTGTGCTTCACCACGACCGCGGTCGGCGCGGTGAACTCGAGCGCGAGGCCGAGCGCGGCATCGAGATCGAGGATGTTGTTGTACGAGAGCTGCTTGCCACCGAGCACCTCGGCCGATGCGACGGTCGGGCGATTCGCCGCGAGGGCGAGCGGCGCGCGCGAGTCCGCGTAGACCGCGGCCTTCTGGTGCGGGTTCTCGCCGTAGCGGAGATCGTAGAGCCGACGCCACTGCATGCCGAGCACCGCCGGCAGCTCGCTGCGGGTCGGAGGCTGTTCCCGCTGGGTCGCCGTGTTGTCATCGACCGACGTGAGGTACGCGGCGATCGCGGTGTCGTACGCGGCGGTGTGCGAGAACGCCTTCCTCGCGAGCGACAGCCGGACGTGCGGAGTGACCGCGCCCGCGCGCAGTTGCGCGATCACGGTCGCGTAGTCATCCGGATCGACGACCACGGCGACCCGCTCGTGGTTCTTCGCAGCCGAGCGCAGCATCGACGGCCCACCGATATCGATGTTCTCGATCGCGTCATCGAACGAGGTCGACGGCACGGCGATCGTGGCCTCGAACGGATAGAGGTTCACGACCACGAGCTCGATCGGCGCGATGCCGTTCGCGGCCATCTCGGCCTCGTGCGCGGGAGTGGCGCGCCCGAGGAGACCACCGTGAATCTTCGGATGGAGCGTCTTCACTCGCCCGTCGAGGATCTCGGGCGCACCGGTGAAGGCGGAGACCTGGGTCACGGCAACGTTGGCGCCCGCAAGCGCCGATGCTGTGCCACCGGTCGAGAGGATCTCGAACCCGAGCTCGGCGAGTGCCTTGCCTAGCTCGACGATGCCCCGCTTATCCGAAACCGAAATCAGAGCCCGACGAAGACCAGCCATGCCGCGCGTTTACCACGAAAAACCCGAACGAATCGCCGCCGATCTTTCGGCGAGCCTCTCCGCATCGCGACCGCGATGCGCTGCGATCACGCGCTCTACTAGTTCGGACGCTTGTACCCGGGTGCAGCGATCATCTGGGCGAGCAGCTCTGCACCGAGCTCGTCCGGCGACGGCGAACCCATCTTCAGCTTGAGGAGGCCTCGGACCTCGACCTGGCGGATGCGCTCGCGGGTCAGGTTCATGATCTCGCCGACCTCTTCGAGCGTGATGCCACCCTTCTCGGCGACATCGAGCGCGCAGGTGTTCTTCATCTCCCACGGCTCGAGGTCGGGGAAGTTGATCTTGATCGACCCGGTCTCCGGGTTGATGTCGAGATAGAGGTGGTGCTTGCACGCGACCCACGGGCACGGACGCATCTCGCCGACGCACTCGTGACGCGCGGTCGGGCGCGGGATATCGACGGGCGGATACATGAGCGCCCCGGTGCGGAGCTCTTCGCGCGTCAACCGCTTCATCGCGATCGTCTTGGAACGCGGCCGCGTGCGGCGACGACGCCGACGGATCTTGCGGCTGAGCTCGGGGACACCGTCGGCGCTCTCGCCTTCGATGCCACCGTCGCTGAGCTCGTCCCCCTCCTCCACCTCGTCGCCCTCGTCACCGAGCTCTTCGGTGACTTCCAGGATCTCGTCGTCCGCTTTTTGGTCGTCGTCGTTCATCTATTTCTCCTCGTGGTCGGCCTGGTAGAGCTGGTTAGAGCAAGTCCTCGGCGCCGCCTGCGGCACCGGCAAGACGAAGCGTGTCGGTGCGCGGCGCCGCGACGCGGCGTGCGAGATCACCGAGGCGATCGACAAGGCGATCACCTTCTTTGCGCGACTGCTCGAGATCCTTGCGGAGCTCGCGTTGCGCGCTGGCATCGAGACGAGACGAATCGGTTTCGAACCGCGCCCACAGCGCGGCCAGGTGCTCGCCGACACCCTCGACGAGATCCGTGTACTGCAGGAACTGCCCCTGGATCTCTTCGATCGTGTAGCCGTCGATCATCAGCTGCTTGACGCCGTTGATCCGGCGGATCGTCTTGGCCGGGTAGACGCCGAGCGAACCCTTGTGCTTGCCCTTGCGCCCGACGCGCTTCGAACGAGGCAGCAGGTTCTGTTGGACGTACTTGCGAAAGCTCGCTTCGCTGAACTTGATCCCGCGGCTGGTAAACGCGTCCACGATCTGGACGGCGGTCAATCCATCGACGTGCGCGGTTTCGATCGCACGAAGTTGCTCTTCATCGAGCACCACCGACCGGGTGGCGCCACCGGCGCTGACCGCATCGTCATCGCGTCGTGCAGCGACGTCGACGTCGCCAGGACCGCGGCGGGTCCGGAACGGAACGACGTTGTCGGTCGACGACGAGTCGTGTTCCCAGTTTTGGTGACGGTTTAACAAGTGGTTCCCCTGCGGCGATAGGCGCGACTACGCGTGTGTTGCTGCGACATCTACGAAACCCAGCTCCCTGAAGCTGGGTTCCGTTCCCTCGATGTCAGCAGCACCCCGTCGCGTCTGTATTGCCAAGATATTCGTCTGAATGTAATCCGTCAACGATATCTCGCGCAGAAGAGTCCAGTTTTTGACTGTGATTCTGTTCAGGTCTCCGGAGTGGTCGACGACTCGCGGAGATCCACATGCAGCTCCTCGAGATCGAGTAGCGTCGCGATCACGAGATGCGGTTTTCCCGACGAGGAATGGGCGTTGCGACGTTCGCGATCGCGAGTGTGATCGCGCTTGGTACGGGCGGCTTCGCGCTTCGGTCCGCGAACGCCGAGCTCGAAAATCACGTGTTCACGTCACGCGCCGATCGAATCCGGTTGGTGGTTCCGCGTGGCTGGCGAGAGTCCGATGCCCCGAGCTATCCGGGTCTACTGCTCTGGCTGATGCGGCCGGAAGCCACGATCGTGCTGACCGGCGAAGACTTCACGCGCGACCTCTACTGCTCGTGGCCGGTCACCTGCCGGACGAGCCACGAGCTCGGGACGATGCAGGGAAAGCTCGCGTGTGCGTTACGCCAGAAGCTCACGAACGAGCGCATGCGCGTAGGCCCGGTACAGGCGGGGCCCAAAGAGAATGAGGACGCCGGCGTCCCTTCGGTGTGGTTCGACTACGACGACGGGAAGCACTTCATGCGGCAAGCCGTCGCGCTCGGAGCGGATCGCGTGTTCTCGCTCGTGCTCTCGGCGAGTACGACCGAGGCGCGCAACGGTCAGATCCGCGCCTTCGAGCAGGCGCTGCGGACGCTCCGGCCACTCACTGCCGACGAGCTCGGCGCCCCACCCGCCCCCGGCACGACGATCGTGTTGGACGGTGGCGTCGCGGCGATCGGCGATGCGGGCATCTCGCGTCCGGCAACCGGCCTGGACGCGGGCGTGACCGCGGCGACGGCCTCAGTGAATGCGCCAGCCGCGAAGATCAATCCGATCGGTGCGTGTACCAAGTGACGCGGCTGACGGACTGACGGCCGCTTGGGCAAGACCGGCGGTTTGCCGGGTCGGCGACTCGTGCACCACGTTGTTGACGAGCTGGAGCAATTGCGAATGCTCCGCTTCGCGCTCGGCGTAGAGCTCCATCGGCCCGAAATCGACGCAACCGAACTCGCGATCGGAGCTCGAACAATAGATCCGCACGTGCATGTGATCGTCGTGGCGCGCGCTGTCACCGGGCTGGCGTAGCGCGCGGCGCGCCTTCGCGATGACTTGCGGTGGTTCTCCGATCGCGGTCGCGTGCTCGATCACGAGCTGCGCGATCGGTTCGTACATGAAGATGAACTGCACCGTCGCCTCCGGCGCGCTGACCAGCTCCTTGACCACTAACCACGTCCGCGGCACGTCGAGCGTGAGGTTGCTCTTGTCGTGCGACCGGCCGCGCCCATCGAACGCGTGCATCGCGTCGGCCTCGAATGGCTGCCCTTCCGCATCGCGCATCGGATAGACAACGTCGGTATCGCGGCCGCTCTGATGCGAGCGATGAAACGCGGTGTTCGCGAGCCCGTTGCCGCCGTGGCGCGACGACATATCGCCGATCACGAGCTTCGCGCCCTTCATCTGAGGCACGAGCCGACGCGCCACGCCGGTGACGAGCTCGATCATCTCGTCGGTCCCGAAGCGGTTGTCGCGCGCGAGCCAGACCTCGCGGGTCATGAAGCCCTCGCCCTTGTCGGGCAAGCGCTTGCCATCGACGAGGTAACCGCCGGAGGTCCTACCGACGGAGATGCTCGAGCCGTCGGTGACGACACCGAGCTCGATGCACCCGCTCAACAGGCTCATCAGACCAGCGGCGCAAAGAAAGCCACGGACCACCTGTCGATTATGACATGTGGTCGCGTGGCTGCAGGAACAGAATTATTTCGGCGCTACTTCACGACGACAAACGCCTGGTTGATCGAGCGCAGCGTGGTGGGTTGCCCCGCAACCTTGCCGTGGGTGCGATCACCAGCGACGATCAAGCCGTCCGCCTTGCCGATCGCGGAAACGAGCTTCGAGGTCTGCGCCGCAGTCATCTCGGCCGGGTAATCGAGCCCGTGCATGTTCACGTTGCGCGAGGAGTTCAACCGGTTCTCGTTGACGGTCGGGCATGGCGCCGTGATGCAGCGAATCGCGTTGTCACGCACCATCACGAAGGTCCCGTCGGTGACCGCGCCGTCGACCGTCGCGACCCACAACTCGGTGACCTGGAACGTCACCCAGTCCGGAACGTTCGGCTGGTTCGGGTTCGTGCCGTGGATGTACTTGCCGCGGACCAGCAGCTGCGCGCCGACCTCGGGCGTCGAGGCCGAGGCCTGCAGCTTGGCCTGCGCGTTCGCGAGGGCCGTGGTCGAGAGCGAGAGC
>JANXOP010000123.1 GCA_025357755.1 Kofleriaceae bacterium | reverse complement strand
CGGCAAAGTACGCCGCGCACAGGGCCTCGATCAGATCGCTGTCGTCGACGAAGCCGCCGGTCTCGGCAGAGATTGCCTGCCTCGCTTGCCGCAGCTGCGCGCTGGCTCCGGCACGCAGCTCGAGCGTGATCTTCTTGATGGCTAGATCTGGATCTTTCCGATCGCTCGGTCGATCGCCCTTCGCGTGCCCGGCGACCAGGTCCTCGACCTGCCGAACATTCATGCCCCGCGCGGCCTCGCGCCACTCGTCCACGGTCTCGGCGGTGGTCACGCGCGAGAGCTCGCGCAACGCGGTGTAGCTCTGCTCACCCGACTCCAGCATCTCGCCGAGCACCGGCAGCTCTTCGATCGCGAACGCCACCCGTACGTGCTCGCGCGCGACCTTCGGCGTGTAGCCGAAGATCTCCTCGAGATACTCCGACAGCGAACCGCGACCGAAGTGGCTCCAGATCAGCAGGCGCACGGCCTGGGTCAGCAGGTGCGCCTTGTCGTGCTCGAGCCGGCGCTCCGCGTTCGCGATCCGGCGCAACTCTCGATCGACGGCCTCCGGCCCCATCGCCGGGTTCGCGATGACTCTGTCGATGTGATTTGACTCCGCAGACGCTTGACCCACTTCGCTCATCACCCACTCCTCGTTGCGTTGAGGAGGTCACCGTAGCACTGGCTTTTCCGGCTTGAGGGCGTGCGTTCTCGACGACGATTCGATAGCGCAGGCGATCGTCTCGAGCCACGTGGCGAAGGCGTTGCGAGACGTGAGGCCAGTGCGTCTCGTGAGCGAAGAGATCGAGGTCGCGGGGACGCGTGTTGCGACCTGATAAATCACGTCAACGACAAAGCGCATGCGGCGAAGGAAATCGTCTAGCGGAGATCTTCGCGAGTCACACACTGTCCGTAACCCGGACACCATTGCACTCGATCGCGTTCACGAGAACGCCCCACGTGGGCCGCGTCCACGACGCTTTCTCGATGGCGCTCTTTCGATCTGGTATGGCGCGTCGCCGACGAACCGATCTACAAGACACGGACCTGCCCCAAGCGCCTGGAACGAACCATCGCCGCGAACATCGACGACCCGCCGCTTGTTGCGAAGCCGTGCTGCGGTCGAGCAACGGTCCGAGTGATGCCGCGCCGCGCAGCACCTGAGATCGACGAACGGCCCCGTCGGACATCGTGCGCCGCGGTCGGACTGTGGCCGATGAGGGTCGGAGGAGCTCGCACGCAGACGTCCTGCGACGGTCCAAGTGATGCCGCGCAGCACATGCGATCGACGAACATCAACGGCCCCGGTGAGACATCGAGGGCCGCGGTCGCGCTGCGCCCGATGCACATCACGTCGCCGACGAATGGATCAAATACGCCACGCGAAACACGACGAACCGAGACCGCGAACACGAGCCCAGCCCATCGACGTGACGCCAACCTCGGCCGCGATGGCCGTGATCTTGTCGCCGTCGATGAACGCTCGCACGGCGCGCTCGAACCCAGTCGGCGAGGTCATTCGTCGCGGACGACGACGCGCGGGGCGGATGGCCTGACCGGCCTTGGTTCGAGCCGCGATCGAGCGACGATGACCCTCCAGTGATCGGTCGTCCAAGCATGGATCGCAAGCCACGCGATCCTGCTACGGAAATACGCTCGCGGTCTCCTGTGATTTCGAAGGCTCGAGGTCGACGTCGAAGCCGAGACGTTCGAGACGTCGCACGAGGTTGTCGGCGGTTCGAGTGCGGTCGATGTTGTCGAGGTACGCGCTGCCGAGATCTGGTAAGGACGTCGACGGACGCCCCGCACAAATTTTCACCCCTGGTGGTGCGCCGCCTCCGAAGTAGACCCCGCGGCGCTCTTGGTCTGCTTAGGTTAGAACGGCGCGCAGGTACCGCCACCGGCCGTGACGCGCGTGAAGTCTGCGAGATGCTGGCCGTTCGGTGTTCCGTGTGGGTAAGCAGCGTAGGCGCTCGCCTCGGGAGTCGTCGCGATCAACGCGCCGGGCAGCGCGTGATCGATCGCGCCCATCCAACCCTCGAACAAGAGCGACATGTCGCCGGGCACGTGCATCGCGAACTCGCGCATCAAGGTCAGGTCCGGACTGGTGGTCGGGTTGCCCGCTCCAAACGAGACGAGCGAAGGTGCACAGCTACCGTTCGCGAGCGTGACCGCGGTGGTCGTGTTTTCGATCGTACCCATCGTCGCGAGCCGATACCCGATGATCGGATCGGCCGCGTCGTACGGATCCCAGCGGTGGAGATCGTGGTGCGCGCTATCGAAGCGATCGAACGTCACGCGAATCGCGATCCGGTTCGCTTGGTCGTAGTGATCGTCGTCGATCCTCGTGCTGAGCGTGCCCTCCCAGGTCCCCAGCAGGTTGCCATCGAGGACCTCGGGCGCGAGCTTGACGACGGGGACGACGTCGTTCCCATC
Source organism: Kofleriaceae bacterium (assembly GCA_025357755.1). Taxonomy (GTDB): domain Bacteria; phylum Myxococcota_A; class Polyangia; order Haliangiales; family Haliangiaceae; genus JABFXX01. The sequence goes on along the minus strand of JANXOP010000123.1, from coordinate 37,127 downwards.
GAGGCGGTAGACGGTCTCGACGAACTCGTAGCTCGGCATCGCGAAGCCGGGTGGGTTGCTCGCCGGCGACGCAGGTAGGAACGCGAGCAAGACCTGGCCGTCCGCGCCGACGAAGCCCTTGCCGCCGACCGCCCCGTACACGCTGCCGTCGGCGGGCAGATGAACACGCGGCGCGGTCTCGAACGCTTGATCGCAAACGACGAGTCCGCCGGCGTCGTGTTGCGTGGCACAGAACTGAAAGGCGATTGGACCGGGCTGGGGTTCGGCACACGCAACCACGACGATGAAGGGCGAAGCGAGCCAGAAGATGCGATGCACGTGGCGCCCTGGTGCACGACGTGGACCACCGCAAGTGCTCGATCGCAGGTGCCCGGTCCTCAGATTTCTGTGGCCGAAGACGGCGGTTCGAGCGGCTCCGTCAGGTCAGCGGCGCGAGGCGCAGGATCTTGCCGAACACGTCGCCGGTCGTCGGATCGATCGCGGGGTCGATGAACAACCGGGTCACCGCGGTATTGCGCAGGCCCTCGAGGATCTCGTTCGACAGCAGCGCGCCGGCATCGGTGCCGATCGCGAACAGCTCCTCGCCGGTGCCCATCGTCTTGGCGAACTCCTCGGCCGAGACGCCGGTCGAGAACAGGAATCCATACGGCCGGCGGCACCACATGTCCTGACCGTTCGAGGTCAGGTACCAGATCCGTGGGGGCAGCAGATCGACGATCTGCTGCATGGTGATATCGGCATTGCCTTCGGGGTCGGCCATGGCGCGCACCCTAGCCGAAAAATTGCTACCAAGGGGCGTGCGACCCAAAGGCGTGCCCGCGACGGCTCAGCGCAACCTCCAACCGGCGGGGTATTCGATCTGGGTGGACGGCGCGAAGCGAGCGCGGCTGCGCGACTTCTACCACCTGTTCTTGAAGATGCGCTGGGGCTGGGCGTTTGGCTTGATCGCACTCGGCTTCTTCGCGATCAACCTGATCTTCGCGGTCGTCTATTTCATCGTTGGCGGTATCGACGGGGTCGCGAGTGGCTCGTTCTTCGATTCGCTGATGTTCAGCATCGAGACCCTCGGCACCATCGGCTACGGCGTGATGCATCCGGTCTCCCATGCGGCGAGCGTGGTCGTGATCCTCGAATCGATCACCGGCATCATCACGATCGCGTTGATCACCGGCCTCGTGTTCTCGAAGTTCTCTCGCGCGGTCGGCCGGTTCGCCTTTTCGACGGACGCGGTGGTGTGCACGCACCTCGGCAAGCCCACGTTCATGTTCCGCTGTGGCAACGAGCGCTCGAACACGATCGTCGAGACCCGTATCCACGTGAGCGTGGCGCTGACCATCCAGGACGATCGCGGCAAACCTTTTTACAAGACGACCGATCTAACGCTCACACGCGACCGCCTCGGGGGCCTGCGCCGTGGCTGGCAAGTGATGCACATCATCGACGACGATAGCCCTCTGAAAGGTCTAGATGCCGCAGGCGCGAAACAGGCCGAGCTCGAGATCGAAGTCACCCTCATGGGCTTCGACGACGTCACGATGCAGACCGTCCACGGCGCGCACCAGTACTCCGACGAGCACGTGCTGTGGAAGCGCCGCCTCGCGGACACGCTCACCATTCTCGACAACGGAGACATGCTGTTGGATGTCACGAAGTTCAACGACACCCTTCCGGAGGAGTGATAGCGTCCCGGCCATGTTGCGCGCCGTTGTCCTCGTGATGATTTTCGCCTCGGCCTGTTCGGGGTCGCCGGGCGGTCCGAATATGAAGAGCTCGATGAACGGTGGTCCCGAGCCTGTCGCGCAGAGCTCGGAGGTCATCACCGCCGAGATCCTCGGCCGCGAGCCGCTCTCGAATACGGCACAGGTCAAGCACATCCTGATCGGCTGGAAAGAGACCGAGACGCACGATCCGCGCGCCGCGAAGCGGACGAAGAAGGACGCCGAGGACCAGGTCCGCGCCGTGCTGACCCAGCTCAAGGGCGGCGCCGACTTCGACGCGATGATGAAGGAGTGGTCGGAAGATCCGGGTAGTGCCGGTAACGGCCGCGCCTACGCCGTGGCGCCGGATGCGCAGCTCGTGATCGAGTTCAAGCAGCTCGGGCTGCGCCTCAAGATGGGGGAAGTCGGCGTGGTCCAGTCGGACTACGGCTTCCACATCATGAAGCGCGTCGAATAATCAGTTCGCGGAGCCGACCCCTGCATCGATGAAGTTGTGCGTGCGCTCGCGTTCGCACGCGACCCACACCGCGAGGTTCGTCCGTTCTTCGGCGGTCGGCTCGGGACACGCTTCATCGAGCGCTCCGCCCTTGGTGCTCGGACAACGCCCGCCGGTGCCATCGCCCGGCATGAAGGTGTTCTGTGCTTTGGGGCCGTAGCCGGTTTGCTCGTCGATGTGATCGGGCACTTCCAGCACGCCGAACAGCGAATCGAAGTCGTGATAGATCGGCGCACCGTTGCGGTGCGAGTGCGTGAGGTCGCTCGAGTGGCAGTTCGTGCAGTACTTCTCCATGAAGCCTTTGCCGAAGTTGTCGTAGGTGAGCGTCGTGGTACCGGTGATCGGATCGGGATCCGCGCACGTCGTTCCCGTCGGCGTCGGGCCGGCTCCGCTGGAACAGCCGGTGAGAAAGACAGCGAGAACGAGCGTACGCATGAACAACTCCTAGAAGTGTAGTGCGGTCTCGAGGAGGCCGCGAACGGTAAATGGATCGCCGACGAGGCCCGCCTGGACCTCGGCGGCAGTGTCGACGCGACCTTTTCCCCACCCCAGCCGGAGCGCCCCGATCACGCGGTCGTGACCGATCACCGGGCCGACCGGAAGGCCGCCCGTGACACGCGCCCCACCATGCAGCCCGTCCCCGAGTAGGAGCTCGCAGCCCGCACCCCACGTGATCTCCGACATGTTCATCGGCTCGACGAGCGGCCACACACCATGATCGTGACCCGCTTCGATCTGCGCGAGCGCCCGCGAATAACCCGCGCTCGCGTTGAGGGTCAGCCGGTCGTGCGTCCACACGCCGAACAGCGACGGCATCAACATGGTGTGACCCATGCCGAGGCCGAAGCGGTCGTCTGCCGTCGGCGCCGTGACCATCACCATCACGCCGGCTTGCACGTCACCAGCCTGAAGGAGTGTGGCACCGGCGTGGACCATGAGGTCGCCGATGCCTTGCTGCTGCAGGCCGTTGAGCAGGATCCGGTAGAGCCCGAGGCTCGCGCCCGCCATGTAACGATCGTGTTGCCACGATAGCGACGGGATGACGCCCTCATAGTCGCCGACGTAGCTGAGCGAGCTGTAGTTCGCGGCGACGAGCGAGACCTGACCTTCGAACGCAGGTGCGTCGTCGGTCGCGTCCATCACCATCTCGTGGTGATGGTCGGCGTGCGCGTTCGAGGCGACGAGCCCCAACGCGACGCCGACGATGCTAGTGGCCATACGCATGTACGAGCTACATGCCGCGTTGGGTGATGTAATCCGCGCAGGCCGTCGTGATGTCTGACCCGGATGCGTCCGATCCCATCAGGTTCGAACCTACATAGGTCTGGCAGCTGGCCTGGGTCGTCCCGCAGACCACACCCGCGGCGTTCGAGCCGATTGGATGGTCGAGGCAGCAGATCGTGATCGCCTTGCCGGTGGCGAGCGACTCGGTGTTGTGATGCTCCGTGAAGCACGCCTGGTAGGTATCGAACGGATCGGCATCGACCTTGGTGTCGCTGCTGCTGCAGGCCGAGATCGAAACAGGAATGGCGATGGCGCCAACGAGAAGCGAGATGCGAGCGAAGTGAATCAACATGACTGTCCTCGAGAGAGAAAAATAAATAGATGCGACGCGCGCAACAGCGCGTGCAGCTTGGAACGACGGATCTAGAGCGGTGGGACGTGCAGCTCGCGCTGCGCGACCGCTAAGACGGCGCGTCGGGACGACGAGGATCCGGCGCTGCATGCGCAGCGACGTACGGAGCAGGTGCGAACGCGAGCAGCTGAACGCTCGGCGCGACGAATGCGATCTCGGGCTGCGCGAATGCCGGCAGCTGTGGCGCCACGACATCGTGCGAGGTCTTGTGACAATCCTTGAACTGCGGATCCTGCGTCGGGTCCGGCTTGTGGCTCGGACATTTACAGTGCGCGGGATCCGGGCAGCAGCACTTCTCGGTGATCGTCTGCACCGTCGTGAGCTGCGAGACCGGCACCGCGAGCGCGACGACAAACGCCACCACCATGGTGACGGCGTAGCTCGAGATCCGGCGGATCTTCACGCTACCATTTGGGCATGGCGCCGACAGATGTGTCAACGCCCGGGCGTGACAGGACATGACCTGGTGCGGCTACGGCGCCTCGACGACGAGCCCGCGGCGAATGATCGCACGTCGCAGCGAGCGCAACTTGATGTGGTCGATCGCCACGATCGCTCCGGTGACCACCGCACCGAGCACGAGTGTGATGAATCCACCGTGGGTCCAATGGAGCGCCGCGAGCACCACCGCGCCCCACGAGATGAAGTCGCGACGCACGACGTACGGAGCGTAGGTCGCGAGCCACTGCAACCAGCCCGGAAGCTCTCGGGTAGTGACGATTGCTTTCGGCGCGGCGGGGACGAGCTTGACGGAGCCCTCTCGGTTCCCTGCGACGACCTCGAAGCTGCCGACGTAGTCCTGGCTGTTCGCCGAGCCGACCGCGACGATGATGTTGTAGTAGATGCAGTAGATCGTCACCGCGAACGCGGGCAACGCGATCCAGATCCCGAGCAGCCACGGATCGAAGGGCAGGGTGCCGAAAAACGTCGGACCGTAGATCAGGTGACAGTGCCAGCCGAGCGCGACGGTGTAACCGACCGACGAGAGCTCGTCGACGATCGTATCGACCCACGCGCCGAACTTCGACGACAGCAACTTCACGCGCGCGACCTCGCCATCGCAGCAATCGACATACGAGGCGATCAAGATGATCACCGTGCCGAACGTTGCCGAGTTGTGCGAGGGCTGCGCCGTGAAGTAGAGGCCGATGGCGACGAGGATCGCGACCATGTACGAGATCTGGTTTGGCGTGATCGGCGTCCACACCAGCAGCCGCGTCAGCGGGAACGAGACCGGCCGATAGAGGTAGCGCGTGATCGCGTTGTCCTGCGGCTTGATCAGGATCTGATAGAGCAGGCGGTGCGCGGCCCGGCGTTCCTCGGGGGTCCGGATCGGCGCGCGCGCGATCCGCCCGTGCGGGAGCTTCGTGGCGCCCTCGACGAAGCCCGCGAGCTCGGTATCGCCGCCTACGATCGCGGCCACGACCGCATCGGCATGCGCGCCGGTCGCGATCATCGCGCCTGCATAAGCGCCAGTTGTCAGATCCTGAACAAGCGCGCCAGCGGGTACGACCGCTGCGACGATTCCGTCACCTGGGAGCGCCGCTGCAACGAGCGGAGCGACCAGGGGCGTGTGGACGAGCTGATCGGCGCGCACGATCAGCAGCGGACAGGTACGACCGTCTCGCCAGCCCGCGACCTGCGTCGTGTCGTCGACCACCAAGACCCTGGTGGCGCCCACACGCGTAGCGACGCGGAGGGCCCGCTCCTTCGCTGTGAGCCCAGCGATGCGCGTGTTCGCCAGCGGATCCACCGCCAGCACGAGCGCATCTATCCCTGTTTCGGCACTGGCCAACCCGCCTCGTACTTACAGAAAGCCGCTCGCGAACGCCAGTGACAGGATTTCATCGCTGTAAAGGCGCCAAGGTGGCTACGACTGGTGAAAGGCTGACACCTGGCAAACTCCGGATGTGCCAAGTGCGCAACAAGACCGTGCCATTCCGGAGTACGGGTTGTCGCACACGAATTGCAGAAGGCCGGCCGGTCTATGAAGGCAGTAATCCTGGCTGCAGGTTGCGCGACTCGGCTCCGTCCTCACTCGGACGACACGCCGAAGACGCTCCTTCCCGTCGGTGGGGTGCCCATCCTGCGCCGCTCGATTACCAACCTGATGCGCTGTGGTTTCGACCAGTTCGTGATCGGCACCGGTTACCTCGAGCACATGGTGCGCGAGGCGGTGGCGGCGTGGTTCCCGAACCTCGACGTCACGTTCGTGTCGAACCCCGATTTCCGCACCACGAACAACGCGTACTCGTTGCTCCTGACGCGGCCTCACGTCGAGCGCGACCCGTTCATGCTCCTCGACGGCGATGTCGTGTTCGACATCGATGTCGTCGAAGAGCTCGTCGACCGCGGCCCCGATTGTCTCGCGGTTCGGTCGGTCGGCGAGATCGGCCTCGAGGAGGTCAAAGTCACCGCCGATAACTACGATCGCGTCCTCGCGATCGGTAAGCACGTGCCGGTGCGCTCCGCGATGGGCGAGTCGGTCGGCATCGAGCTGTTCTCCGCCGCGTCGAGCAAGCGTCTGTTCGAGGCGCTCTACCAGCGCGTCACCGTGCAGGGCCTCGTCAACGAGTATTACGAAGCCGCGTTCCAGCAGATCGTCGACGAGGGCTCCACGCTCTACGGCGTCGATATCGGCTCGATGTACGCGACCGAGATCGACACGATCGACGATCTTCGTGCAGCGAACGCGCGCCTGGCGCAACGCCCGTCGTTCGATGTGCGTGTCGACGCCGTTCGTCTCGCCGTCTGAGCCTGCCCACCACATGTGTGGTTGATCATTTTCATCATCGGGCGATGATGGTGATATGGGCCTTTTGCGCGTGTTCCTGAGTGGCGTAGTCCTGACTGGCTGTACCACCGCGTCGACGAGCATCGTCACGCCCGACGAAGCCTCGACCACCCCCGAAGGAGGCGAAGGAGGCACGGTCGACGAACCGGGCGCCACGACCCCGACCGCGATCCGGCTCTCGGAGACCGACGATTCCAAGCCGATGGAACCCGGCTACGGCGTCGGTTGCGCCGACAAGGTCGGCTCGTTCGAGACCAGCTGGTATCGCGTGTTCGCGCTCGCGCCGCAGAAGTTCGAGAACCGCTACTTCAACATCAGTCGCGTGAACTTCGCGGTGCAGACCGCGACCGGCGACCAGCGCGTGAAGGTCTTCGTCGGCACGTACGACGGGACGTTGGGGGATCCACAGCTCGATCTCTCGAAGGTCGAGATGCTCGGTCAAACCACGATCGATGTGGCACCGACCAACACGGGCGAGACGCTGCAGGCGAACTTCGCCGCGGTCGGTATTCCGTCACACGCGAACCTGATCATCGAGATCCGGACCGATGGCCACCCGGAGGTTGCCCAGCGAGACAACCCGAAGAGCACCTACCTCTATCTCGGTGCGACGCCGGGGTACGAATCGTGGCCGGGCTACGTTCGGGCGCCGGCCTGCGGCCTCCCGAATCCCGAAGTAACCTCGACAATTGGGCCCCTGCGATCCCACCTCATCATGTCTGTTTCTGGAACTAATTGAAAACAGGTTGTTTACAGTGACCCCCGTGCGGCACGATGGACCGCATGAGGCGGTTGCTGTTCCTAGGTTGTCTCGGCGCGTGCGCCCAAGCGGGTAAAGCCGACATCGCGGGTCGTCCCGATGGCAGCATCAGCGTCGTCGATTCGCGCATCACCACGCCCGATGCGTTCGTCGTTCCGATCGATGCGCCGCCAGGCATGACGACCAAGACGCTGACGCAGACCACCGACGAGACGCTCGTGCAGAACACGGCGCCCGCATGTGGCAACAGCTCCGGCACGGATGCGAACAGTTACTATCGCGTGTTCGATCTGCCGACGCTCGGCATCACGACCGACTTCAAGGTCACATCCGTGGCGTTCCAGGTCGACTACTCGACCGGCCAGACCGCGACCGTCCGGGTCGGCACGTACAACGGCACGCCCGGCACGAAGCTCACCCTCGCCAGCCTGACCGTCGTCGCATCGAATCCGACCGTGACGATTCCTTCGACGACGACCGGCGCGACGGTGACGGCGCCGATGACCAGCGCGACGATTCCAGCGGGCAAGAAGTTGTTCGTCGAGCTCGACTCGCCTGCCGGCGCGTTCATGTACATCGGCGCGAATACCAACGGCGAGACCAAGCCCGGCTACATCATGGCGACGAGTTGCAGCATCAACGTGCCGACCGACATCAACACGATCTCGACCAGCTATCCGACGGTGGACATGCTGATGACCGTCACCGGCACGTACTAGCGCAGCAGGCGCGCTTCGGGCAGCCGCTCGCGATCGAGCGCGGCCAGCTTCTTGTTCGCCGCGCGCGATTGCATCAACCCGAGGCTCGTCATCACGAGGCCCGACGGACCGGCGACGATGCAGTACACGAACGTGATCACCACGGGACCGTAGGAGCTCAGCAGCCCGGCGAGCACGAGCAGCGCGACCGTGACGACCGGTAGCGAGACCAGCAACATGAACCCGCGCGTCAGCGTGCGATGCGCTTCTTCGCGCTCGTGCTGGACGAGCGCGTAGTGACCCGAGCGCTCGTCGGTGATTTCAGTCGACACGGGCCACGGTGCCAGGACCTGCGACCTCGTCGATCGCGTGGAGGAGGAGCTGGAGCGAATCGGTCGTGCGTAGGTTCGCGCGCAACCCGCTGCCATCGGCGACCCAGTAGACGCGACGACGCCACGGATACACCGACTCGCGCGCGATCACCGCGACGCGCCGCGCGCCGGCCTTGCGCGCATCGACGAGCACCGCGCGGACCTGCGCGAGCGTTTGATCGGGATGGAAGTGCAGCGCGATCACCTCGCCCGAGCCGCGCAGCTCCTTCAACACGTCGATCCGCTGCTGGTTCGGGCCGTAGGCGTGGCCGTTGACGACGACATCGCCGCGCAGTGTCAACTCGGCTTCGGCGAGGCCCGGATCCTCGTCGGAGGCAGCCCCTGCGCGGGGCCAGTTGTCCGGCGCCGCGGCATTCTCGATATCGGTGAGCGAATCGGCGGCGGTGCGATCGAGCGCTTCCCAGCCCGCGACGGCTGCCTTCCAACCTGGATCGGCGCCCTCGCTCGAGCACTCGAGGCACTCGCTCACCGCCGTCCGCACGCGCTCGGTCGCGTGCCGGATCGCGAGCGCCGCGACGATGTTCGCCTGGAGCTCGGGCACCGCGTGCTTGCACGTGCGCTCGAGCGCGGTCTCGCACAGCCGCAACAGGTACGCGGCCTGATCCTCGCCCGCCTTCGGCGCGATCAGCGGTGCCTCGAGATCGGGCAGCCGATCGAGTTGATCGGCTTCGATCGCAGGCGCGAGCAGGGTCGGCCACACCGTCAGCGCGAGCGCCTGGGTCTGCTCCGCCATGCTGCGGTCTTTGAACTGGGTCATCGGATCGAGCGCGAGCACGATCATCCGGCGCTCGGCCTCGGCGGCGACCGTGGCATCCATACCGCGCCGCATACTCGTGATCTTCTTCGCGAGATCGGCGTAGGCCGCGGGCGTCCGCTTCGACGCGATGAACACGTCGACGGCCGCGACGAGGTTCGCGTGGTTGTAGTCCGCGTCGGGGGTGTTCTTGACCGCGATGACGCTCTTGTCGCAAGAGACAACGAGCGAGAGCAGCGAACCTAGAACGGCGAGTCTCATGACAGCGCCGCCTGCACGCACGCGGCGAGCCGATCTTGCCGGAGGTCGCGGCCGAGCGCGACGATCCGGCCCTGATTCGCAGCAAAACCGGCGGGCGCGCCGGGCAGCGGCTCGCTCGAGACCCGCAGGCCGACCCGGTGGAACGCGACCCAGCCACGCTCGGTGACGGCGATGCCCTTGATCCGGACGTACTCCGACGGCAGCTCGGCGAGCTGGTCCTCGAGCTCCTCGAGATCGATCGCACCGGGAATCGGCAGCGCCAGGGTCGAGATGCCGTGGTGGTCGTGGCCCGCATGATCGTGAGCTTCGGGCCCGGTCGGCGTGTGCTCGACCTCGGGATCCGAGAGCACCTGCTCGAGCCACGCGACGTGCTCGTCGGTGGTGCCGATCAAGATCTGGGCGCGGGGTGCGAGCTCGATCGCGGCGGCGATCGTTGCGGCGGTGGCGTCCTCGCCAGCGAGCTCGGCCTTCGTCACGAGCAAGACGTCGCTGTACGCGACCTGCGCACCGACTGCCGCGGTCAACTTGGTCGCGCTGATGAAGTGCGTCGCATCGACGAGCGCGACCACCATCGCGAGCCGTACCGCACTCGCGACCGGCTCGCGCCGCACCGCCCACGCGATCGGTAGGGGCTCGGCAACGCCGGTGGTCTCGAGCACGATCGCCTCGAGATTCGGATTCGTCGCGACGAGATCGATCAGGGTGCGATCGAGATCGTCACCGAGTACGCAACACACGCAGCCACCCGGGAGCTCGACCTGGCGCGCCGCCTTGTTGCCGAGCAAGGCGCCGTCGATGCCGACCTCGCCGAGCTCGTTGACGATCACGCCGAGCTTGCCGCTCGCGCCACGTTCCGCGCGACGCGCGAGCAGGCGGTTCACGAGCGTGGTCTTGCCCGCGCCCAGAAACCCAGTCACGAGCACGAGAGGGCAACGCACGCCCGCACCATACCGCTACGGCAACGCGACGCCCATGATCCCGCCGTTTTCCGCCCACGTGATCGCGGGTCGCCCGTCCACCCCACCCGCGACGCCAGCGATCGCATCGCGCACGGCGTCCACCGCGATCAACGGGTGCCACGCGGTCCAGCTCGAGCCATCCCAGAAGCAGTACTCGAGCGCGCTGAAGTTGTTCGCCGGGTTCGAGGTCAGCTCGACGGCGACCACGCCGGTGCCATACGGCACCATCACGATGCCACTGCCACCCTTCGCATCGTTCGTGAACAGCTGCGTCGAGCCGGTGAAGGCGGTCGGCGCATCGAGATCGAGGTAGCGGACCTCGGTCAGGCCCGTCGGGAGGCGGCGCATCGCGAGCAACGTGCGGTCGTGGACGAGCGCGGTCCAGTCGACGAGTGGGAACGAGACATCGGAGCTGAACGCTGCCGGCGGGGTGGTCTTGATCGTGGTCTCGTCGGGTACCCACACGCCCGCGCGGCGGACGTCGAACAAGATGTTGACCGGTTGCGAATCCTGCGCACCGTCCTCGTAGAGGTAGAACAGCGTGTCGCCGTCGCTCGCGAGCCAGCGCGAGTTGATGCGATTGTTCGAGCACCACAACACGGTCTTGTCGTACGTCATCGCGTCGAAGCTCGTCGTCCCGGTCTCGGTCTGGGTCGCCGTGTAGAGCTCGGCATCGCCATCACCGCACGGCGAGAGCGGTCCGGTCGGCGGGGTGAAGTCATAGCCGCTCGCATCGATCACCGCGCCAGCCTCGGTGATCATGACCGCCGGGCCGTCGGGCGATTGGAGCTGGCCGCCCGCGTTGGGATTCGTCACGGCGCCGAACACCAGCCCGCTCGCCGTGAGCTCGGCGCGCGCGTGCGTGCGGCCGCGCGACGGGAGCTCGTAGCTCTGCGTGAGATGGATGACCTCGTGGTCCGCGATCACGCGATGTGCGAGCGAAAAGTTGCCACCGTTGTTGCCGATGTCGTGGCCGGTATCGAGTGTGGGGCCCGCGGTCCAGGTCACGAAGTCCGTAGACGTCAGCGCGTGGACGAGCTGACCTGGTTCCGGGGCCGCGTAGAAGTACCACCACGCCTTCGTGCGATCGGAGAAGAAGCCGTGGGTCTGATTCGGAAAGCCCGACGGCGTCAGCACCGAAGGCGTCATCGCGATCGGCATCGGCGAGATCGACTGCGTGACCTCGATCGTCGCGGTCCCGACCACGGCGGGATCGGCGAGGGCCGTCGCGGTGATCGTCGCGGTGCCAGCGAGGTCGCCCGAGCGGAACACACCGGTGGCACCGATCGTGCCGAGATCCGTCGACCACGTGACGTCGCGATCGGCGGTGAGCTGAGTTTCGGTCGCCGGCAATGCGGTCGCGACCGCGGTGAGGCGGACCGAATTCGTTCCATCCGGCCCGTCCGGCGAAGACGCGTCGCCATGCGCTGCGAAGTCGAGGCGACCACACCCGAACAGGAGCGTCAACGCGAGCCGCTTCACTTCTCGACGACCACCACTCTGCGCTTACCGGCCGCGGTAAGCGGAATCTCGTCGACCAGCTCGATCACGAGCGGGACCCCGGGCAAGTACTTCGCGGCGAAGTCGTGCACGGCCTTGTCGGTTGCCGGGGTCACGACGGTGCCTCGCCCGAGCACCAGCTTCAACTGTACGGTGCCGTCGAGGCGTTGCACGACCTGGAACTGCTTGGCCTCGGAGCTGATCAGCGCGAACAAGATGCTGAACACCAGACCGCTGACCGGGTTGCCCCTGCCGTCTCGCAGGGTCTCGGTGATGCGGCCCTCGATCGGCCCGATCTTGACGAGGCTTCGACCGCACGCACACGGCGTCGCAGCGTGTTGGACGGCGAGGTCTCCCGTGACGTAGCGGATCAGCGGACACGCGAGGTTATGGAGATCGGTCACCACCACTTCGCCGGTCTCGCCTGGCTTCGCGATGCGCACCGTGCCGTCGGCTTCGCGAACGATCAGCTCGATGATCAAGGTCTCCATCGTGGTGTGCAGGCCGTCGTGGGCTTCGCACTCCGCGCCCATCAGCTGGACCTCGCGCGCACCGTAGGTCTCGAAGGCGGGGCCGAACGCGCGCTGGATCTCGCTGCGGTCATCGGGCCACAAGCGCTCCGCGCCGACGATCACGGGAGTGTCGCGCCAGTCGCGCAGGCCTTGCGCGTTGACGAACCGCGCGAGCGCCGCCGCGCCCGCGGCGTACGCGACGATCACGTTCGGTTTGTAGGCGCGAAACTTTTCGACCGCGTCGGTCAAGGCGGCGTCGCTGCGCGGCGTGCAATCGATATAGAGCTCGCGCTTGAGCGCGTGGTCGAGCGATGCCTTCGAGCGCTTCGTGAAGCTCGTGACCTTCGGGCCCGCACCCCAGTAGTGCATCGCGCGCATCCCGATCTCGTAACCAGCCCAGCCGTAGCCGCGCCAGCGCCCGGCATCGCGCCAGTGCCGGGACTCGGCGTTGTACTTCACCACGGCGGGCTCGCCGGTCGTGCCGCTCGACATCTTCGTGATCGTCGCGAACGGGGGCGCTGCCGACAGACGCGTATTCAGCGTCGCGTTCAACGTCGCGCGGTCGAGCAGCGGCAGGCGGTGGAGATCGTCGACCGCTTCGATATCCTCGGGGCGAAGGTCCACCAGATCCATGACTTCGCGGTAGTGCGCGGTGTGGGTGTAGGCGTGGCGGAGTAACCTGCGAAGGAAGCCCAGTTGAAGATCGCGTAGCGCATCGATCGACCAACGCTCGGTGGTGTGCAGATACTGGAGCAACCCGACCGTCGGGCGACCGCGCACTGCCTCGAACGCTGGAAACAATACCTTCGCGAGCAGCGGCCGGTAGAGATCCATCACGACGCTCCTTTTTAGCATCGATCCTTCATCCTCGCGCTGACCCTTGTTTTCCCGACTTCGTAAGAAGAACCTCCACCAGTGGCTGCCGGACTACGCGCGCCACATCGCGAGGCGCGCGCGTACCCCGCGCACGCGCGGTGATGCGCACCTGCTGTTCGCGCTCTGCGATCACTACGAACCGCTCCACGGCCATGCCGACGACGCGACCGGGATGGCGCGGGTCGACGCGTGGGTCAAAGGCTATCCGGCACTCGGCGAGTTCCGCGATTCGAACGGTCGCCCGCCGCGCCACGGCTTCTTCTTTCCCGGCGAAGAGTATCGCCCGTACTTCATGGACCAGCTCGCCGGCCTGGTGAAGCAAGGCTTCGGCGAGGTCGAGGTTCATCTCCATCACGACGGCGACACCGCGGCGACGCTGACCGAGAAGCTGAACGAGACCCTGAAGACCTTCGCCGAGCACGGCCACATCTCGCGCGACGCGAAGGGCAAGTACAAGTGGTCTTTCATTCACGGTAACTGGAGCCTCGCGAACAGCCGACCCGATCGTAAGTGGTGCGGTGTCGACGACGAGATGCTCGTCTTGCACCGGCTCGGTTGCTACGCGGACCTCACGTTTCCGTCGGCGCCCGATCCGTGCCAGCCCGACAAGGTCAACCAGATCTACTGGCCCGATGGTGACCTCTCGAAGCGGCGCAGCTACGAGCACGGCGAGCGGGCTCGCGTCGGCGCGATGTACGACGATCGCTTGTTGATGATCACCGGACCGCTCTCGCTCGCACGCAAAGGCCTCGGCATGCGGCTCGAGAACGGCGCGATCACCGGCGGTGATCCACCGACCTCGGCGCGCGTGAAGAGCTGGATCGACCAAGCGATCCACATCGAGGGGCGGCCCGAGTGGGTGTTCGTGAAGGTCCACACGCACGGTGCGATCGAGAGCACGGCGGCGTCGCTGCTCGGCGAGGGTGGCCGGACGTTGCATGCCGCCCTCCACGCGCAAACGCGTGACGGATTTCGCCTTCACTACGTAACGGCGCGGGAGATGTTCAACGTCGCCCGCGCGGCGATGGACGGCAAGATGGGAAACCCGAGCGCCTACTACGACTACGTGATCGCCCCGCCCCCGGTCGGATCTGGCTGATGCCTGGGCCTGGGCGCGCACCCTGGTGGGGTAGGCACCGAGCCACATTCAAGCGGCGGGGACGCCGGAACCACGCCCCAGGGAACGCCCCACGTCCATAGGCCCTGCCAGGGGCTGCGTCATGTCGGGAGATATCGTCCAGATCTCGCTTAGTGCATCTCGCACTTAAATCGCGGATTTCGTTCGGGCATACTAGAAATCGTGACGATTCCGGCGGGGACGCTCGTGCCCCGCGATGCCAGAGATTTCGGGTCCTATCAGCTGCTCGCGAAGATCGCGACTGGCGGCATGGCCGAGATCTATCTAGCGCGACCTCAGTCGAACACGATCGCGGGCGCAAAAGACGTGATGGTGTTGAAGCGGATCCTCCCGCACCTCGCGGAGGACGAGCACTTCGTCCAGATGTTCCGCGACGAAGCCGACCTCGCGTCGAAGCTCGTCCACAAGAACGTCTGTCACGTGCTCTCGTTCGGACAGTTCGGCGGCACGTGGTTCATCGCCATGGAGTATCTCCACGGCGTCCCGCTCTCGCGCATGATGACGCGGCTCTCGAAGTCCGGAAAGATGCTCGACTACCGCGTCGTCGCCGGCATCATCACGCAGGCGTGCGAAGGCCTCCACGCCGCGCACGAAGCACGCGATGCGCAGGGCAACCTCCTCGGTGTTGTCCACCGCGATGTCTCGCCGCCGAACATCATGGTCACCGGCGACGGCTTCGTGAAGCTGCTCGATTTCGGGATCGCGAAGGCGCGCGGCGCGAACTCGCGCACCCGCACCGGCACGGTCAAAGGCAAGAACGCCTATATGTCGCCCGAGCAGATCCTCGGCAAACCTCTCGATCGGCGCAGCGACGTGTTCGCGCTCGCGGTCGTGATGTACGAGATGCTCGCGATCCGTCGCCTGTTCCATCGCGACTCCGACTTCCTCACCTTCAAGGCGATCACCGAGGAGCCCATCCCCGAGATCCGCGAGCGTCGCCCGGATCTTCCGGCCGGCATGCGGGCGGCGCTGCTGCAAGCGATGGCGCGCGACCCAGCCGGTCGCTTCGACACCGCCCAGGCTTTCGGCAACGCGATCAAGCAATCGGTCGCCACGCTCGGCGGGCCCGCATCGGCGCAGGAGCTCTCGCGCCTGTTGTTCAGCGATTTCGGCGACGAGATGGCCTCGCGCGACGAGATCCTCAAGGCCGCGGACGATCCGAACGCCGCACCGGTCTCGATCCCCACGCGCGTCCCGCAAGCGACGCCGCCTCCGATTCCCGCGCTACCCGCGACGAGCGGCGAGGTACAGCAGGCCGCGCCGCGCCCGAAGACCCCGACCCAGCAGCTGCCCGTCCCGTCGATGATCGTGCACTCGCCGGGCACCGGCCGCATCCAGGCGCAGCTCCCGGTGCAGACGGTCGAGCTCGACAAGGTCCTCGATCTGACCGAGGACGTCGGCGCCGATTCGTGGATGGCAGACGACGGGACGAACCTGCTCGCGTCCCATCGCTGGAAGAGCCTGCGCAACACGGCGGTGGCGCTCGCGATCTTTGCCGCACTCGGTCTCGGCGTGTTCCTCGTGATCTCGTTCCTCGGCTCGCGGACGTCGAACAACGGAACGGCCGTCGCGCCACTCGCCGACGCGGCGATCAGAAAACCGATCCAGGACATCCCGATGGATGCCGCACCGGATGATCACGACGAGATTCGAGCGCTCTCGCGATACGGCTTCTACAGCATCACCGCGAATGCGAAGACGACGATCTACGTCGACGACAAGAACATCGGCGAGACGCCGTTGACCCATCTCCCGCTCAAGCCCGGCCCGCACGTCATCAAGGCCGTGGGCCCCAAGGGCAAGAGCAAGACGCTGAAGGTCCAGATCGTGGGCGGTCGCGATACCGACGACGGCTCGATCGACTGGTAGAGACGTAGGCGTACGCGGACAGCGTCCTAGGACAGCGGCGCGGGCTTGATCGACGTGATGTGGAGCGAGCTCTCGGCGCTCGTCTCGATCGTCACGCGCTCGCCTGCGTTGAAGCGCGGCACGAGCTCTGCCGGACCCTGAAAGTGGAGGTCGACGAGGTTCGCGAGATCGAGCTCTTCGCCTTCTTCATCGAGTGCGCGCTCGATATCGAGGCTGATCTTCGCGACCTGCCGAGCGGTAATATGCTCGAAACGCGTCGTCATCGTGTGGAGCTCGATCGTCCTGATCACTCCCACCACGCGCAGACCGATGTCGGCCGCCATGAGCCCATGGTCTCAAGCTTGTGGTGGCAATTGAAGCTCGATGCCGTCCAAAGCGCGCGCCACGAAGATGACGTCCTCGTCACCTTCGACGGTGAGTAGGTGTGAGCTGCTTTGTGCGTACACGAGCTCGTCGCCCGGGCGGTAGAGCTTGCCGTCGAGGTCTCGCAGGGTTCCGGCGAGGACGATGCTGTGCTCCTCACCGCGATGCATGTGCGGCGGAAACGTACTGCCAGGCTTCATCCGGACGATGCCGCAGTCCGCAGTCACGGCCGATGGACCTGCCGCGAAGTGGATGAGGAAGACCCCCGGTGCCTCTTCGCCCCAAGAAGACTCGCGCTCGCAGAGCCCGAGCAGCTCGCGGGTCCGGTCGACCGCGAGGTCGAAGATCTCGGCAAAGCGGTTCGCGAACCGCTCGAACCGACCCGCACCCACCGAGGCCATCAGGCGCTTCTCGAGGTCGGCCGCCGGCTGGATCGGCATCACGAACGAAGACAGGAGCGCGTGCGTGCCCTCGCGAAGGGCGGCGAGCTGGTCGGCGAGCGCCGGGCTGGCCTTCACGGCCTGCTCGACCGCCTCGGCCTCGTCACCTTCGAGGATGCCGAGAGCATGGAGCGGGAGTAGCTCTTCGAGATCAAAGGTCGAGGAGCTCATCGCCCACCTCCCATTCCTTCACGAAGACGGGTCAGGCCAGCGGCCAGACGCGACTTCACGGTCCCGATCGGCTTGGCGATCTTCGAGGCGATCTCGGAACATGACAGGCCGTCGAAGTAGGCGAGCTCGACGACCTGGCGCTGCTCGTCGCCGAGGCTGCCGAGGGCATCGCGGACCCGCGCGTGATCGGGGCTCGATGTTTCGCGCTCGTCTGCGACGACCTCGAGACCGGCGTCGCCGGCATTCCGCGACACGCGCGCGGATTTTTGGTGGTCGAGACAGCGAGAACGCATACGGATTGCAAGCCAGGTACGAACGCGACCGCGCTTTGGATCGAAATCCTTGGCCGCTCGCCAGGCTTCCAGAAAGACGTCGTGTAGGAGGTCTTCCGCCTCGCGGCGTTCGCGGACGATCCGCACCGCGAGACCCAGCAGCAGGGGCGCGTGACGTGCATACAGCGTTGCCAGAGCCTGCCGATCGCCTTCGGCCATGGCCCGGACCAGGCCGGCGTCTTCGGCGTCATCGCCGCTCTCCATCTTGTTGCAACGTATCACGGCTTTGGTCTGGCCGCCGCGCGTGGTAAATGCCCGTGCTTGCTACGAGACGTTGTCCGCGCCGAAGCGACTGAACGCACCTGGACCCAGGGTGTCCAGCTCGCCCGCGACCAGAGGGTGGTCGGCCGTGGAAAATCGGGTGGCGAGCTCGAGCTCGATGTCCGGGTCCCCGGCAAGCCGACGCCGTTCCATGTCGTGCTCAACCTCGAGCACGAAGAGTGGGAGTGCGATTGCGCGACCAAGGAGGCGGTGTGCTCGCACGTGGTCGCGGCCGTGCTCGCGACCGAGCAGGCGGGCGGCGAGATGCCGACCTCGAAGCGCGCGTCTGCGACCGTGCGCTACCTGCTCGAGCCCGACCCGGCCGGCGTGAAGGTCACGCGCGAGCTCGTGACCGATGATCAAGCGACGATCCTCAAGGGTTCGATCATGTCGTTGCTCGCTTCGGGCAAGGCCTCGGCGATCGCGACCGAAGAGTGCGACCTCATCGTCGACCGGTTGCTCGGTGAGCGCAGCCGGCCGATCACCGGAGACAAGCTCGACCTCGTGCTCGGCGCACTCGCCAGCGCGACCGACGTGCGCTGGCGCGGCGAGAAGGTCACGACCAGCAACGAGCCCGTGATGCCTCGTGCGACCGTCGACGATTGGCAAGATGGCGTCCGGGTCAAGATCATCGCGGACCCGTCGGTGGCCGAGGTCGCGGCGGTCGGCATGGTGCTCACGCACGATGCGATGTTGCGGCCGATCGGCGCGATCGATCTTTCGGGTGCACGCCTCGAAAAACTTCCGCAGCAGTTCGAGGTCGGCAAGAAGGCCGTGCCCGAGCTCCTGACCAAGACGATTCCCGCGCTCGCGCAACGCATCGAGATCGATATCCGCGCGAAGAAGCTCCCGAAGCTCGGCGCGAAAGAAGAGCCGCGGATGCAGATGGAGGTGTCGCAAGATGGCGACACGCTGACGGTGTTCCCCACGCTCGTGTACGGCGATCCGCCGCGCGCGCGGGTCGATGGCCGCACGATGGTGTACCTCAACGGCGCGCTGCCGATTCGCGACGAGGACACCGAGCGCCAGCTCGTCCATCGGTTGCGCGACGAGCTCAACCTCGTGCCCGGTCGCCGGGTCTCGCTCGTCGGCCGCGAAGCGTTCGTGATGCAGCAAGGGCTCTCGGGTTGGTTGCGTCACGATGCGCGTAACGCCTCGGTCGGAAAGCTCGCCGCCCTCCAGGTCCGGCTCGACATCCAGGGCAACAAGCTCGAGGTCGAGCTCTATGGCAGCGACGGCACGACGACCGCATCGGTCTCGGCCGCGTTGCGCGCCTGGCAAGCGGGCATCGATGTCGTGCCGCTCTCCGGCGGCGGCTGGGGACGCGTCCCGAAAGAGTGGTTCGATCAGCACGGCGAGCGCCTCGCCGATCTGCTCGCGGCGCGCACCGGGGACAAAAAGGTGCCGATCTACGCGCTGCCCGATCTCGCGAAGCTCGCGGCCGATCTCGATCAACCGCCACCGCCCGAGCTCGAGCGCTTGCGCCCGTTGCTCGCGGGTTTCGAAGGCATCCCGCACGCGAACGCCGAGCTCGGCTTCGTCGGCGAGCTTCGCCCGTATCAGCAATCCGGAATCGACTGGCTCGTGTTCTGCCGCGAGGCTGGCCTCGGCTGCGTGCTCGCCGATGACATGGGCCTCGGTAAGACGATCCAGGCGCTCGCAGTGATCCCGAGCAAAGAGAAGACGCTCGTCGTGTGCCCCAAGAGCGTGCTGTTCAACTGGATGGCCGAGATCGAGAAGTTCCGCCCCGACCTGCGGGTCTCGACGTACGCCGGCACGCGCCGCGCGCTCGATACCTCGGCGGACCTCGTGCTCACGAGCTATCCGATCCTGCGCAACGACATCGACGAGATCGGCAAGGTCGCTTGGGACGCGGTGATCCTCGACGAATCGCAGACGATCAAGAACCCCGATTCGCAGGTCGCGCGCGCGGCGTACAAGCTCAAGGGCTCGTGGAAGGTCACGCTCTCCGGCACGCCGGTCGAGAACCGCCTCGACGAGCTGTGGAGCCAGCTCCACTTCACGAACCCGGGCCTGCTCGGCGGGCGCGGTGACTTCATCGAGCGCTGGGCCGAGCCGATCAACCTCGGCGATCGCGCCGCGGGTGCACGCTTGCGCGAGCGCATCCGGCCGTTCGTGCTGCGTCGCCTCAAGAAGGATGTCGCGAAGGAGCTGCCGCCGCGGACCGACGCGATCATGTACGTCGAGCTCGAGGAGTACGAGCGGGTCACCTACGACGCGATCCGCGCCGCGACCCAGCGCGAGATCGTGAAGATGCTCGAAGCTGGTGGTGGCGTGATGCAGGCGCTCGAGGCCTTGCTGCGCTTGCGCCAGGCCGCGTGTCACACGGCGCTGTTGCCGGGTGGTTTGCGCTCGGGCCCCGCACCGCAGACCTCTTCGAAGATGGAGCGCTTGATGGACGCGCTCGCCGATGCGGTGGCGGATGGCCATCGCGCGCTGGTGTTCTCGCAGTGGACCTCGCTGCTCGATCTCATCGAGCCCCACCTCGACAGCGCGAACACCAAGTTCGTGCGGCTCGATGGCTCGACCCAAGATCGCGCCGCGGTGGTCAACCAGTTCCAGGCCGAGGATGGTCCGCCCGTGATGTTGCTCTCGCTCAAGGCGGGCGGCACCGGTCTCAACCTCACCGCCGCGGACCACGTGTTCCTCGTCGATCCGTGGTGGAACCCGGCGGTCGAAGATCAAGCCGCCGATCGCGCGCATCGGATCGGCCAGGACAAGCCCGTGATGGTCTACCGGATGGTCGCGCGCGATACCGTCGAGGAGCGCATCCTCGAGCTGCAGGCCAAGAAGCGCGGCCTCGCGGATGCGGCGCTCTCGGAAGCCGGCGGCGCGACCGCGATCACGCGCGACGATCTCTTGGCGCTGCTTGCCTGAGCTCGTCGGATATCGGCGGGCCGTGAAGGCGCTGGTCGTCGTGGCTCTGGCGGGTCTGGTGGCTGCGTGCAGCAAGACCGAGTCTTCGAAGATCGCGGTTCATGTCGATCATCGGATCGAGACGCTCGCGGCCCTCGACTTGTTGGCTCGCCCCCTCGAGCTCGACGCACGGGGCGGGATGCCGCTCTACAAGGCGGAGCTCGCGAAGGCGCTCGAGCCCTTCGCGAAGCATCGCGCGGTCGAGCTCACGCGCGAGCTGATCGCGAAGGGCATCGCGTTCGAGCAACCGATGGAGCTCGCGATCCGGCTCGACGACACGCTGCACCTCGTCGATCCGCAGCTGCCCGGCGATCGTTGGGCCATGGTCGATGTGCCCGCGTATGTCGAGGCCGTGCGGGCCTTCGCGGCCGACGCCCAGCTCGAGGCGTTCTTCGCGGCGCACCAACCGTATCTCGCGAGGGTCGAGGCTGCATTTCGCACCTCCCTCGCCGCACACGATCCGGCGCCGTTCTTCGTGAAGCTGTTCGGCCCGTCGCCGTTGTCGTTCACCGTCGTGCCCGCGCTCTTGCAAGGTCCGCAGAGCTACGGCGTCCATCGCGGTAGTGCGACCTACGAGCTCATCGGGCTGGGCACGCTCGATCGCGCCGGGCTCCCGACCGAGATCGACGACGCGCTGATCGCGCACGAGATCGCCCATTCGTACGTCAATCCGGTCGTCGAGCGTCACTGGGCGGAGCTCTCGATGGCGGCGGCGACGCTGCATGCGCAGATGGCGGCGATGCTGGCGCCTCAGCACTACACCACTCCGATGATCATGGTCGACGAGGCGATCGTGCGCGCGATCGCCACGCACTACGTTCGCGAGACCCACGGCGAGACCGCGGCCGCCTCGGCGATCCGGCAGGAGATGCGGCGCGGCTTCGTGTTCGATGCCGCGCTCGAGGCGGTGATCGCGCAGGCTGGCGCGCACGACATGGAAGCGATGATGCCTGCGCTCGTCGCCTTCTTCGCCACGCTCGCGAAGCAGCCGCTCTTGCCCGTCGGCTTCGTGGGCCCGATCAATGCGATCTACGCCGGGCCGATCGCGGTCGTCGCATCTCCCGCGATGACCGACTACGCGCACTCGATCGACGAGACGCTGTTCCATGGCAAGTGGCCGGTGCTGGGTGCCGAAGGCTTCGTGGCGCAAGACCTGGCGAACGCGAGCCTCGTTGCCTACGGTACCCCCACCACGAATCCGCTGATCGCGAAGACGCTCGCGCGCACCGGCTGGAAGGTCGCCAGCGACGGGATCACGCTCGGCGACAACCACTTCACCGGCGAGCACCTCGCGCTGATCGCGTGCACGGCACGCGACGACGATCCGAACCGAGGCATCGTGGTCTACACCGGCGCGACCGAAGCCGACCTCTCCGAGATCAACGCGCTGCGCGCGGGCACGACCGATTGGGTCGTCGGCCGGCGCGACTCGCCGGATCACTGGACGATCGTCGCAAAGGGCGACTTCTGAGAGTGGGTGCCGGTCGCGTCGCCTCCAACGCCGCGATTAAGCGCTACACTCGGATCTATGCCGGTCTTCCGGCTCGATGATCGCCTCGTCTTTCCGCCGGTCCATCTAGCCGAGGACGGCCTCCTCGCGCTCGGTGGCGACCTGCGACCCGAGCGCTTGATCCTCGGCTACTCGCAGGGCATTTTTCCCTGGTACGCCGAGAATTTGCCGATCCTGTGGCACTCGCCCGATCCGCGCATGGTGATGACGACGCAGGATCTCGTGATCCAGCGCAGCCTGCGCAAGCAGATCAAGCGCACGCCGTATCGGCTCGCCCTCGACACCGCCTTCGAGCAAGTCCTGAGGGGCTGCAGCGCGGCGCCGCGCCCGGGCCAGACCGGGACCTGGCTGATTCCCGAGATGGTCGACGCGTACGGCAAGCTGCACGAGCTCGGCTTCGCACATTCGATCGAAGCGTGGGACGGCGATCAGCTCGTCGGTGGGTTGTATGGGGTGTCGCTCGGCGCGGCGTTCTTTGGCGAATCGATGTTCGCGAAGGCACCCGATGCGTCGAAGATCGCGTACGCGGCGATCGTGCGGCAGCTCGAGCTCTGGCAGATCGGCCTGATCGATTGCCAGGTCCACACCGATCACCTCGAGCGGTTCGGCGCGCACGAAGTGCCGCGTCAGAAGTACCTCGATCTCCTCAAGGCCGCGCTCGACGAACCTACCAAGCGCGGTCGCTGGAGCTTCGAGATGTCGCTCGACGAGTTCGCCGCGACCGGCGGCATGATGGGCCACGTCGATGCGCCGGCGGTCAGGCCGGTAGCACGGGCTGGAGCTCCGCGATGATCGTCTGGGTGACGATTGGGTGGAGCGCGCCCGCGAGCGACATGATGAACGCCATCAAGTCGCCACGGTTGTGGGTCCACAGCGCGCCGTGCAGAGCGAACCCCTTCGGGGTGCGGATCGCGGCGCGCGCGCCGAGGTCGGCGTAGACGAGCTCGCGCGTGACGACAAACCGCCTCGCGATCGCAGCGAGCGGCCTCGGCACGTAGTCCTCGAGCAGCTCGCCGAGCGCGGCCTTCGTCGCGGCATCGAAGACCGTGCCGACGATCGGATCGGCGAACACCGGGAGCGGATGCGGACCCTCGCGCAACTGACCGTTCGGTTCGAACGTCGCGACATGGGCATAGAGCGGCGCGCCGAAGTAGACCTCCGCGCGGCCTCCCGCGAGCGTGCGACAGGGATCGCGGCGCTCGTAGCCGAGCCCGTCGATCACCGCGCGTTCGACGCCGTCGCGCACTTCGCAGAAGCCGCGGTCGAACACGACACGCGTGTGAGGTGCCGGGATGAAATCGACTGCGACCGGATCGCGGGCGAGCCGCATCGCGCGATCGAGCACGTCCGCGCAGAACTCGGCCTCGCTGCCGGTCGCGTGAAACGATCGAGCGAGGGCCGCGAACAGCGCGGGCGTCGGGTACGGGCCCGCGTAGCGAAGCGCGGTGATGCCGGCATCGCGCGCGCGTTCCGCGATGAAGTTGAGCAACAACGCACCGCTTCCGGGCGGCAGCTTCCCAGGCTCGGCGATGATCGGGAGCTCGCCGGGACGGTCGAAATCGAGCGCCGACATCGCGGTCAGCGGCTCTCCGGCGATATCGCAGATGATGAACGCGTCTCCGAGGAGGGGATGGTTCTCGGCTTCACACGAGATCACGAGGTCGCCGACAGCGAGATCCACGCCCCGGAGCTTTGCACGCTGGCACCGGGTTTGGCACATTCGCCCCCCGAATGAAGTTAGGCGTTGTCCAGGAGACCAGGCCCGAAGAACGGCGTGTCGCGGCATCGCCCAACGTGGTGGGAAAGTGGGTCAAGGCGGGTTGGGCCGTGGTCGTCGAGATGGGTGCGGGTGCGGCAGCAAACTTTCCGGATAGTCAGTTCGTCGCAGCTGGCGCCCTGATCGTCGATCGCGCGACCGCGTGGCACGCGGATGTCGTGGTCAAGGTACGGCCGCCCCAGGACCACGAAGTCGATCAGCTGAACGAAGGCGGCACGCTGATCTCGTTCTTGTACCCCGCGCAGAACGAAGCGCTGCTCGCGAAGCTCGCGGCGCGCAAGTTGACCGTGCTCGGGATGGATCAAGTTCCGCGCATCAGCCGCGCGCAGAAGATGGATGCGCTGTCTTCGATGGCGAACATCTCCGGCTACCGCGCGGTGGTCGAGGCGGCGAATCGCTTCCCGAGCTTCTTCACCGGTCAGTTCACGGCGGCCGGCAAGGTCGCGCCGGCAAAGATCTTGATCATCGGCGCCGGTGTCGCCGGGCTCGCAGCACTCGGCGCGGCGAAGGGTATGGGCGCGATCGTCCGCTCGTTCGACGTGCGCGCTGCCGCCGAAGAACAGGTGAAGTCGCTCGGCGGCGAGTTTCTCACCATCACGCTCAAAGAATCGGGCGAAGGCGCGGGCGGCTACGCCAAGGAGATGAGCAAGGAGTTCATCGACGCGGAGTACGCGCTGTTCCGCGCCCAGGCCAAAGAGTGCGACATCGTCATCACCACCGCGCTGATCCCCGGGAAGCCGGCGCCGAAGCTGTGGCTCAAGGACATGGTCGAGCTCATGAAGCCGGGCTCGGTCGTCGTCGATCTGGCGGCAGAGCAGGGTGGCAACTGCGAGTACACCGTGCCGGGGCAGGCCGTCGTCGAGCACGGCGTCACGATCATCGGCTTCACGGATCTGCCGAGCCGCATGGCCTCGGTGTCGAGCGACCTGTACGGCATGAACCTCTGGCACTTCATCGAAGAGCTCGGTGGCGCGGCCAACTTCAAGATCGATCACGACAACGATGCGGTGCGCCCGGCGCTCGTGCTCGAGCACGGCGAGAAGAAGTGGCCCGCTCCGCCGATGGCGAAGGCCGAAGCACCGAAGCCGGCCCCGGTCGCACCGAAGCTGCCGTCGGAATCGCCGGCCCCACCCGCGAAGATCCACGGTCACGGTGGTCCCAAGATGAAGGCGCCAGCGGGCGGTGGCCTGCTCGCGGTGATCGGGTTGCTCGCGGCGATCGCCTGGGTCGTGCTGAGGTTGACCAAGGGCAGCGCGCACGTCTCCGAGGATTCGTTCGTGCTCGTCCAGCAGCTCACGGTGTTCGTCATGGCCGTGATCGTCGGCTGGCAGGTGGTGTGGAGCGTTTCCCCCGCGCTGCACACGCCGCTGATGAGTGTCACGAACGCGATCAGCGGCATCATCGTGGTTGGCGGCATCATGGGTGGCACCGGAGAGCTGCACGCTTCGGCGGCGGTCGCGATCATCGCGACCGCCTTTGCCACGATCAATATCGCCGGTGGATTCCTCGTGACGCGACGCATGCTCGCGATGTTCAGGAAGTAAGACGATGAACCTCGCGCACATCCTCGTTCTCGTCGGCTACCTCGTCGCCGGCGTCCTGTTCATCCTCGCGCTCCGCGGGCTGTCGACGCAGGAGACCGCTCGTCGCGGGAATCTCTACGGCATCATCGGCATGCTGATCGCGATCGGTACCACGCTGAGCGTGACCAGCGATCTCACCCATCCCCTGATCGCGGTCGCGATCCTCGGCGGCGCGGCGATCGGTGCGTTCATGGCGTTGCGCGTCGGCATGACGCAGATGCCCGAGCTCGTCGCGATGCTGCATAGCTTCGTCGGCGTTGCCGCCGTCCTGGTCGGCTACTCGCTCCAGTTCGCGCACATCTCGGCCAAGCCCGAGCTGATCGAAGTCTTCATCGATGTCGTGATCGGATCGATCACGACCACCGGATCGATCCTCGCGTTCATGAAGCTCAGCGGCCGGGTCTCGGGCAGGCCGCTGCTCTTGCCTGCACGCCACTTCGCGAACCTCGCGATGCTCACCGCGATCGTCGTGTTCGGCGTGCTCTATGCGAGCGATCACGAGACCTGGGCCCTCGCGGGTGCCACCGGGGTCGCGTGCGTCCTCGGCGTTCACCTCGTTGCTGCGATCGGCGGCGCAGACATGCCGGTCGTCGTCTCGATGCTCAACAGCTACTCGGGTTGGACCGCCGCGGCGGCCGGCTTCATGCTGAAGAACGATGCGCTGATCATCACCGGCGCACTGGTCGGCAGCTCCGGCGCGATCCTCAGCTACATCATGTGCCGCGCGATGAACCGTTCGATCTGGAACGTGATCTTCGGCGGGTTTGGCGCGGCGCCTCCGAAATCGGCGACGAAGGGCCCGGCGCAACCGGCGGGCGATGTTCAGGAGATCACCGCACCGGATCTCGCGACCACGCTGCTCGGCTCGAAGAACGTAATCATCATCCCCGGCTACGGTATGGCCGTCGCGCGGGCGCAGCACGCCGTGCGCGAGCTCACCGAGGTGCTCCGTGGCAAGGGCGTCAATGTCCGCTTCGCGATCCATCCGGTCGCCGGTCGCCTGCCGGGCCACATGAACGTGCTCCTCGCGGAGGCGAACGTGCCGTACGACATCGTCCTCGAGATGGACGAGATCAACCACGACTTCCCGACGACCGATGTCGCGATCGTGATCGGCGCGAACGACATCGTGAACCCGGCGGCCGAGGATGACCCGACCTCGCCGATCGCCGGCATGCCGGTGCTCCAGGTCTGGAAGGCCAAGCTCGTGATCGTGAACAAGCGCTCGCGCGGTGCGGGCTACGCCGGCATCGACAACCCGCTGTTCTACAAGCCGAACACGAAGATGCTGTTCGGCGACGCCAAGGACGCGATCGAAAAAGTCGTCGCGGCGCTCAAGGCCTGAGCGGCAGAGGCCCCGGATTCAGGGACGCGAACGATCGGGCTGGGAGCGCTCGTTGGACGCGGGCGCTTCGGCTTTCCCGAAGGTCTCCTGGATCCCGGCTGAGAGTGGTGATCCGAAGACAAAGACCGCTTCTCGCTTCGACCGGGGCAAGAGCAGCATCGCGAGGCAGACGACCGTCAAGCCGCCCGCGATCGCGATCAGCCGGTCACCAATGACGACGTCGCAGATGATCGAGAGTGCGATCACCACCGCGATGGCCGACCCCAAAACCTTTGCTCGGCGCGTCATGAAGTCAGTGTACTACACGGGTGGCGTCGCGGCGCTCGAGGTCTAGCTACGCGAGCTTCTTGACCAGCGCGAGCGCATCGTCGACATGCTTGCCGAGGCGGATCTGCGACTCGAACCGGCTCCTGCAGACCCCGCGCTTGTCGAACACGAACGTGACGCGACCGGGGATGAAGCCGAGTGTCTTCTTGATCCCGAAGGCCGCGCCTGCTTTGCCGTCCGCGTCGCTCAACAGCGTGAACGGCAGCCGATGGTTCTGCTTGAACGAGGCGTGCGAGGCGCCGTCGTCGCGCGAGATCCCGATGACCTCTGCGCCCGCGGCGGTGAAGTCCTCGTACGCGTCGCGAAACGAGCACGCTTCCTTCGTACAGCCCGGGGTCTCGTCCTTCGGATAGAAATAGATGACGAGCGTCTTTCCGATCTTGTCCCGCAGCTTCACGGGTCCGGACTCGCCAATGACGGTTGCATCCGGCAACTGATCGCCGACATTCACCATGCGGTTAGCTTACGCCAGATCGAACGCGAGCACTTCACCTTCGGCCACACCCTCGATCCGGACGGTGCTCTCGTTCTCGAACGAGGCGGCATCGCCGGCAGCGAGCTCCTTGCCATTGATCCGGACCTTGCCCTTGGCGACGTGGAGCCAGGCACCGCGGCCCTGTCCGATCGCGAGCTCGGCAGCTTCACCCTCGGTGAACAGGCCCGCGTAGAGCTTCGCGTCGGTGTGGACGGTGACGCTGCCATCCTGGCCGTTCGGCGACGCGACGAGCAGGAGCTTGCCGCGCTTGTCGGCCTCGGTGAACATCTTCTGCTCGTAGCCCGGCTTGATGCCCTGCTTCTGCGGGATGAGCCAGATCTGGAGGAAGTGGACCTCGTCCTTCTTCGAGCCATTGAACTCGCTGTGCTGGACGCCGGTGCCCGCGCTCATACGCTGGACATCGCCCGGACGGATCGTCTCGCCCGTGCCCATCGAATCCTTGTGCGAGAGACAGCCCTCGAGGACATACGAGATGATCTCCATGTCACGGTGCGAGTGCGCGCCAAAACCTTGGCCACCCTCGACGCGGTCATCATTGATGACGCGCAACGAGCGAAAGCCCATGTGCTTGGGGTCGTGGTAGTCCCCGAAGGAGAAGGTGTGATGCGAATCGAGCCAGCCGTGCCTGGCGTGCCCGCGGTCGGTTGCTTTGCGAATAGTCATCATGGGAATTACCTGGCCGACATGGTGGGCATCCACGAGCTCGCCGGTAACCCCGCAACCACGAGACGGTCTTTGCCTGATCCGGCAACAACGGCCAAAAGGCCAGTAGTTAGAGCGCCTTGGTGATGACGCTGGCGCCGTGCTTGACGACCAGGGTCACCGGCGTCTTCTCCACGATCTCGAGCAGGCGAGCGCGTTGCTCGTCGGTGATGGCCGCCCCGAACGACAGATCGCGCTCGATCCGCGTGGTCACGGTGTCTCCAGCCTTTTCTTTGAACAGGCGCAGCGCGACGCCGATCAGGCCGAGCTCCCAGCCCTTGCGATCGGCGTACATCCGCAGGGTGATTGAGGAGCACGAGCCGAGCGCCGCGAGCAAGAGCTCCATCGGGGTCGGGCCGGTGTTCGTACCGCCGGCACTCTCGTGCTCGTCAGCCATCAGGTGGTGACCGTTCGCGGTGATCGTCGTCGCGTACTTCGTTTCGCCGCGAACCTCGGCGGCAGCGATGAGAGCCATGCGGGCGAGTGTGGTACGAATTCTCGGCGATGTGGCAGCCCCCCGAGCGGATCAAGCACGAGCTGCCACCCGGCGCGTGGCCAACCGCGGAGCAGGCCGCCGAGGCGCGGTTGTTTCAACCGCTCGTGATCGGACCGCGGCTCGCACGCACGCGCACGTGGGTGCCGGCGATGGTGCCGTGGCGTGCCACCGAGGACGGCTTCGTCACCAAGGACGTCATCGATTGGTACGCGCGCTTCGCGCACGGCAAGCCCGGCGTGATCGTGGTCGAGGCGACCGGTATTCGCGATGTCGCCTCGGGGCCACTCCTGCGCATCGGTCACGACCGCTTCGTGCCGGGCCTCAAAGAGCTGACCGCCGCGGTCAAGGCCGCGTCCGGTGGCCAGACGCTGCTGTTCATCCAGCTGATCGATTTCCTGTCGATCCGGCGCCGCCCGCAGCGCGAGAAATTCTTCGCGCGGTTCCTCGAGATCACCGACAGCCATCGCGCCGCGCTCGGGAACGATGGAGGCGACGACGAGCTGCGCACGCGCCTCGCCGCCTTACCGGAGGCCGAGCTCGAGGAGGTGCTCACGCCGCGCGAGCTCGACGATCTGCAGCGCGGGGCGCGCGAGCGGGTCACCGACCTCCACGTGCCGGCGATCGCGGAGCTGCCGCGCGTGTTGCCGAAGCTGTTCGCCGATGCCGCGGGTCGCGCGATCGAAGCGGGCTTCGATGGCGTCGAGCTCCACTTCGCGCACGCGTACACGATGGCCTCGTTCCTCTCCGCGCTGAACACGCGCACCGACGGTTACGGGGGCTCGCGCGAGGACCGTGTCAAGTTGCCGCTCGAGGTCGCAGCTGCGGTCCTGGAGCGCGTCGCGGGGCGCGGCGCGGTCGGGTGTCGCTATCTCGGCGACGACGTGATCGAAGGCGGCAATCACATCGCCGACACGACCTGGATCGGGGTCGAGCTCGCGAAGGCCGGCCTCGAATTTCTTTCGATCTCCAAGGGCGGCAAGTTCGAAGATGCGAAGCAACCGAAGGTCGGTGCGTCGTCGTATCCGTACACCGGACGCTCCGGCTACGAGTGTATGCCGACGATCTACTCGGATGCGCGCGGCCCGTTCGCTCGCAACGTGCCGCTCGCGGCGACGATCCGCTCGGCGGTCCGCGAAGCTGGATTCGGTACGCCAATCATCACCGCCGGCGGCATCTGCGAGTTCGGCCAAGCCGAAGCGATCCTGGAGCGCGGCGAAGCGGACTTCGTGGCCTCGGCGCGCCAGACCCTCGCGGATCCCGATTGGTTCGCCAAGCTTCGCCAGGGTGCCGGCGGCGAGATCCGTCGCTGCGAGTTCACGAACTACTGCGAGGCGCTCGACCAGCAACACAAGCAGGTCACCTGCAAGCTGTGGGATCGAGACGGCTTGGATGCTCCAGATGTGACGCTGGCTTCCGACGGGAAACGTCGGCTAGTTCCGCCACGTTGGCGCTGAAGCTGGAATAGCGCGCGCCGATCAGGCGTAGACGTTATTCGATGGCATTGCTGCATCGCCCGCGTCAGGCTTTTAGCAAATGACGGTCGGGCGAGCGGTCGCGTCGGTGCTACGCGCAGCGGGTGAGGTCGACGTCGGCAAGCTCGCCCGCGTCAACGATGCGATGAGCGCGCTCGGCTGTCCGCCGCTCGGTGATCACGATTTTATACCAGCGACACCGGAGCAACTCGCGCCGCAGATCCGCGAAGCGATGCGGCCCGCGGTGCTGGGGCTGATGTACGAGATCGCGGGTGACGAACCGATTCGTCGCCGCATCGCAGATGCGTATGCAGGGTTGTGGGATGCGCACGCCGAGGCGAGCGACGAATCGGCGCTCGCACGTGTCGCATCGCGTCCTGGCGCCGTGTTGCGCTGGATGATCGGCACGCTGCCCAAGCACCAAGCGGGCGCCGTGCCCGCGATCGAGGAGACCGTGATGAGCCCGTATCGCCAGGACCACGTCGAACAAATCAACCCGGTCGCGAAGTCGCCCCTGCGCACGCGCGTCGAACAGATTCGCGCGCAGTACCTCGCCGTGGTCGAGGCCGTCGAGACCGTGATCGTCGGCAAGCTTGACGTGATCGAGCGCGTGATGACCGCGATCGCGGCGCGCGGCCACGTGTTGCTTGTCGACGTCCCGGGGGTCGGTAAGACCCAGATGTGCAAGGCGATCGCGGCGGCGATCCAGACCCCGTTCGGGCGGATCCAGTTCACGCCGGATCTGCTCCCTCTCGACATCACCGGCTCGAACGTGTTCGACCTGAAGGACAAGGAGTTCAAGTTTCGACCGGGCCCGGTATTCACGAGCATCTTGCTCGCCGACGAGATCAACCGCGCGACGCCGAAGACTCAATCGGCGCTGCTCGAGGTGATGGAGGAGCGCAGCGTGACGGTCGATGGCGTCACGCATCAGCTCGCCGAGCCGTTCCAGGTGCTCGCGACGATGAACCCGCTCGATCACCAAGGGACGTACGCGTTGCCGGCGGCGCAGATCGATCGCTTCATGGTGATGCTCGAGATCGGTTACCCGTCGCCCGAGGACGAAGTGCGCGTGCTCGACTATCACCTCGGCGTCCAGTCGCCGCTCGCCGCGGTCCATCCCGTGATCACGAGTGCCGACCTGATCGTGTGGCGCGAGACCGTGCCGTACATCCACGTGACGCCGGAGCTCAAGCGCACCGTCGTGGAGTACATCACCAGGCTGCGCCGCTCGTGCGAAGAGGGCCAAGCACTCTCGCCACGCGCGACGATCGCGTGGGTCCGTGCCGCGCAAGCGCGCGCGATGCTCGCGGGGCGCGAGTTCGTGACGATCGAAGACCTCCTCGATGTCGCGCCCGACGTGCTGCGCCATCGCTTGTGGACCGATGCCGCGACCGTACGCGAGCGGCTGCGCGCCGTCGCGGTCACCAACGCGGGAGCGCGCTGATGCTGTCGTCGCGCGCAGCGCGGATCTCGGGCTTGCTCGCGCCGATCGTGATCATCGGGCTCGTCGGTAACAACCGCGCGGAGACCCCGATGTTCGACGCCGCCGCGATCACGCTCTCGCTCCTGGGGTGCGTGTTGTACTGCATGCTCGCGATCAGCGTGTTCAGGACCTGGCGGAACAAGGCCAGCGAGGTCTCGCCGATCGAGCGCGTCGATGTGCTCACGGCGAGCGGCGCGGCGATGGCCTGGACCGGCGCTGCGGCACTCGTCCTGTCGCAAGCAACCGGCTGGGCGAGCCTGAGCGTGCTCGGTGTGCTCGGGATCGCGACGGTCTATCTCTCCGCGATCTGGACCGCGCTCGTCGCGAACGGCGAGCGCGTCTGGGCCCGCACGGTGGTCACGCACGAGGTCGTACCGGCCCAGTGCACCGAAGGCGATCCGCTGCGCGAAGAGATCCGGATCGAAGGCCTACCGATGCCACTCGGCATGCGGCTCTTCGTCCTCGGTCGCGTGCAGCGCCACGGCGTGCAATCGCGTTACGTGCTCGACGCGCGTGACTCCGGTCGCGACGTCAAGCTCCAGAGCGAGCTCGGCAGCGCGTTTCGCGGCGAGCACACCGCGCCGCCGCTCGCGATGTGGTTCGGCGATCTGCTCGGGCTCACGCGCACCGCGACCGTACATCGTGGCAAGGCGGCTTTCACGGTGCTGCCGCGGCCCGCGCTCGTCGATGGTGCGAAGCACTTGCTCGGTGCGGGTGGCGACGATGCGCTCTCACGCCCGGTCAGCCACGCGCCGACCGAAGGCTCGTTTCGGATCCGCGAGTACGCGCCGGGCGACGACGCTCGCCGGATCCACTGGGTGCGCTCGCTGCAACAAGATCAGCTCGTGATGCGCATGCCCGACGAGGTGCCGCCCGCCGAACCGAGCGTACGGTTGATCCTCGATTGCGAGCTGTTCGGGACCTCGACGATGACGTGCCGCGCGCCGGATGACATGCTCGACGTGCTCGTCCGTGTCTGGCTCGGTCTCGGCAAGGCGCTCGTCGCGACCGGGACCCGGGTCCAGCTCGTCACCGTGGTCGATGGCAAGAAGGTGACCCGTCCGCTCGCGCCGCAGGCGATGCATCAGGCGAGTCGGCACGCGACCCGGATCGCGTGGCAGACCGCGGTCTCGCTCGAAGCGATCGTCGACGATCGCCGCGAGAAACAGATCATCGTGTCGAGCCGGCCGCGCCGCGTACCCCAGAGCGATCAGGTCTCTTGGGTCGTGGTGCCCGAGGGCTTGTGGACCTCGGCGGAGCCGTATCCGGATCGTGAATCGAGCGTGTTCGTACCGCATCCGTTCGGTGCAGCGGAGAATCGCCCAGCGCGGCGCGAGCGCGAGCGCCAGCGCAAGATCCTGCGCGTGCAAGATCACGCGCTGTTCAGCCAGGTGACGTGCTGGACGGATTGGACGCGCTTGCGTGGTGAGCACGTCGCACGGCCGCATAACGGTCGGGTCGAGCTGGGGGTGATTCTGTGACCACCTCACCTCGGCTCGCGACCGCCAAGGTCGTGATCACGTACTGGGCGCTGATCAGTTTCGGGCTCGCGATCTTCGCGACGCTGCATGCGGATGCGCTGGGTCCACTCGGCCCGGTGTGCACGGGCACGCTGCTCGGCACCGCGATGGGCCAGATCCTCGCGTGGCGCCGGTTCCGGATGTGGCTGGCCGCGCTCGTCGTGATCGGGCTTGGCCTCCTCGTACTGCCGGGGCTGCGTGAGGAGCTCCAGGGCAAGCCGTTGTGGCTCACGTTCTTACCCGCGGCCCTCTGTGGCTACTGGAGCCTCGGCGATCGCACGTCGCTCGCGTCGTTCTGGTTCCCCGCGATGATCTGGATGCTCTCGATCCTCGATCACGTCGAGACCCACGCGCTACCAGGTGGCACGGGGCTCGCGTTATTCGTGTCGCTCGTCGCGCTGTTCTTCGTGTTCCTGCGCGTGCGTGAAGAGCGCCGGATCTCGCACTGGCGCACGGTCGCACCGTCGCCACTCGCGGTCGTCCGGCCGGTGGTGGTTCTCCAGGAAGCTGGCGGTGCCGGGCTCGCACGCGGCGTGTGGGGCCTGATCGCGGCGACGCTCGCGCTCGCAGCGACCGCGTGGATCGCGCCGATGCTGTGGTCTCCGGAGAGCCTCGAAGCTGGCAATGAGGCCGTCGCCGAGACGCAGCTCGGGCTCCCGTGCTGCCCGAAGGATCTGGCTGTCGCTCCGATCACGCACGGTCGCGTGAAGGAGTATCTCGATCTCGAGCGCGGCCTCGATCACCAAGGCGCGCTGATTCCGGGCAAGGACTGCAAGGTCTGCGAAGCAGTCGTGGTCGGTCAGATCACGCCGGGCGGTTACTACCCGACTGGCAGCTACGGCTATGCGAACCCGACCGGGCCGATGGGTAGCTCGGGCGGCGACGCGAGCCCGCCGAGTGACGACGCGCCGGCTCCCGTAGCAACGACCAGCCCGGTACCGGTCGCATCGGGCGACGTCACGACGCCGCCACCCGCAGCGTTGTACCCACCGCATGTCGCGCCGACGGTCGTCTCACCGCCGGTCGTCACGCCGTCGTCGACGGAGGCCGTGCCGCGTACGCCGCCGCCGCTCGACCCGCATCACGCGTCGACGCTCTCGGCACACACGCCGGTGACGAGTTCGGCGGTCTCGCCCCGCATGGGCACGTCGCAGTCGCGCCTGCCCGATCTCTTGCACTGGGCCGCCGTGCTCGCGGCCGCGATGTGCTTGTTCCAGCTGTTCTCGCTAGGCTTGCGCCCCGTACGCCGCTACCTCGCGCTTCGGCACTTTCGCCATCCGTACTGGGACGAGACGATCGATCAGCGGATCTCGAATGCCTGGCAGCTCGCGCTGGTCGGGTTGCGCGATGCGGGCTTTCGCGCGAGCGTCGGCGAGCAGCCGAACGCGCTCGCGCGCCGCGTACCCGTGGTCGGTCTGGATCGCTGCGCTACCATCCTCGATCGCACACGCCACGGCGTCGGCATCGACGATGACGACCTCGCGACGATGACCGCGTCGTCGGTCCAGGCTTACACGGCGGCACGTTCCAGGCTCGGCGGATGGGCGCGTGCAACCAGTTGGTTGCGGTGGCCACTCGTCTGACCACCTACATCGGGTCAATTGCCTCGAGTGTGGTGCTGTGCTGTGAACGCGCGTTGACTCGAACGTGCTAAGTGCCGTGGCCACGGGCCCGCGCGACGGATTTCAGGCACGGCTCCAGGCTTGCGATGGGGCTTGCGCACATGAAAATCATTCTCCTAGCCCTGCTCGTTCCTGCGCTCGCTCACGGCGACGACGGCGATCCGGTGCCGGTGAAGTTCCGCAACGGCTTCTCCGCATCGATCAGCGAAGAATTCGGCAACGGATTCTCCGGCCAGCTCTACGGTGTCGATTGGCGCATCGGCGCGCAGATCAATCGCCAGCTCGGCATCTATCTCGACAGCCACCTCTCGTTCGGTACGGTCCACACCCCGGGTGGCGATGGCGGTGTCACGGGTGACTACGCGACCGCGATCACCGGGGAGTACATCTTTCCGACCGGGCTCTTCGTCGGTGCGGGTGTCGGGTATGGTGTGCTCAACAATCCGAGCGGACCACTCGTCTTGCTGCGTGCCGGTTGGTATCCATTCGAGTTGAACGCGAACGAGACCGCGCGCCATCTGAACCTCGCGTTCGACGCGCGATTCTACTTCCCGGGTGATCCGGTCGGCGAGACGACACAGTTGGCGCTCTCGATCGGGTACGACCGATTCTAGGTGGGTTCGCGGGCTGCGAGCGGAGGCGCTCGATGGTGCACTAGAGCGCGGCCGAGATTTCCTGGCCGCGATCTTTGACCTCGGAGACCCCGGCCATCCGCGCACAATGGGCGCAGCAGAAGTACTGCCCTCGCGCCTCGATGCCGTGTCCGATCATGGTGACCTTGCACTGCGCACAGCGCGGTGCGAGCGCGTGGATGGCGCAGGCGAACGAATCGAACGTGTGGTTCGTGCCACCGATCGAAACTTCGAAGCACTTGTCATACTCGTTGTGGCAGGTCTCGCACGTCTTCATGCATCGATGAGGAGCAAGGCCCGTGCCTTGCAAAATTCCAGCGCACGTCGCGGATCCGCGGCGACGACGCGCTACCGTCGCTGCGTGGATCTCGCGCACCTCGCGCTCGTCGGCACCGCGGCCGCGGCCGGTGGCGTGGTGAATGCGGTCGCCGGTGGTGGCAGCTTGCTGACGTTCCCGGCGCTCGTCGCGTGTGGCCTTCCCGCGATCACGGCGAGCGCGACGAACACCGTCGCGATGTGTCCGGGCTACATGGGCGCGACCTACTCGCATCGCGAGAAGCTCGTGGGGCAGGGCGCGCGCGCCTTGAAGATCTTGCCCGCCGCGGCCGTCGGCGGTGCGCTCGGTGCGTTCCTCTTGCTCCACACTGGCGAGGCGGCGTTCGACGTCGTGGTGCCGTTCCTGATCTTGTTCGCGGTGTTGTTGCTCGGCTTTCAAGAGCGCATCCGCGCGCGCGTCCACACGCTGATCAAGTCCGAGAACGTCGCGATTCCGATCGTCGGCATCGCTTCCATCTACGGCGGTTACTTCGGTGCCGGGCTCGGCGTGATCATCCTGTCGGCGCTCGCGATCGTGATCGACGACCTGCTCGTGCGCTTGAACGGGCTCAAGCAGGCGATCTCGCTCGCGGTCAACCTCACCGCCGCGATCGTGTTCCTGATCATCGCGCCCCTCGATCCCGCGATCGTGGGGGTCATGGCGGTGTGCTCGCTGGTCGGCGGCACGGTCGGTGGCGCGATCGCGACGCGGGTCTCGGCCAAGGTGCTCCGCGCGCTGGTCGTCAGCGTCGGCTTGGTCGTGTCAGCCATCTACTTCGTGAAGCTGTTCGAGCGCTTCTAGAGAGTCGCTCAGCGCAGCCGACCCTCGGGACGCTGCTAGCCCTACCTTCGCGTGATTTGGCGCCTCGAACATCATGACGCCGACGACGAAGCGTTCTTTTTCTTCCGCAATGCCATAGCTGAAGAAAGTGCTGGAAGCCAACGCTCAAGCTGGAACGTTTTCACAGCTCGTCGCT
>JANXOP010000110.1 GCA_025357755.1 Kofleriaceae bacterium | reverse complement strand
CGTCGATCGAGAGTTGCGCCGGATCGCGAACGCGGAGCGCCGGCTCGAGCACGACAAGGCGCACCTGCTGACCCAGGCCGTGCGACTGCGGATCTGGAGCCACTTCGGTCGCGGGTCGCTGTCGGAGTATCTCGAGGAGGTTTTCGGCTACACGCCGAAGGTCGCGCGCGAGCACGTGCGCGTGGCATTCGCGATCGAGGAGCTTCCAATCCTCGGCGAGATGCTGGAGTCGGGAGAGCAGAGCTACACCGCGTTGCGCGAGCTCTCCCGCGTGACCACTGCCGAGACCGTGGGCGAGTGGCGCGAGGCCGCGCGCGGCATGAATGTTCGGCAGGTCGAGGACCTGGTCGCGGGGCACGCGAAGGGCGATCGACCGAGCGATCTGAAAGATCCAGATCTCGCGATGGCGAAGATCACGCTCGAGCTACGTGCCGGAGCCAGCGCGCAGCTGCGGCAAGCGAGGCAGGCAATCTCTGCCGAGACCGGCGGCTTCGTGGACGACAGCGATCTGATCGAGGCCCTGTGCGCGGCGTACTTTGCCGGCGGCGAGGCGGATCAGGGTCGCGCGCGGCACCAGCTGATGATCACGATCTGCGAGCGATGCAACCAGGGCTGGCAAGACGCCGCTGGCCGGGTCATCGCGATCGATGCGGTCGATGTCGAACGCGCTGAATGCGATGCGCAGCGCATCGGGTCAGATCGCGAACCCGAGCGCGCGACACAGGACATCGCGCCGATGGTGCGGCGATTCGTGCAGCGTCGCGATCACGGCAAGTGCTGTGTGCCGGGTTGCCGCGCCTCGCGCAACGTCGATCTCCATCACATCGTGCATCGCGAACACGGTGGCGGTCACGAGGCCGAGAATTTGACCCTCACCTGCTCGGCACACCATCGCGCCCTTCATGAAGGCAAGCTTCAGATCACGGGCTCGGCGCCGAACCTCACGATCACCTATGTGAATCCACCTGCCTCGCCCTCGTCGTCGTCCTCGTCCTCGTCGCCGGCGCTCGCGATCGCGCCGGCGATCGATGCGAGCGAGGCGCTCCGTGTAGCGCGACTTCAACCGCACGTCGCAGTATCGGCGCCCCCCGTGGGGCGTTCGAAGTTCGAGAGCGTCGTCGCCGTGACGCAGGCAAAACAAGCGCTGAAGACGCTCGGCTTTACGAAAGCCGAGTCGGCTCGCTATGTCGACCAGGCCCTCGCGAAGGTCGATAGACCCGACCTCGAGCTGCTGATCCGAACAGCGCTCGCGTGTTCGCGTCAGGGGTGACCTGGCCCCGTTTGGGGGAGCCCGAAGCTCGCTACGGGCAGGCTTGCCAATCGAGAGGCGCGCTGTCATGCGTCGCGCTTGTGATCTTGGTAGGCACCACCGTCATGACGCTGCTGTACCAGATCTGGCGGTATTGGTTGACGTCGCTTTCTGACCAGGCCACGAAACGGCCGTTTCGCGAGGGTGCAGGATTGTCCTGGCCGTAAGTATTTGTCGTCGAGCTAAATGCGTGCTGATTCGTTCCCTGCGGGCTGGTGACGTAGAGCTGCTTGGGCATGCCGCTCTCGCCGTGAACGTAAACCAATTGCTGATTCGAGATCCACGCTGCGGGTCCGTCGCCACCGTTCAGCGAAGAAGTAATCATCTGCGCATTAGAGCCGTCCGCGTTCATTCGCCAGACCGAAAAGTGCGAAGCAGCGCCAGCGTAGTCAAAGATAATGTTGTTCCCATCGGGAGACCAAGCTGGTTCCCGATCATCGGTTGACCGATTCGTCAGGTTTCTCTGGTTCGAGCCATCGCTCGACATCGTGAAGACGTCGAGATTTCCCGTGCGATTCGACGTGAATAGAATCTGAGTGCCGTCCGGCGACCAGCGCGGCCCTTGCGCCTGGGCTCCGGGCGTCAAATTGGTCTTGTTACCGTCGAGATCGGAAACCCAAATGTGAGCTTGCGTCGGATCCCCAGTGGTCTGAACGCTATAGGCGATCTTGGTTCCGTCTGGCGACCAAGCAGGCGTGAAGATACTCAGGGAGCCCTGGTCATCGAGTTGCTTTGCGTTCTGGCCGTCAACGTCGACAATCCAGAGCCTGGTCTGAATGCCGGCACTGCCAATGCTGCGCACGAGAGCGATCTTCTTGCCGTCCGGCGAATAGGTCGCATTGGGCCCGGAGCTTCCGTCGAGGATCGGCTTCTCGGTCAGGTCATCGAGTCCGATCTGATACAGCTGCCCGCCGAATGACCCTCCCCTGAAAAAGAGAAGACGTTCGACACAGGCAGGCGGCGCTGCGGCGCAGACATTGTTGCTGCACACCGGCGAGGTCGCGGGACACTGGCCCGACTCCGTGCACTCGACGCAAACGCCCGTCGAAGAGCAGTGTGGGGTCGCTGCGCTGCACATCGAGTCGTCCGTGCAGCTCGCAACGCAGAGCTCATTCGAGCAGATCGGAAGGCTCGAATCCTTGCAATCTGCTGAGCTGACGCATTCCGGTAGAATGCACGTACCAGTACCGTCGCAGACGAGCAGGCCGTCGCAGGTGTGTATCTCGTCGAGCCCGAGGCTCGCGCACTGAAGCGGAGATGTGCAACACGATGCTGGATTGTGCCGGCTCCCGCATGCGGCAGCCAACACGACACCGACGCCCATCACGATCTTGAACGAGTTCATGCGAAGCACATCGTCACATGCAGTCCAGGGTTTCGCTTAAAGTTCGAAAAAGTGCCGCTCGCCTCGAGATCGACGACCTCTCACATCGAGAAGCAGCTGGTATCCGAGATGCAGACACAACCCTTGAACTGCGTTGCCGGGAAGATGTAGCCGGTCGCCATGCACATCTCGTCCATCACCGCGCTCTGACCCGAATGGATCGTGGACAGGTGGTTCGGGTCATTCTGGTTGTTGTTGTTGTACGTGCACGAGAACGTCAGCTTAGGGTTCGTGAACGTGTAGAACGGCATCGAATCCCAGTTCTTCGCACCTGGGTGCTCCCAGTCATCGCTCTGGAACACGATGTTGCTGCCATCATTGATCTGCGTGTGGACCGACTGCTTGTGGGAATGCGAAGACATCGTCCAGAACTTCACGCCCGTGGGGGCGTTACAGTTTCCGGTCGCGACCGCACCGACCTGGTCGGGTCCGATCGTGATGCCGTTGTGATACGTGATGTACGCCGCCGTCGGCGTGTATGCTGCCGCTGCATCGAGCGCATAGGCGTTGAGCTCGACATGAACGGTCATCGGGCTATCCGATGCGTTCAGGTAGTGCATCTGGAACACCGCAGCCTGACCGGCAGGCACGAGCTGCGCGAGCGGCATGCCAGTACCGTCGTCGGTAGGAAGCTGGAGATCTTGATCGGCCGTTTGCGCGGCGTAGACCCAGACCGGGATATTGGTGGCACTGCCGCCGAGACCGCAGTTGTCGTCGACCGTGCCATCCGGCTTTCCACTGTTCTCCGTTGCGAAGAACATGATCATGTGGTGGCTGCCGGGCGTCATGTGAGACGTCCACTTCCTGATCGGTACCGCCGTCGTGTTCGGCGTGTGAAAGTAGTAGCACTTGGTCGTTTCTTCACCGGGCGCGAGCGTGATGTCACTGCTGCGCACGCTGAACGCTGAAGTGCCCGAGCCGGAGCCCGAACCCGCCGCATCGACATCGGTGTTACCGGCGTCGTTCTGCTTGCAGCCCGTGATCGCGAGCGCCGAGGCCAAGAACATGATCGAAAAACGCATAGATGAATCCCCCATCCTGCCGCGCAGGGTAACAACCCCCACGGTCGTGTCTAGTGTTTATTGAACTCGAGTTCTGATTCGGCCTGACTCTTGTCACGTACACTGCGCAACAGATGACTACGTACGACGTCGATCTCTTCGTGATCGGTGGTGGTTCGGGAGGTGTACGGGCCGCGCGCATCGCTGCGAACTACGGTGCTCGCGTGGCGATCGCCGAGCACAGCAAGTGGGGTGGCACGTGCGTGGTCCGGGGCTGCGTCCCGAAGAAGCTGATGGTCTACGCGAGCGAGGTCCGGCGCACGCTCGCTGACGCACGCGGTCAAGGCTGGACGGTCCCCGAGGAGACGTTCGACTGGCCGAGCTTCATCGCGAAGAAGGACATCGAGATTGCCCGGCTCTCGAAGGGCTACTCCGATCGGCTCACGGCCGCGGGTGTCCGCCTGATCGAAGGCAAGGCGGTCGTCGTCGATCCGCATATGTTGGAGGTCAATGGCGAGCGCATCACGGCCGCGAACATCCTGATCGCGACCGGCGGCACGCCACGCTTCCCGCACACCGGGAAATGGATCAGCTCGGACGAGGCATTTCACCTCCCCGAGCTCCCGTCGCGGATCGCGATCATGGGCGCCGGCTACATCGGCGTCGAGTTCGCGCACATCTTCGCGGGCTTCGGTTCGAAGGTCACGCTCGTCCATCGCGGCGGCGTGCTCAACAGCTTCGATCCGGACATCGCGACCGAGGTCAGCAAGGGCATGACCGCGAATGGCATCGCGGTGGTCGAGGCCGATGGTGTCGAGGGGCTCCAAT
This sequence comes from Kofleriaceae bacterium, assembly GCA_025357755.1. GTDB lineage: Bacteria > Myxococcota_A > Polyangia > Haliangiales > Haliangiaceae > JABFXX01. Next base: position 3,594 of record JANXOP010000110.1, on the reverse strand, counting down.
ACGATGTCGCGATGGCCGCGATCGGGCGCGCGCCACTCTCGCGTGAACTCGGCCTCGAGCAGATCGGCGTCCACGTCGATCCACGTGGCGGTATTGTCGTCGACGATTACTCGCGCACGAACGTGCCGCACGTGTTCGCGGTTGGCGATGTCACCGCGCGCGTCGCGCTCACGCCGGTCGCGATCCGCGAGGGCCATGCCGTCGCCGATACGCTGTTCGGTGGCCGGCCCACGCCGGTCCATCACGACCACATTCCAACCGCCGTGTTCTCGCAGCCACCGGCTGCCACTGTCGGGCTGACCGAGCCGGCCGCACGCGCGGGTGGGCGAGAGATCCAGATCTTCAAGGCGCGGTTCCGGCCGATGCGCTACTCGCTCTCGGGGCGCGACGAGCACGTGTTGATCAAGTTGATCGTCGAGAAGGCGACCGATCGCGTGCTCGGCCTCCACATGGTCGGCAACGACGCTCCCGAGATCGTGCAGTCTGCCGCGATCGCTATCACCATGAAGGCGACGAAGGCCGACTTCGATCGCACGTTTGCTTTGCACCCGACGACGTCCGAAGAGCTCGTGTTGCTGCGTTAGCGACTGCACGTACCCTCGGCAGGAGCCGGATAGGCGAACGTGATCGCGAAGCACATCTCGTCGTTCGTCGATTCGCCGAAGTGTACGGTCTCGCCGCTGTGGTTCTCGTACGTGCAGGTCACGTCGATCTTGCCGCCCGCGGTCGTGACGATCGGGGGCATGTTCTTGAACTGCTGATCGTCGAACGAGAAGTCCTCGTCGTAGAGCGTGCTCGCACCGTACATCGCCCGGAGGTGCGTGCCGAGCAAGTGCATGTGCGGCGCGACCGCGAACATCGTCGTGCCTGCGGTGGGCGTGGTGCAGAAGCCCTCCTGCGTGGTCACGCCTTGGCCGACCGTGAGCCCGAGCGTCTTGCCCGCGAGTACGACGCCTGCCGAGTGCGCCGCATCGACGGGCGCCGACGTCTTCATCGCGATGCCCGAGGTGCCGGTGAGCGTCGTGTCGCTCGTGTTGAACAGGTGGAGGTTGAGCAGCAATTGCTGGCCAGGCACGAGGTGCACCGCGATGCCATCGGGCATCTCGAGTGGCTGGACGCCGAGGCCCGAGGCAAAGATCGCGGGCTTGGTCAGCGTGCTGTTGCAATCGGTCGTGCCGTCCGGCCCATCTGGAGCGCCGATCATCAGGACGAAGTGATGCGTGCCGGTCGGCGCGAGCGGGACGATCGTCTTGATGTACGTGTCCTCGGTGACGGTCTGCCGCACGCACACGTACTTCTCCTGCGACGCATTCAGCGACCACGCCCCCGAGATCAACGGCACGCTGGCCACCCCGGTATCGGAGCCGGTCGGGACATTGTCGTCCACGGGCGCCACGTAGTCGACACCACACGCAGCGAGAAGGATCAGACCGACCAGAGCGAGAGCGAGGCGCATCGGGCCGAGCTAGTGCGAAACCCGCGCCGCGCCAAGCGTTTGAAACCGCGCCGCGAGCTGGAACCTCGACGTACCGGTTCGCCGATTTCACCGGACCCTCGAGGGACCGGGGCGGGTGTCCTACCCGCCGGTTAGCCCGCGTCGAGACGCCCGGGTCCGAGATCCGCCGGACTACGAGAGGCGGTCGCGGTAGTCGCGGTAGCCGAAACGCTTGTGCACGGTGATGAGCTTCGTCGCTGGATCATGGGTCGCGATCGACGGCAGCCGCACGCCGTTGAACGTCGAGGTCTTGACCATCGTGTAGTGCGCCATGTCGAGGAACACGAGCTTGTCGCCGATCTCGAGCGGCCGATCGAAGCTGTAGTCGCCGATCACGTCGCCCGCGAGGCAGGTCATGCCGCCGAGGCGATAGGTGTGCGGCTTCGCGCCGGGCTCGCCGGCATCGACGATCATCGGCCGATACGGCATCTCGAGCACGTCGGGCATGTGCGCGGTCGCCGAGGTATCGAGGATCGCGATGTCCATGCCGTTGTGGAACGTATCCATCACCTGCGCGACGAGCACCCCGGCGCCGAGCGCGACGGCCTCGCCAGGCTCGAGATAGATCGGGACGTGCCACTTGGCCTTGAACTCGGTCAGCACGCGCACGAGGCGATCGACATCGTAGTCGGGCCGCGTGATGTGGTGACCGCCACCGAAGTTCACCCATTTCATCTGCGGGATGAACTCGCCGAACTTCTGTTCGAACGCGGCGACCGCGCGCTCGAGCGCATCGCTGTTGGTCTGGCAGAGCGTGTGGAAGTGCAGGCCATCGAGGCCTTCGAGATCTTCGGCCTTCAAGTTCGCGCGCGTGGTGCCGAGCCGCGAGCACGCGCCCGCCGGATCGTAGAGCGCGACCTCGACTTCTTGATGCTCGTGATTCACGCGCAGCGCCGCCGAGCGACCTGCGCGCTGGATCACCGCGCGATGGCGGCGCCACTGCGCGGGCGAGTTGAGTACGATGTGATCGGCGAGCGTGACGAGCTCCGCCATCTCGCCCTCGGAGTAGGCCGGTGCGTACGCGTGGACCTCGCCACCGAGCTCCTCACGCGCGAGTCGTGCTTCGGCGACCGACGAGCTCGTCGCGCCAGCGAGGTACTTCCGCACGAGCGGGAACGTCGACCACTGCGCGAAGCCCTTGAGCGCGAGGAGGATCGTGCAGCCGCTGCGGTTCTGGACCGAACGTAGGAGCTTCAGGTTTGCCTCGAGGGCGCCGAGGTCCGTGACGTAGCTCGGCGTCTCGAGCCGCGAGATGTCGATCGCGCGAGCCATCTGCTCGCCGAGGTTGGCACCCTTGGACATCTAGCGCTCTTCGACGTGCCAGGGCAGGCCGCGCTTCGCGAGATCCTCGAGAAACGCATCGGGATCCATCTGCTCCATGTTGAAGACGCCGTGGCCGCTCCACTTCTTCGTCACCATCATCACGGCGCCCGTCACGGCCGGCACACCAGTCGTGTACGAGATGGCCTGCGCGCGGACCTCCTTGTAGGTCTCCGCGTGATCGCAGATGTTGTAGATGAAGTAGCGCTTCTTCTCGCCGTTCTTGATGCCTTCACACAGGCAACCGATCGAGGTCTTGCCGCTGTAGTTCTCGGCGAGCGAGGCCGGATCCGGCAGCAGCGCGCGTAGGAACTGGATCGGCACGATCTTGTGGCCATTGAACTCGACCTCGTCGATCCGGGTCATGCCGACGTTGCCGAGCACTTCGAGGTGCTTCAAGTACGACTCGCCGAACGTCATCCAGAAGCACCTCCTCGACGAGATCCACTACGTCGACATCATGGATTGCAACGCCGGCTCGCACGGCAAGGCCTTCGCGACGAACTTCAATCCCGAGATCAACATCCGCGAGATCACGGCGCGCGGGCGGTACTGGGAGAACGGCGAGTGGAAGGAGACCGATCCACTCAGCCAGTCCAAGCTGTTCGACTATCCAGGCGTCGGCGAGAAGAAGAGCTTCCTCCTCTATCACGAGGAGCTCGAGTCACTCGCGAAGAACTTGAAGGGGCTCAAGCGGATCCGGTTCTGGATGACGTTCGGCGAGTCGTACTTGAAGCACCTCGAAGTGCTCGGCAACGTCGGCATGACCCGGATCGACG
>JANXOP010000081.1 GCA_025357755.1 Kofleriaceae bacterium | reverse complement strand
GTTGATCGCGGGCTTCTGCTCGGAGGTATCGACGCTGACGACCTGCGCACCGGTGCCTGCGATGCGACAGGCGACGATGCCGGTCCCGCATGCGAGATCGACGACCCGATCGCCCTTCCAGACCTGGGCGCGGCGGATCAGCTCGCGTGACCACGGTTCGAACAGCGCGGGGACAAGGTACTCGTCGTAGTGGGCAGCCTCGTTCACAACGACGATTGTATAGGGCTTGCAAACGGAGGGGTTCGAGGCCACGCTCGGTCGCAGGTAGGCCCGTGCACACCAAGTGACCTCCTCGCTGGAGAGACAGAAGCTGATCCGCAGCGTGGCCGAAGCCGCCCGCGCCGCGTCACGGATCGTCGCGAGGGCCACCGAAGATCAACGCAACCGCGCCTTGCTCGCGATCGCGGATGCGATCGAGGCAGGCTCGGCCGACGTGCTGATCGCGAACGCGCGCGACCTCGCGAACGCGACCGACCTCGCACCGGCCATGCTCGACCGCCTCCGGTTGGACGCGGCGCGGATCGCCAAGCTCGCTGCCGCGGTACGCGAGGTGGCGGCGCAGCCGGCCCTGCTCGGCCGTATCGAGGGCACCGAGGTTCGCCCGAACGGGCTGCAAGTCTCGCGTGTGCGGATCCCACTCGGCGTGATCGCGATGATCTACGAAGCGCGCCCGGGCGTGACCACCGATGCCGCAGCACTCTGCTTGAAGGCCGGCAACGCGTGCATCCTGCGCGGTGGCAAGGAGGCCTTCGAGACCAACCGCGCGCTGCTCCGCACCGTGCAAGCCGGGCTCGCCGTCGCCGATCTTCCGGCCGAAGCCGTCCAGCTCGTGCCGATGACCGATCGCGAGGCGATCGCGGACCTCGTGAAGCTCGAAGACCTGATCGACCTCGCGATTCCACGCGGCGGCGAGGGCCTGATCCGGTTCGTCGCCGAGCACGCGCGCGTCCCGGTGATCAAGCACTACAAAGGGGTCTGTCACGTCTACGTCCACGCGGCGGCGGACCTCGAGATCGCGCTCGCGATCGTGCGCAACGCGAAGGTCTCGCGTCCGGGCGTGTGCAACGCGGCGGAGACCGTATTGATCGATCGCACGATCGCCGCAGCATTCTTGCCACGGATGATCGAAGCGCTACCCGAGGTCGAGCTCCGCGGCGATGCCGAGGCCTGCGCCCTCGCACCCTCCCTGCATGCCGCGACCGAGGAGGATTGGGCCGCCGAGTATCTCGATCTCGTGCTCGCCGTGAAGATCGTCGACGACCTGCCGTCCGCGGTCGCGCACATCGAGCGCTACGGCTCTTCGCACACCGAAGCGATCGTCACGACCGAGCGCGCGAGCGCCGAGCGGTTCCTGCACGATGTCGATTCGTCCACCGTGCTCGTCAATGCCTCGACGCGGTTTGCCGACGGTGGCGAGCTTGGCCTCGGCGCCGAGATCGGGATCTCGACGACGCGCATCCATGCCTACGGCCCGATGGGCGCCGAGGGCCTGACCACCACCAAGTTCGTAGTTCGCGGTACTGGCCAGATCCGGTCGTAGCCGTGACTGAAGGGACGAAGCGAGCGACGCATGACTAAGGGCAGCAGCAGCAAGAAGAGCGCAGGGAGCAACAGCAAATCGGCTAACGCGACGAACGCGCCGGAGGGCCGATCCTCCAAGCGTAGCGCGGCAGAGCCACCACCAGAACCAACCAACGATGGTGGTCTCGATAGCGCGATGCGTGCGCTCGAGCTTGCGCTCGAACGTAAGGGCCTCGAGCCCGTGCTGCTCGATGTCCGCGAGCTCTGCTCGTTCTGCAACTACCAGCTCGTGCTCTCGGGGCGCAGCGATCGCCAGGTCGATGCGATCGCCGACGCGATCGAGAGCGGGCTCAAGGAAGATGGCCTGCGCGTGATCAGCGCGGAGGCGGCGCGTTCGAGCGGCCAGTGGGCGCTGCTCGACTACGGCGACTTCGTCGTCCACGTGTTCCTCCACTCGGCGCGCGAGCACTACGATCTCGAGGGCCTGTGGAACGATGCGCCGCGGGTCCCGATCGAGGTCCCCGCGGATGCGCGGATTCCGATCGACGAGCAGTACGAGTCGTCGCTCGTCTCGTGAAGATCACGCTCGCCGCGGTCGGCAAGCTCAAGGAGCCGTACCTCGTCGCAGCATCGGACGAGTATACCAAGCGGCTGCGCCCGTTCTGTACGCTAAACGTGGTCGAGGCGAAGGATGAAGCGGCGCTGATCGCCGCCCTTCCGGCGAACGCTCATCTCTATGCGTTCGACGAGCGCGGCGAGATGGTCACGAGCACGCAGCTCGCCGAGATGCTCGCGACCGAGCAATCGCACGGCGGCGGCGCGCCGGTCGTGTTCGCGATCGGGGGCGCCGATGGCCACAGCGATGCGGTGCGCAAGCGCGCGAAGAAGCTCCTCGCTTTCGGCCGGATGACGATCGCGCATCGTCTGGTCCGCGTGCTCGTGCTCGAGCAGCTCTATCGCAGCTTCAAGATCATCCGCGGCGAGCCATATCACCGAGACTGATCATCAGCGCGCGCGCTTGATCGCGCGATCCATCTCGCGCTTGTCGTCGGCTTCTTTCTTCGTCGCGCGCTTGTCGTGTTGCTTCTTGTTCGTGACGAGGCCGAGCTCGACCTTCACGAGGTGGCCCTTGAAGTACAACGCCGTCGGGATCAGCGTGTAGCCCTTGATCTGGGTCTTGGTCTCGAGCTTGTCGAGCTCGTGGCGATGCATGAGCAAGCGGCGCGGTCGTGTCGGTTCGTGGTTCCAGCGGTTCGCGGCGGAGTACTCGTTGATCTGGACGCCGTGCAGCCAGCCCTGGCCCTTGCGAATCTCGACCCAGCCGTCCGCGATCACGACGTGCGCGCCGCGCAAGCTCTTCACCTCGGAGCCGACGAGGCGCAGGCCGGCCTCGTGCTTCTCGTGGATCTCGTAGTCGTGCGACGCCTTGCGGTTCGTCGCGATCACCTTCGTGATCTCTTCTCGGGTCGCGCGCAATTACCACTCGCCCGTATTCTTCATCGAGAGCCACGGCTCGGCGGGCGCGAGGCGCGGTGCCTTCTGCAGTAGCTCGACCGAGATCAGGTCTGGAGACCGGACGAACGCCATGTGACCATCGCGCGGCGGCCGCGAGATCACGTAGCCGAGCTTCGCGAACCGTTCGCACGCGGCATAGATGTCGTCGACTTCGTAGGCGACGTGGCCGAAGTTGCGACCACTCGGATAGGCCTCGGTGTGATCCCAATTATGGGTCAGCTCGAGCTGCGGCGAGTCGCCCTCTTGCTCGCCGAGATACACGAGCGTGAACCGGCCCTTCTCGTGCTCGCTGCGCTTGAGCTCGCGCAGGCCTAGCCCTTCGCAGAAGAACCGCATCGCCGCTGGCAGGTCGAGTACGCGGACCATCGTGTGTAGGTAGCGCATGGCGGAGGGTTAGCACTTCCGGGTATCCTCGCGCCATGAGCGAGCCCACCGTCCTGGTCAACTTCCGCCTCGACGAGGACAAACCCTTGCGCGTGCGGTGGCTCGCCACGGATGGCGTCCCCGGCGACGGCTACAAGGCCCAAGTCACCGCGATCCAGCTCCCCGAGGGCGTGTCGCTCGCGATGGATGCGAGCTCGATTCTCGAGCAGTCTCGCGCGGATGTCAGCGGTGGCCTCGGAGCGTATGTCGTGACGTTCCAGGGCATGGTTGGCTACGCGCACGACCATCCCGATCGCGCGCACGTCGACACGTTCGAGGACCAGGAAATCGACTACGTCCTCGAGTTCGTCCACGAAGAATCGGGCCGCGTCGCGGTCGACCACGAGGACTACAAGATCGTCGAGCGACCACGCGGGTGGGCGCACAAGCTGAACAAGCGCGCGCCTTCGCAGCCCGCACCGAAATCGTGAAAGACACATGAAAGATGCACGGCCGAGCCTCACGGCAGCGTGGGTCGCCGCGGCGCGCACGTTCGGTACGCTGTTGCCCCCAGAGCTCCAGCTCGCGCACGATCCCTACGGCGCGGCGTTCGCGAAGGCCTACCTGCCCGAGCGGCTCGCCGGATCGCGTCTGGGTCGCGCCCTCGCCGTGCGTCCTGGGCTGGGTACCTGGGTGCTGTACATGCAGATCCGCACGCGCGTGCTCGACGATCATGTCCGCGCGTTCATCGTGGCTCACCCCCGAGGTCAGCTCGTGCTACTCGGCGCGGGCTACGATTGCCGCGCGCTCCGCCTCGCCGAGCTCGCCAACGTGCCGGTGTTCGAGATCGATCATCCCGCGACGCAACAGCGCAAGCAGCGCGTGCTCGGCAAGCTCGGCGCGACCTCGCCCGCGCACTACGTCGCGTGGGATTTCGAACAACCGATGAGCGAGCTGGTCGGAGCGCTGGTCGCAGCTGGCTTCGAACGCAACCTGCCCTCACTCACGATCTGGGAAGGCGTCACGATGTATCTCAGTGAAGGCGCGATCGATGCGTCGCTGCGCGCGGTCCACGCCTGGTGCGCCCCCGGCAGCCAGCTCGCGATGACGTACTTCGAACGCACGCGGATCGAACAACCCTCGCCGATGATGCGGCTCGTCCGTACCGTGGTGCGCGCGGGTGGCGAACCATTCGTGTGGGGCTGGCAGGCCGAAGAGCTCCCGCCCTACCTCGCGGCGCGTGGCTACACCGTGCGCGAGAACCGCTCGCTCGACGAGGCCGCGCGCGATCACTGGCCGCCCGAGGTCGCGGCGATCGTCCAGGCGCGCGGTTCGCGTTACTGTCTCGCGGAGCCGATCTGATGGCGCAGCAAGCGACGATGCGACGGTTCGAGATCAACCTCGCCAACGTCGACAAAGAGCTCTACGAGACGATCGTTCTGCGCGTCGCGCAGCATCCCTCCGAGAGCGCACGCTATCTGGTCACGCGCGTGCTCGCACGAACGCTCGAGCATGCCGAAGGCCTGGAGTTCGCCAAGGGCGGCGTCTCGGATGACACCGAGCCCGCGATGGTCCAGCGCAACTTGCGCGGCGAGCTGCAGGCGTGGTTCGAGGTCGGCTCGCCGACTCCCGATCGCCTCCACAAGGCGACGAAGGCTGCGAGGCGCGTCGTGGTCTACACGTGGAAGAGCGCCGCCGCCCTGCGCGAAGCGATCGCCGAGCGTGGCGTCCACAAGGGTGAGGCGATCGAGATCGTGGAGCTTGCACCCGAGCTGCTCGATGGCGTCGCAGCCACGCTCGATCGGAACAACAAGTGGGACATTTCGGTCACCGGCGGTGTGATCTATCTGACCATCAACGACCAGTTGTTCACGGCTTAACCCTCGTCGGGGTGATCGCGTCCAACGACGCTCGCCATGCTACGCTTTGTGTCCGTCACAGGAGCCCTATGCAGCGATTCCTACTGGTCGTATCTCTGATGTTCCTCGGCGCTTGCTACAGCGAAGAGCCGAGCGTTGGCGTCGCATACGGTGGCGGGGTGAGTTACGGCTCACCCTCGATGGAGTACGTCTCTCCGGGCGTTCAAGTCATCGCCGACTACGACTACCCGGTGTTCTACAGCGACGGTTACTACTGGCGATACGACAACAACGTCTGGTACCGGTCGGGCTTCTACAACCGCGGCTGGGGCGTGTCGTACAACGTACCGATCGGCGTGCGCGGCATCTCGCGTCCCGAGGGCTACGCTCACTACCGCGGCGGCAACTACAATCGCGGCGGGTACAATGGCTATCGCGGTTACAACAACAACGGTTACCGCGGTGCAGCTCGCTCCGAAGGTGGCGTTCGCGTGGCACCCGCGTATCGCGGTGGCGGCAGCGTATATCGCGCGCCGTCGCGTGGTTCGTCGCGTCCCGTGGTTCGCGATCACCGTCGCTAAGCTACTCGTCTGCGTCGCGTGCGCCGCGTGTTCGGCGCCGCACCATCCGCTCGCTCTGCCTGCACCGACGCGACGGCCGGTGAAGCAGGTGTCGGGCCCGGTCCATGACCCGGATCACGTACGTGGCGAGCTCCCGAGTACGGAGACCCGGCGCACCGAGCTCGCCGAGCTTCGACGCTTGCTCGATGCGATGTACGCGCACCGCGCGGCGAAGCTCGTGCGCTATCACCTCGACGAAGATGCGATCTTTCGTACCGCCGAGACCGCGCTCCTCGCGGCGACCTCGTGGCTCGCCTACGACCGCGCGCTCTACGCCACGCTCGCGGCCTTCCACGATGGCCACCTGACCTATCGCCCACCGTCGACGGCGGCGCCCTCGCAGGGCTACACGAGCTTTCGGCTCGGCCTCCTCACCACCGCCGCGCACGGTCATCTCCTGATCACCGAGGTCGATCCACAAAGCGACGTCGCGCATGCGGGCGCCAAGCCCGGCGACGAGGTCACCTCGATCGATGGCATGCCCGTCGTCGACGTGCTCGCCCGTGAAGTAGCGCTGCGCTCGGACGCGCGACCCGAGTCCGCACACGTCGCATTCGCGAAGACCTGGACGAGCGCACTCTATCCCAGGGGCGCGCCCCCTCGCGTCCGCACGGTCGACGTGGCGCCGCACGGTGGTGGTACAGCGCTCCACATCGCGATCACGCCTCAGCTCCCGACCTCGGCCAAGCACGACGTCATCGCGATCGCGCACGTCGGTGACGTCGCGGTCGTGACGCTGCGCTCGCTCGAAGGCGGCCCCGCCCGCGCGACCGCCATCGACACCGTGCTCGCGGAAGCGCGCAGCGCCACCGCGATCGTCATCGATCTGCGCGGCAATCGCGGCGGCATCGACAAGGTCGGCTATCGCGTCGTCGCCGATCTCGCGGAAGGCATCGCGAGCCTCGGCACCTATCGCGTCCTCGCCGCGCCCGAGACCCTCGCGCGCCGCGCGATGTGGAAGGACCTTCCAGCCGAGAGTGACGGCTTCTCGCCCATCCAGCACCTCACGGTCGACGCCTTGCCGCACAAGTACGCCGGCAAGCTCGCGGTCGTGACCGATGCAGGCTGCATCTCGACCTGCGAGCAAGTCACGGCCGCCCTACGTGCCGATGTCGGCGCGATCATCGTCGGCGAGACCACAGGTGGTAGCTCCGGCGCGCCCGTCTCGGTCGCCCTGCCCGCGAGTCGCGGCACCGTCCAGATTCCAACCTGGAACCTCCTCGCGGCCGACGGCAAGCCGATCGAAGACGAGGGGGTCATTCCCGATGTCGATGTCGCCGCCACGGCCGATGCGCTGGCCCAGCAGATCGATCTGCCGCTGAAGACCGCGATCGATCTCACTCAGAAATAGGGACGGTTACTCGTTTGGCTCGCTGCGAGCGGTGAGGGGTTCGGCCTCGCGTCGGTTACCGTCCCCATTTCAGGGGAGCCAGAAGTCGCGCGCAAGTAATGGGGACGGTAACTCATTGCTCACTTTACGCTCGCCAACTGGCTGAACTTGCACACTGCTCGAGGGACGGTAACTCACATCCGCCATTCGACCGCTGAGCGTCGATGCACGCAGGGCATGGCTATTCGACGGTCGATCGATCGAGTCCGAGACTCCGCGAGTGAGTTACCGTCCCTCCGCGCACGTGTGATTCCGGGATGATAGCCGCCGTAAAGTGACTAATGAGTTACCGTCCCTCTTCAGGGGAGCCAGAAGTCGCGCGGGTAGATCGTGAAGAGCCGCGTCGCCTTGCTCACGACCGCGTGGAGGTAGTCCTGGTAGGCGGCGAGCTGCTTGGCATTCCCGATCACGAAGTAGGTGACGTCGCGCGACGGCGGCGCGAGACCGGGGAGGAGCTTGCCGTAGACGGCTGGGATGCGCGCGTAGAGGTCGTTCGCGAGGTCTGCGTGCTGGCTCTGCTCGAGGATCTTGGTGCGGAACTCGCGCACGAGATCGGGGGGAATGCCGTCGACGAGGTTCGCCGCCATCGCGGCCGCGCGCTGCTCGTAGCCCTGCGCGATGCGGGAATCGAAGGCGTTCGCGATCGCGTAGCGCGCGATGTTGGCGTCGGGCTTCTCGTGCTGGAGGACGTCGACGACGAAGCGCAGGGTCTGAGGTAGGAGAGGGCAGCGCTCGGCGTAGTACTCGAGGTCGCCGGTCTCGACGAAGGGGTGGACGCCGTTGGAGTACGCGAGGCCGGCGGCCCACGTCTTCATGAACAGCGAGTGGGCACCGTGACCGGTGTAGAGGTTCGAGGTGAGGTAGTCGAGGATCTTGTCTGGCTTGTCGTCCGCGAAGCTGGTGGCCTTAGTGGTGTTGAGGAACACGCCACTCGAGGTCGACGGTGCGTAGAGGCCGACGAACAAGGGTTGGTTTGCGGGGAGCTTCGCGCGGGCTGCGAGGCGTGCGCGCAGCCCACCTTTCGGGGAAGGACCGATCGGTTTTTCGGGCTTGTCGGGGGCAGGAGTGGTCGGGATGGTGTCGACGAGCGCTTTGAGGTCGGCGGCGATCGCCTGCTGGTTTGCGGTCGAGGCGGTCTCGACGAGGCGCGCACGCTCGGCGCGCACGATGTGCGAGCGCAGGGTCTCGAGCTTCGCGAGCGCGGCGGGCGCACCAGAGGCGAGGTCCCTGGCCATCTGATGGCACAGGAACGCCCAGTCGGCCGCGAGCGTGTCGTCGGGAAGATCGGCGAGCAACGTGGCGAGGTCACTGCCGGCATCGCGCGCGATCGCCTGGGCCTTCGCCGAGAGTGACGTGGCGAGTGGGGCGTGCGTGGGATCCGTGGCGAGTTGCTTCGCGAGGGCGGCGAGGACGGCGCGGTTGCCTTTGCTGGCGGCGAGCTTGGCCAGGAACGTCACGGCCTCTTTCTGGACGACCGGATCGCGCGGATCTTCGAACATCCAGCGCAGCCGATGGAGATCGAAGATCTTCGTCAGGAACGAGCCGGTGTGGGCCTGGAGCGCATCCTGGAGGTACCAGGCGTCGCGCGGATCCCAGATCCAACTCTCCTCGCCTTGGGTCATGCGCTGGCGCGCGGTCGCGAGCGATTGCGCGACGATGTCGCGCAGCCGCGGCAGGTTCTCGATCCGCCAATCGGGTGCGGTGAGCACGCGGGCGATCCAGGCGAGGGCCGCCTTGGTCTCGGTCGGGCCGAGGCCCGAGCCCGAGAACGCGAGCTCGCTACGCTGCGTGCGCCGAGGTCGTTCCGGATCCGTCGTGTTGCCGATGTACTTGACTTCGAGGCTCAGCACTTCTTTGCGCAGCCGCTCCTTCATCTCCGCCGAGCTGATCGGGCCAGCCTTCTCGACGACGCCGGCGGTCGACAGCAACTCGGGCAGCGCGGCCAGCAGCCACAGCTCTTCGGGCGCGACGGTGTTCGCGAGATCGAACGACAGGGCTGTGTGTGCACTCTGCATCGAATCGAACGTCGCGGTGAACGTGCGGACCGTGCCGAGCTCGCCGGTCTCGTACTTGAGGCCGTCGTCGAGGGTCATCGGCGGGCTCGCGACGAGCGGAGGGAGCTCGGTGGCGGCTTGCGCTTCGAGCTCGGCGGTCGCCTTGGCGTAGTCGACCTGATAACGCGCGAGCGTCGTCGCAGCGTCGGTCGTCTTGTACTGCGCTTGCAGCCGCGCGAGCTCGTCGGTGTTGCGCTTCGTGCGTTCGTCGTCGAGCTGTTTGCGGAGTGCGGGGCTCGGCTTCGCGGCCACGCCGTAGGGCGCCTCGAGCAGGCCCCACTGCTCGATCCGGTTCCGCCACGGGTTGCCTCCGGCAGCGAGCAGCTTGTCGATCGCGGCGAGCTCGGGCCGGCTGGTCAATGATTTCGCGAAGGAGGGGGTCTTCGCGAGCTCGTAGAGATGAAAGAACCAGTTCGCTCCCGTGCCACGAATGCCGAACCCCGGCGGTGAATCGAGGAACTTCGCGAGTCGACGACGCTGCGCGATCACGCGGCTCGCGACATCGCGATCGAACGCGACGAGCTCGGGGTCATTGGCCGGCAGCTTCGCGATGTGATCGAGCTCGGCGAGGATCAGCGTGCGAACCTCGCCGAGTGTCTTGGTGTCGAGCTTGTCGGCCTTCACGCCTTCGAGCTCGAGCATCACCGGCTCGGTGGGGCTCGTCACGTGTCCCGAAATCGTGCTCGCGCCGAGCTCCATCACGCGCGTCTTCGAATCGATCAACTTCTTGTAGAGCGGCGTCGACTCGTCGCTCGCGAGCGCTTCGACGAAGAGCCCGCGCAGCGCGAGCTCGGTCGAATCGAGGGTACGTGTCGCCGGCCACATGAAGAGCATCGGGCCCGGGTTCGCGGTCTCCGCGTACGGATACTCGACGATCCTCAGCGTGCCGGGTGCGGCGGGGTTCGGCTTCGGCAACTGCGCCTCGGTATGCGGCTTGCCGATCCGGCCCAGGTGGCTCGCCTGACCATCGAGGATCTTGGCCGTGTGATCGAGCACGCTCGCGAGCGGCATCGACGACGGGTACGCGCCGATGATGCCCATGTTCGCGAGCTGATAATTCTCGTCGTGAAATGCGCGAATATCCTTCGGGGTCATCGTGCGGATCGCCGCCGGCAACCCACCCGACTCGAATGCGAGCGGGTGGTGCTCGCCGTAGGTGAGCTGGTGGGCTGCGCGCCACAGGATCGCCTCGGGATCCTCGTACGCGCGAACCATCTCGTTGTAGACCGTGCCCTTCTCCTCGAGGTGCAGGGTGCCGTTGTCCGCCTTGTCGACGCCGAAGTTGCGGACCTCGCGGCGAATCTCCTCATCGGTGTAGTCGGGGTCGAGCAGCGCGTCGAGGTGGTTCGCGAACACCGACCAGTACACGTCGGGACCCGCGATCGTATGAAAGTGATACGCGGTGTGCCACTGCTCGGTGAAGGCCGAGCTCTTCGCGAGCGCCATCGCCTCGGACGAGCCAAGCCGACGGCCGCGCGCGCCCTTGCCGAGCAACAAGTGCTCCTGGGTATGCGGCTCGCCCTGATCGCTCGTCGGATACGTCTTCGCCCAGATGTAGCCCTGCGGTGCGCTCTCGATCCGGAGGTAGTCGAGCTGGAAGCCGGTCTTGGTGTGGACGAGCTTCGCGCCGATCGGATGATCGGCATCATCGAGGTACACCGCGGCGACCGTGAAACCACGCACGGTCGAACCCTCGCGGAGCTGATCGAGCTCGACCGCGACGTCCGACGTTGGCACCGCCTTCGCCGTCGGGGGTGGCATGTCGGGACGCGCGGGCTTGGCCGGCGACGAGCACGCAACTAGGACGGAGGCGACGACGAGGCAACGCATGCCCCGGACTCTACGCCGCTAGACGAGCGTGATGTGGAGATCGAGGAACTCCTCGGCCTGCCGGAGCCGCGACCGGCTCGAGGTGAGATCGCCGAGGAACTCGAGCACCTGCGGATACGTGACGACGATTTCCTGAAAAACCCGCGCTGGCAGGCGCAGCGCGAGAACCCGCGTGGTCGCGCGGACGTGCGCGGTCGAGCCGCGATTGCCCATCAACGACATCTCGCCGAACACGTCGCCGCTCGAGAGCGTCGCGACCGCACCTTCACCATCGCGCGAGACCTCGACCTTACCCGCGAGCACGACATACAGGCCGTCGGCCTTCTCGCCGAACGTGATCAGCTGCGTCCCGACATCGACTTCGATGGTCTCGAATCGCGCTGCGAGCGTCGCCCGCTCCTCCTCGGAGAACGGCGCGAACAGCGGGCTCGTGCGGCTCACCCGATCGACCAGGCGATCGCGTACGAACTGCAACAACGCAGCGACGATCTCCGGTGACGTGACCGCCGCTTCGCGCACCACTTCGCGATCGAGCGCGAGCAGCTCGACCTTGCCTCTCGCGCGCACGGTCGCCGAGCGCGGCAGATCGGTGACCAAGGCGATCTCACCGAAGAACGCACCCGCTTCGAGCGTGGCGAGCGCCTGGCCCGCGGTCGCGACCTCGACTTCGCCTTCGCTGATCACGAACATCGTCGTGCCCGCATCGCCCTCGTGAAACACCTCGTCGTTGAAGAGCTCGCGCAGCTCGAGCTTACCGATCAGAGCTTCGAGCGTGACCGGCGGTAAGGCGGCGAAGACCGGAGTGCGGAGCAGCGCGAGCCGACGCGGATCGACGATCTCGATCTCGACTTCATCATCCGCATCGTAGAACGCGACATCGTCGAACGCGACATCGACGCGCAGCACGCTGACGCCGGCATCGCTGCCATCCGCGCGCACGATGCGGAGCGAATCGGGCATCACCATCGCGAGTGGGATCGCATCGAGCCCACCGCCTGGCGGCAGCGTCACCGGACTGCTCCGGCGAGCCGGGCCCGGAGCCTGCGCTGCGATCTCGAGCAACGCGGCTCTCGAAGCGGGCATCTCGTCGCGACGCGGCGGAGCCGTCACCTCGAGCAACGCGGCTCGCGATGCCGGCATCTCGTCGCGACGCGGATCGACGGGCACGCGCCGCACCGGCGGGTCATCTCCGAGCGCAACTGCGGGACGCGCCTGCTCGATGGTCGGTGCGACAGGCGCACGCGCGCGCACCGCACGAGCTTCCGCGCGTGTCGGAGTCGCGAGCTCGGCGAGCCGCTCGGCGGTCGTCGCGTGGGTGGGCTCGATCTGCAAGATCAGCTTGCACACCGCGATCGCCTGGACCAGCAGGCCGTCGTGAACGTACCTGTCGACCGCTCGCTCGAACGCGACTACCGCGCTGGCCGGATCGCCCATCCGGCGATGAGTCTCGCCCGCCCGCTTCGGCCACGCCGCGGCATTCGGTTCGAGCTCCTCGAGCTCGCTATACAGACTCAGCGCGACCTCGAGCTTGCCGCGCGCGACCGCCGAGGCGGCTTCTTCACGGAGCTGATGCGGATCGCGCTTCGCCACGCTCCGAAGATACACACAGTCCAGCTAGAAGCGCGCGTGAACCGCCGGGTAGGCATCGCACTCGCAGAGATACGCACCCGGATCGGAGCAATCAACGTTCGTGATGCGCGCGACATTGTCCAGGATTCGCACGCATTGCGCGGTGCACGGAGAGCGCGGATCGCCCGCGTACCACGGGGGAGCGTTGCCGAGCGGTGCCGTCGCGTTCTCCTGGGTCACCCACTCGAACGTCGATGCATCTCCGTCCGAACAGAGCGATGGCTGGGTCACCCGATCCGTCAGGCCGATCCAGATGTATTCGCCGGGCGCGGGCTTCGCAAAGTCGTACGCGTTCGAGAGCTCCGCCGAGGTCACGGACAACCCTGCGAACACCGCCAGATGCGTGTGCGCGCCGGTCGCGAGGCCGTCCGCTTCGCAGCTCGCCTCGGCCTCGCCCCACGATCCGGCGCCCGTTGCGTATCGATAGTAGGTCCCACTCACCAGGCTATACTCGGATGGGCAACTGGTCGCCATTGGCGACGCGTCCACCATCGTGGCGTCTCCTCGATCGGCGTCGACTACCGGCGAGGCGCGGGCGGCATCGTGCACCTCGTCGATCCCGAGCACGATGTCGCAACCAGCCAGGAGTACCAACGACACCAGTCTCACCCGCCCATCGTAACTCAGCTCAGTCGGTCACGCCGGCCGCGCGCAGCAGCCGCCACACCTTCTGCGGTGTGACCGGGATGTCGATGTGACGGACCCCGAGGTGCCACAGCGCATCGACGATCGCGTTCGCGTTCGCGGGTGGCGCGCCGACGGTCGGCGACTCGCCGACGCCCTTCGCCCCGATCGGAGGGTGCGGCGATGGTGTGATCACCCGGAACGATCGTCTTGTCCGGCATCGCCTCGAACGGATCGATCACCGGCGGGATTGCCGAGAAGCGCGATCGCATCATCGACGGTTTTCGGGACGTGATAATCCAACGACCCTGGGATCTGAGCTCTCCTTTGCGATCTATCTGACGATCAAGAAAATGATGACGGCGATCACGGCAACGACGATCGCGATGATCGGCGCCAACGTCTTGGTGACTTCTTTTGCGACCGCGCCAGCGAGCTTGCTGGCATCGGCCTTCTTGTATTCGATGACCGGGACGGCCGGCTTCGGCGCCGCGACCATGACCGCTGGCGCCGCGACGACGGGTTGCTCGGGCTTCGCGAGCTCGACCGGCATCACGACCTCCGGCACCGTCTTCACGATGTCGGCGACCGCTTCGATCACGGGCTCGGCTTTTTGCGGCACCGGCTCGGGCGTGGCTGCCACGACGACCTCGGGCGCAGGCGCCGCCTTCGCGGCCGCGCGATACGCCTCGGACCGAATCTTGATGTTCTCCGACAGCCCCTCGAGGCTCTGCTTCACGATCGCCTTGGCCGAGGTCTCGACGAGGCGTTGCCCGACGCTCGCGATCTTACCGCCGACTTGTGCGTCGGCGTTGTAGATCACTTTCGTACTGCTGCCGTTGGGCTCGAGCTTGATCGAGGCCGTAGCCTTGACGAAGCCTTGGGCCCCCTTGCCGTCGACGTTCATCCGGTAGCTCTTGGGCTCGTCGAGATCGAGGAGGTCGACCTTGCCGCTGAACTTGCCCTGGATCGGGCCGACCTTGACCTTGATCTCGCCGAGGTACGAGCCATCGACGAGCTCGAGCTTTTCACAGCCCGGAAGCACGGCCGCGAGCACCGCAGGATCGAACAGTGCGTCCCAGACCTCTTGGACATCAGCTTCGAAGACGTATTCACCTTCTAGTTTCATCGGACGTTCGCTCCATGAGTACGGCCGCTCGCACGTCGCCGCGGAATCGCGGAGAGATGACGAACCAGGCTTCGAGGGAGCCTAGATCACGTGCAGACAAAAAGTCGTCGACATGTGTCAATGCCGTCGAGAAAATTCGACCGCAAGAGCGAAGAGCTCGCGGTTGATGGTCGCGACGAAACTAAACAGAATCGCGCAGGTCGAGGATCATACGAACCGGGCTAGTTGCGAGGAGACTGGGTTCTACTCGAACTGTGGCGAACATCGAAACCGAGGGGAATTGCGCTCGTCATTCGTCTTGTAGGTTGGTTGGTTGATCAGGTGCGGCTCGCCTGAATCGCGTCGACTCGATTCGCCACCTCACGCAGTCATGTGGTCTCCAGCAGGATCAATTCCATCTCGATCCTCGGGCGTTTCTCAGCAGCGGCGCTTCGCGCGCGCTCCCGCGGTCTGCCGCGCCGGAGACATCTGATCATCGTGCGCTGCTGGCGAGCAAGCTAGGTCACTCCGTGCCGCGAACACGCGAGCGCTGTACGGATCAGCAGCTCGAGGTCAGGCCTATCGACCTTCGCGAGTGCCTGGTCGACATAGCGCGCAGCCTCGGCTTTCCTGAAGCCGAG